>NZ_JBHVWS010000003.1:0-460672 GCF_042882185.1 Streptomyces sp. NPDC058239
GACGACCGTGGTCCGCGGCGTGATGACGATCGGGGTGGGCGTCCTGCGGGTGGGTTCGAGCGGCGTGACGACCGGCCGCGTGGCCCCCGTCGTGACGACGACAGCCGTGGTGGCGGCTACCGGCGCGACGACAATCGCGGTGGTGGCTCCGGCGGCGGTTTCCGTCGGGACGATCGGCGGGATGACCGTCCGGGTGGGTTCCGTCGTGATGACAGCCGGGGTGGTTCCGGTGGTGGGTTCCGGCGTGACGACCGGGATCGTGACCGTGGTCCGCGTCGGGATGACGACCGTGGTCCGCGGCGTGATGACGATCGGGGTGGGCGTCCTGCGGGTGGGTTCGAGCGGCGTGACGACCGGCCGCGTGGCCCCCGTCGTGACGACGACAGCCGTGGTGGCGGCTACCGGCGCGACGACAATCGCGGTGGTGGCTCCGGCGGCGGTTTCCGTCGGGACGACAACCGCGGCGGTGGTTACCGCGGGCAGCGGGACGACCGCGGTGGCCGGGGTGGTTACGGCGGGCGCGACGACCGTGGTGGGTACGACAGGCGTGACGACCGGGACCGTGAGCCCATCAAGCGGCTTCCGATTCCTGACGACGTCACCGGTGACGAGATCGACAAGGACGTGCGGCAGGAGCTGATGAGCCTGCCGAAGACCCTGGCCGAGGATGTAGCCAGGAACCTTGTGATGGTGGCCCGGCTGATCGACGAGGACCCCGAGCAGGCGTACGCGTACTCGCGGATCGCGTTGCGGCTGGCCTCGCGGGTTGCTGCGGTGCGTGAGGCGGCCGGGTTCGCCGCGTACGCGACGCAGAAGTACTCGGAGGCGCTGGCGGAGTTCCGGGCGGCCAAGCGGATGACCGGTTCCGTGGAGCTGTGGCCCGTCATGGCCGACTGCGAGCGCGGACTCGGGCGGCCCGAGCGGGCGATGGCCATGGCCGGCGAGCCCGAGGTGCAGAAGCTGGACAAGGCCGGTCAGGTCGAGATGCGCCTGGTGGCTGCCGGGGCCCGCAGGGACATGGGGCAGATCGATGCCGCCATCGTCACGCTGCAGAGCTCCGAGCTCGCCTCGAACGCCGTGCACCCGTGGACTCCGCGGCTGCGTTATGCGTACGCGGACGCGCTGCTGGCGGCGGGGCGCGAGGACGAGGCGCGTGAGTGGTTCGGGAAGGCGCTGGAGGCCGACAAGGACGGCGCCACCGACGCCTCGGACCGGCTCGCCGAGCTGGACGGTGTCGAGTTCGTCGATGCCCTCGGTGAGGACGAGAGCGAGGACGACGCCGCTCAGGCGCCGTCCGCCGCCGCGGATGACGACAAGAGCGAGGGCAAGGACAAGGACGAGGACGGTACGTCCGAGTCGTAAGGCATGAGAAAGGGCGGCACCCCGGAAGGGGTGGCGCCCTTTTTTGTTGCTGTGGGGGGGTCAGCCGAGGGCGAGGCTTCGCAGGACCAGGCCGGTGGCCGGCTTGGGGCCGAAGGAAGTCGACTTGCGGGGCATGGTGACGCCCTGTCGGGCGAGATCCCGGACGACTTCCTCACGTACCGGATGCATCAGGACCGCCGTGGCATTGTGACGTTCGGCCTGTTCGACGACGGCCGCGGTGTCGTGTATGTACGCGATGTGCTCCGGGGCGTCGGGGATTTGCCAGATGTGGTCGAGCAGAGCCGCGTGCAGGACCGTCGCGTCGAGGGTCTGCCAGGCGGTCGGACGGTCGGCCGGAATCGTACGGGACAGCAGGCCGGCGTCGGGACGGTCGATGAGGTGGAAGCCGCCGTCGCCCGCGAGCAGGAATGCGTTGCCTTCGGCGGCCGCCTCGGCGAGTGCGTCCAGGGCCCGGGGGAGCGGGCCCTCCATGTCGCGGATGCGGAAGCGGCCGTTCAGTGCGGCGAGTGCGTCGGCTACCGGGAAGCGGTGCAGCAGCCGGTGGATGGCGCGGACCCGGAGCGGGTAGCGGGCCGTGTCGACGAGGAGGACCAGGCCGAAGTCCCAGGGGCCGGGAGTTGTGTGCTCCTGCTGGAGGCGGAGGTAGGTGGCCCAGCGGTGGTGGCCGTCGGCGATCAGGGCCTGGTGGTGGGCGAGATCGGCCTCGATCTCGGCCCGGTCGGCCGGGTGGGTGACTGCCCAGAGCCGGTGGCTGTATCCGTCCTCGGTGGTGGTGGAGAGGAGTGGCGGCCGGTGGATGGTCCGTTCGATGACGGCGCTCGCGCCGGTCGGGTGGCCTTCGCTGCGGTAGGTGAGCAGCAGCGGTTCGAGATGGGCCGCGGTGGTGCGCATCAGGTTGGCCCGGTCCTCGACGACATGGGCCATCACGTCCTCGTGCGGCAGCACGATGCCGTCGGCGGGGGAGGAGAGCGCCAGCGCGCCGACGATGCCGCGTTGCAGGATCTCGGCGTTGCTCTGCTCGTAGACGTACAGCGCGGGCTCGGGATCGGGAGCGAGTATGCCCTCGGCCAGCCAGCGGTTCAGGGTCTCGGCAGCCTGCGTGTGGCGGGCCGCGGCCGTGTCGGCCTGCGGCAGGATCAGCCGGACGATGTTGTGCGGGTCCGCCGACTCCAGGTGGTGCAGTCCGTCGGGGCGCACGACGACGTCGTACGGCGGTGAGGTCACCGCGGCAAGACTGCCGACCCGCTCGGGGACGTATCGCAGTCCACGGAACGGAATCAGACGCAGTCCCTGCCCGGCCGGACCTGATGTGTTCATTTCTGCATCGTATGTGTGCGGCCGGGATGCGCGATGATCGGGACAGAAGCATGGAATGAGGAGCGCAAAGAATGAGTCAGGTGAGCAGGACCAGGCCGAGCGGCAGCAGCACCGCGTTGAACGAGGCGTACGACACGGCGCTGCTCGATCTCGACGGGGTGGTGTACGCGGGCGGTCATGCGATCGTCCACGCCGTCGAGTCGCTCGGAGCGGCGCGGGACGGCGGGATGCACCTGGCGTATGTGACGAACAATGCCCTGCGGACCCCGGCCGCGGTGGCCGAGCATCTGACCGGACTCGGGGTTCCCGCCGAGCCCGCCGATGTGATCACCTCGGCGCAGGCGGTGGCCAGGCTGATGGCCGATCAGCTGCCGGCCGGGGCGCGGGTGCTGGTGGTGGGCGGCGAGGGGCTGCGCGTCGCGCTGCGGGAGCGCGGTCTGGTGCCGGTGGAATCGGCGGACGACGAACCGGTTGCGGTGGCGCAGGGGTATGGCGGGCCCGACATGACGTGGGGGCGGTTCGCCGAGGCCGCGTACGCGATTGCGCGGGGCGTGCCGTGGTTCGCGTCCAACACGGATCTGACGATTCCGAGTGCCCGGGGGATCGCGCCGGGGAACGGTGCGGCGGTGGAGGTCGTACGGATCGCGACCGGGGCCGAGCCGCAGGTCGCCGGGAAACCGTTGCCTCCGATGCACCGGGAGACGGTGCTGCGGACCGGGGCCGAGCGCCCGCTGGTGGTCGGGGACCGGCTGGACACGGACATCGAGGGTGCGTTCAACGGCGGTGTGGACTCGCTGCTGGTGCTCACCGGGGTGACGGACGCGGCGCAGTTGGTGGCCGCCGAGCCGAAGCACCGGCCGACGTATGTGGACGCGGATCTGCGGGGGCTGCTGACCGGGCAGCCCGAGGTGGTGCGGGCGGGCGACGGGTTCGGCTGCGGTGGCTGGACGGCGTCGGTGCGCGGTGGCGACCTGGTGCTCGAAGGGGACGGGGACGTGCTCGACGGACTGCGGGCGCTCTGCGGGGCGGCGTGGTCGTACGCCGGAGACGGCTCGTGCGGGCTGGACGCGGGGAAGGCGGTCGCCAGGCTGGGGCTGTGAAGGGCGGCTCCCGGTGATTCGCGCCAAAAGGAGGGTAGGCTAACCTAACTTTGTTCTGTTCGGGTGTGCCGCCGTCCGGATGGCCGACCCGCCGGGCGACCGGGCGCGGCCCCGGCCCCCGCTTGCGGCGAGGGACGACCCCGCGCACCCGATCACCTCCGACTCCGGGAGTACGACCATGCAGCGCCTCACCGCGGACTCGGTGACCCTCGGCTACGACCAGCGGGTCATCGCGGAGAATCTCTCGGTCGAGATCCCCGACAACTCGTTCACGGTGATCGTCGGCCCCAACGCCTGTGGCAAGTCGACCCTGTTGCGCGCGCTCTCGCGGATGCTGAAGCCGAACAGCGGGCGGGTGCTCCTGGACGGGCAGGCGATCCACGGCATGCCGGCCAAGAAGGTCGCCAAGACGCTCGGGCTGCTGCCGCAGTCCTCCATCGCGCCGGACGGCATCACCGTCGCCGACCTGGTCGGGCGCGGCCGGTATCCGCATCAGGGGCTGTTGCGCCAGTGGTCGCCGGACGACGAACGCATTGTCGAGGAATCGATGGCGGCTACCGGAGTCGACGCGCTTGCCGATCGCTATGTCGATGAATTGTCCGGCGGGCAGCGGCAGCGTGTCTGGATCGCCATGGCGCTCGCCCAGCAGACGCCGCTGCTGCTGCTCGACGAGCCGACGACATATCTCGACATCCAGCACCAGATCGATGTTCTCGACCTCTGTGCGGAGCTGCACGAGACGCAGGGGCGCACCCTGGTGGCCGTCCTGCACGATCTGAATCACGCCGCGCGGTACGCCACGCACCTCATAGCGATGCGGGAAGGCGAGGTGATTGCCGAGGGGACACCCGGCGAGGTCGTCACCGCGGAGCTGGTGGAGCGGGTCTTCGGGCTGCGCTGCCAGGTCATCGACGATCCGGAGACCGGGACGCCGTTGGTGGTGCCGGCCGCGCGCAAGCCGCGGAGCGGCGCGGTGGGCGTGCAGGGCAGGGCGGCTGCCGGGGCGTCGGCAGGGGGCTGACCGAACGGGGCCTGCCCCCAGTGGCGGGACCGGCCGGGAAAGCGGATCCGCCCTGCGGCTACAGCAGCGACCTGAGTCTCAGCAGGTCGCGGAAGCCGGCCTCCAGGCGGACCCGGCCCGCGCCCCATGCCCTGGCGAAGTTCATTTCGCCGTTTACCATGGCCACCAGGTCGTCGCCGGTCATCGCGAGCCGGATCTCGGCCTTCTCCCCGGGCGGGCCGTCGGCCGTGTCCAGGACATGGATCCGGCCATTGGCCAGCCGGCCGGTGAAGGTGACGTCGAGGTCCTTGATGTGGCAGCTCAGCGAGCGGTCGAGGGCAGCCGCGCTGCGCACGTCGCCGTCGGCCCTCGCGAGGTTGTCGGAAAGTTTGTCGAGTGCGCTGCGGCACTCCGCCATGGTCGCCATCGTGACCGACGGTACCGCAGCCCTTCGCGGTAGCGTTTCCCGTATGAGCGACTCGATGCCGGGGTCCGGGACGGCAGCCGGAACAGCGTCCGGAGTGACACCCGTGGCCGTTGCGGAAGATCCGTCCGCCGAGGGCGCGGCCCCGGCCGCCGCAACCCCTGTCGACCCCGCCGTACCCGCGTCCCTCGGCGTCGTACGCACCCCCACCGGCAATGCCGAGGTCGACGCACGGCTGGAGCGTCTCGCCGATGCGGACCACCTCCCGGCGGACGGACACATCGAGGTGTACGAGGATGTACACCGTGGGCTGCGCGATGCGCTGACCGCGCTGGACGCCAGGCCCGCACCCGCACCGGCACCCGCACCGATGCCCTCGTACAACAACAGGAGCTGAACCGAACGTGGCAGGAGTGGCCCGTCGCCGCCTCGACGCCGAGCTGGTACGCCGTAAGCTCGCCCGCTCGCGCGAGCATGCGAGCCAACTGATCGCCGCAGGGCGGGTGACCGTCGGCGGAAACACCGCGACCAAACCCGCCACCCAGGTCGAGACCAGCGCCGCTGTCGTCGTGATCAAGGACGACAGCGACCCCGAGTACGTCTCGCGCGGCGGGCACAAGCTCGCCGGCGCCCTCGCCGCCTTCGTACCTCTCGGGCTGAAGATCGAGGGGCGGCGGGCGCTGGACGCCGGGGCGTCGACCGGTGGCTTCACCGACGTACTGCTGCGGGCCGGCGCCGGTCATGTCGTCGCCGTCGACGTCGGCTACGGGCAGCTCGCCTGGTCGCTCCAGTCCGATGAGCGCGTCACCGTCAAGGACCGTACCAACGTACGGGAATTGACGCTGGAAGCCATCGACGGGAAGCCGGTGGACCTGGTCGTCGGCGATCTGTCGTTCATCCCGCTGGGGCTGGTCCTGCCCGCTCTGGCGCGCTGCGCCGCCCCGGACGCGGACCTGGTCCTCATGGTCAAGCCGCAGTTCGAGGTCGGCAAGGAGCGGCTCGGCAGCGGTGGCGTGGTGCGCAGCCCCGAGCTGCGGGCCGAAGCGGTACGGGAAGTGGCGCGCCGGGCCTGGGCGCTGGGTCTCGGAGTACAAGGGGTGACGGCGAGTCCACTGCCGGGGCCCTCGGGAAATGTCGAGTACTTTCTGTGGCTGCGGGCCGGAGCACCTGAGCTGGATCCCGCAGATGTCGACCGTGCAGTGGCGGAGGGGCCTCGTTGACGACGAATGCGGCACGAACTGTCTTTCTTTTGGCACACACCGGCCGCCCGGCCGCGATCCGCAGCGCCGAGCTGGTCGTACAGGGACTGTTGCGCAGCGGCCTCGGCGTACGGGTGCTGGCCACCGAGGCGGCCGATCTCCCGCTGCCGCCGTCCGTCGAGACGGTCACAGACACCACGCCCAAGGCCGTGGACGGCTGTGAGCTGCTGATCGTGCTCGGCGGGGACGGGACGCTGCTGCGCGGCGCCGAACTCTCCCGCGCCTCAGGCGTGCCGATGCTCGGCGTCAACCTGGGCCGGGTCGGCTTCCTCGCCGAGGCCGAGCGGGACGACCTGGACAAGGTCGTCGACCGGGTCGTCACCCGGGCGTACCAGGTCGAGGAACGGATGACGCTCGACGTCGTCGTGCACAGCAACGGCGACATCGTCCACACCGACTGGGCGCTGAACGAAGCGGCCGTGCAGAAGGTGTCGCCCGAGCGGATGCTGGAGGTGGTCCTGGAGATCGACGGCCGGCCGGTGACCGGGTTCGGCTGCGACGGGATCGTCTGCGCGACCCCGACCGGATCGACCGCCTACGCCTTCTCGGCGGGCGGACCCGTCGTCTGGCCCGAGGTCGAGGCGCTGCTGATGGTGCCGATCAGCGCCCATGCACTGTTCGCCAAGCCACTGGTGACCTCGCCGACCTCGGTGCTCGCCGTCGAGGTCCAGCAGCACACCCCGCACGGAGTGCTGTGGTGCGACGGGCGCAGGACCGTGGAGCTGCCCGCGGGGGCGCGGGTCGAGGTGCGGCGCGGTGCGGTGCCCGTGCGGCTCGCGCGGCTGCACCACGCCTCGTTCACGGACCGGCTGGTGGCGAAGTTCGCACTGCCCGTCTCGGGGTGGCGGGGCGCGCCGCACTGACCGGCGGACATTCCCCCGGAGGCGGTGCGAATGCTTCAGGAGCACACGGGAGAGTGAACGCCGGGGGGCGGGGCCCGTCGCACATCGGGGCCCGGACCTCGTAAGGTCATGTCCGTGTTGGAGGAGATGCGGATACGGTCGCTCGGAGTCATCGACGACGCGGTGGTCGAGCTGTCGCCCGGTTTCACCGCGGTGACGGGTGAGACCGGCGCGGGCAAGACCATGGTCGTCACCAGCCTGGGGCTGTTGCTCGGTGGGCGTGCCGACCCTGCCCTGGTACGGATCGGGGCCAAGGCCGCGGTCGTCGAGGGGCGGATCACGGTGTCCGAAGGCGACGCCGTGGCCCTGCGGGCCGAGGAGGCCGGGGCCGAATTCGACGACGGCGCCCTGTTGATCAGCCGTACGGTCTCCGCGGAGGGGCGCTCCCGGGCGCATCTCGGCGGCAGGTCCGTGCCGGTGGGGGTGCTCGCCGAACTCGCCGACGAACTCGTCGCCGTGCACGGCCAGACCGACCAGCAGGGGCTGCTCAAGCCCGCGCGGCAGCGGCAGGCCCTCGACCGGTACGCGGGCGACGGTGTCGCCGTGCCGCACGCCAAGTACGCGGCGGCCTACCGGCGGCTGCGGGCCGTCGTCACGGAGCTCGACGAGCTGACGACGCGCGCCCGCGAACGCGCCCAGGAAGCGGATCTGCTGCGCTTCGGGCTGGGCGAGATCGCTGCGGTCGAACCACTCGCGGGTGAGGACGGCGACCTGGCCGCCGAGGCCGAGCGGCTCGGTCATGCCGAAGCGCTCGCCTCCGCGGCGGCCCTCGCACACACCGCGCTCGCGGGCAACCCGGAGGACCCGGAGGGCGTCGACGCGACGACCGTGGTCGCGGCCGCCGGACGGTCCCTGGACGCCGTACGGGCCCACGATCCGGCGCTGGCCGCGCTCGCCGACCGGATTGGCGAGATCTCGATCCTGCTCGCCGATGTGGCGGGCGAACTGGCCGGGTACGCCGACCAGCTGGACGCCGATCCGCTGCGGCTCGCCGCGGTGGAGGAGCGGCGAGCCGCGCTCACCGGACTCACCCGTAAGTACGGCGAGGACATCACCACCGTTCTCGCCTGGGCCGAGGAAGGGGCCACCCGGCTCACCGAGCTGGAGGGCGACGACGACCGCATCGGCGAGCTGACGGCGGAGCGCGACGCGCTGCGCGCCGAACTCTCGGACCTCGGGCAGGCGTTGACCGATGCGCGTACAGGGGCGGCGGAGCGCTTCGCCGAGGCGGTGACCGCGGAGCTGGCATCCCTCGCCATGCCGCACGCCCGGGTCTGCTTCGACATCCGGCAGACCGAGGCGGCGGACGAGGCATCCGGCATCGAGATCGGCGGCCGGAGCGTGGTCTACGGGCCGTCCGGCGCCGACGAGGTCGAGCTTCTGCTGGCCCCGCACCCCGGCGCCCAGCCTCGGCCGATCGCCAAGGGTGCGTCGGGCGGCGAGCTGTCCCGGGTGATGCTCGCCGTCGAGGTGGTGTTCGCCGGCTCCGATCCCGTACCCACGTACCTCTTCGACGAGGTCGACGCGGGCGTCGGCGGCAAGGCGGCCGTCGAGGTCGGGCGGCGGCTGGCGAAGCTCGCCAGGTCCGCGCAGGTCGTCGTCGTCACGCACCTGCCGCAGGTGGCGGCCTTCGCGGACCGGCAGTTGCTGGTCGAGAAGACGGTCGACGGGTCGGTGACCAGCAGCGGGGTCACGGTCCTGGAGGGCGAGGACCGGGTGCGGGAGCTGTCCCGGATGCTCGCGGGACAGGAGGACTCGCAGACGGCCCGGGCCCATGCGCAGGAGCTGCTGGCCGCGGCGCGGGCGGACGGGTAGCGGGGGCTTCGCGGCCGCCGGGCGTGTGTTCGTGCCCGGTCTCCGGGCGGGCTTGTCATTCGGGTCCGCCCGGAGATCTGCGGACGCAGCGGCCCGCCGGACGGTCCGGGCGGGCCGCTGCGTAGCCTGGCCCGCATGGGAGCAACGTTCAGCAAAGCCGCAGTGTCCGGTGCCGTCGCGGCCGCCGTCGCGGGGGGTGCGTACCGGGCGCTGCGGGCCCGGCCGCGCAGGCGCTGGCAGCGAACCAACTACGCGGGCCGTACCGTCGATCTGTACGCGGGACCGGCCGTCGCCCTCGGCGCCGCAGCCGGAACCGCCGTTCTCCCACTGCCTGCGCGTACCCGGTGCGCCGCCGTGCTCGCCGTTCTCGCGGCCGGCGGCTGCGGTGCCTACGACGACCTCGTCGGTGCGGACGATCCGCGCCGCGGGTTCCGTGCCCACCTGGGTGCGCTGCGGGACGGCGAGGTGACCAGTGGCGCGGTGAAGCTCTTCGGGATCGGGGCCGCCGGGCTCGCGGCCGGTGCGCTGCTCAAGGAGCGGCCCGTCGACCGGGTCCTCGCCGGCGTCGTGATCGCCGGAAGTGCGCACCTCGTCAATCTGGCGGATGTGCGGCCCGCCGTGGCCGCCGCCACCGTGCTCGCCCTCGGGGCCCCGGGCCTGCCGGGCGCACTCGCCGCCGCGCCCATGGGGGCCGTGGCAGCCCTCGTCGCAGACGACCTGGGTGAGCGCACCATGATCGGGGACACCGGGGCCCACGCGCTGGGCGCCGCACTCGGTGTCGCCATCGTCGCGGGCCGCGGCCGGGCCGGGCTCGTCGCCCACGCGGCGGGGCTTGTCGCGGCGACGGTGTACGGGGACCGGATCAGCCGGCTCGCCCGAATACTGTCGAACCGCTGACAGGGTCCACGGAGGCGGCAACATCGCGCCGCCTCCTCACCCGTGCGAGTGGTGCGTCACGGCCGGTTGCTGTTGTATGCGGCGGGACAGTGGCTCGACTGTGCCGGAACGTGCGTACGGACTGGCATCCTTGGCGTTGCCATCACCGCCCACTCGGGAGCCCCGGGAGCCATTCAACGTGTCACAGCTGCGTACGGTCCAAGTCCTGGGCGGCGGCAGCGCGGGCAGCAGCGCCCACGTCAGCTCGCTGGCCGCAGGGCTGGTGGCGAGAGGCGTGCACGTCACCGTCTGTGCCCCTGCCGAACTGGACCACGCCTACGACTTCTCCGGTACGGGTGCCCGGTTCGCCCCCGTACCGCGGCGCAGTGATCCCGCCGCCGTCGCCGCGCTGCGTACCGCCTGCCTGACGGCGGACGTGGTCCACGCGCACGGTCTGCACGCCGCCGTACGCGCCGCTCTTGCGCTCGGCGGCCGCCGTATCCCGCTGGTCGTCACCTGGCACGCTCGCGCCCACGCCGAGGGAGCCCGCAGCCGGCTGCTTCATCTGATGGAGCGAAGAGCCGCCCGTGCGGCGGCAGTTGTGCTCGGTACGACATCGGACCTGGTCGACCGGGCGCGGCGCCGAGGAGCGCGCGATGCCCGGCTCTCGCCGGTCTCCGCCCCCGTACCGCGCGTTCCCGCCGATGTCCACGAAGGCAAGGCGAGGGCCGAACTCGGTGTGGTGGAACGGTCGTTGATCGTGTCGTACGGGAGTCTCGTACCGCATCACGGGTACGACATGCTGCTCGATGCCGCACGGGTATGGCGCGAACTCGACCCCGTGCCGCTGCTGATCATCGTGGGGGAGGGGCGGGAGCGGGCCGCTCTGCAGCGCCGGATCAGGAACGAGGAGCTGCCCGTCCGGCTCATCGGCAGCCGCGACGACATCGCAGAACTTCTCGCCGCCGCCGATCTGGCCGTGCTGTCCAGCCGGTGGGAGGCGCGCTCGGTGCTGGCCCAGGAGGCGCTGCGGCTCGGCGTTCCGCTGGTCGCCACCGCGGTCGGAGGGGTGCCCGAACTCGTGGGGGACGGGGCGGAGCTCGTACCGTACGGGAATGCGGAGGCGCTCGCGCGGGCGGTGGTCAGGCTGCTCGGCGATCCGGAGCGGCGCGCGGAGCTGGTGGCCGCGGGGCGTGCGCAGGCCGCGAGTTGGCCGACGGAGGACGACACGATCGCTCAAGTTCTCAGCATCTATGACGAGTTGACGAAGCCGTTGGCGGTGGCGCGGACGCGGTGAGCGGTTGCTCGTCGGACGGGTCCGGAGCTACGAAGTGTGGCGGCGGGCCCGGAGGGCCAGGCTCAGCGCCAGGACCGCCTGGGGGTCGTCCAGGTCGGTTCCGAGCAGTTCGCCGATGCGGGCCAGCCGGTTGTACAGCGTCTGGCGGTTCAGATGCAGTTCGCGTGCCGTCTCCGCCTTGCGTCCCGCGTGGGCCAGATATGTCTCCAGCGTCGGCAGCAGCGGAGGGCGAGAGGTGCGGTCGTGATCGCGCAGTGGACCGATCGCCCGGTCCACGAACGCCGCCAGATCCGGATGGTCCCGCAGCCGCCACAGCAGCAGATCGATGTCCAGACGCCGGGCGTCGTACCAGGGCCGGTCGCTGAGACCGTGGGCGGCCGTCGCCGTCTCCGCGGCGTGCCGCAGCCCCGCACCGGCCGCCGCCCAGCCGCCCGCCACGCCCACCACCACGACCGGCGGATACGATCCTGCACGCTCCAGACCGGCCCGCTCCACACCCGCCCGCAGCGCCACCGCGACCCGGTCCGCGACCGCCGTGCGCTCCGTCTCGGACCGCAGCCCCAGCAGCACCGGAACCCGGCCCTCCACGGGCCGCACACCGAGCAGCACCGGCACACCCACCGACGAGAGCTCCTCCAGCACCGCCCGCGCCAGCAGTGCCCAGTTCCCCGACACGGACAGCTCCGGGGCCAGCCGCATGACCACCGGCAGCAGCGGCATCTCACCCGGTTTGAAGCCCAGTACGCGGGCTTGCGCCGGCGCGTCCTCCGGAGTGATCCGGCCCTCGGCGAGATCCGTCAGGAAGTCGCCCCGGCCGCGCGCGGCGAGCTCCTCCTCCTGGCGGGCCTGCATCAGCACGACGGCGAGGATGCCGGCCGCCCGCTCCGCCGCCATCCGGTGCACCGTCACCAGCGGGCCGGCCACGGCCAGCAGCACCAGCCTGGCCCGTACCGAACCCGTTCCGGGGCCGCCGCCCGGCACATCCACCAGCACCGAACCGGTGGGGGGCGTCTCACGGGCCGCCCGGTCGCCGCGCATCCCGTCCCACACCTGGAGCGGATCGGCGGACACCGGGCCGGACCCGGGGCCCGCCGCGTACAGCAGCTGGCCGTCCGCCGTCTCCAGGAAGACCGGGTTGGCCGTGAAGTCCGCCAGGATGCCCAGCACCTGGGGCACCCCTCCGCCGCCGAGCAGCGCCTCCGTACACCGCCGGTGCACGTCCTCGGCCTGCCGCAGCAGCGCGTAGTGACCGTTGACGATCTCGGTGTGGATCTCCTCGGTCACCGTCACGAACGGCACCTCGCGGTGCAGCTGCACCAGCGGCAGACCGGCCGCGCGGGCGGCGTCCACGATCGATGCCGGCAGCCTGCTGAAGCGCGGTCCGAGCTCCACCACCAGGGCGGCGATCTGGCGGTCGGCGAGCCTGCGGACGAAGGCGCGCTGCTCGGCGGGGCGGGTGCCGAGCCCCAGACCGGTGGTGAGCAGCAGCTCACCGCCCTTGAGCAGCGAAGCGATGTTCGGGACCTCGCCCGCGTGCACCCAGCGCACCGTACGGTTCAGCCGGTCCGCGCCGGCCACCACCTCCGGGAGCCCGCTGCGCAGCCCCGGCAGCTCAAGGGCTCGCTGCACGGTGATTCCGCCTTGGGTCTCCACTGGCTCTGGCCTCGCGTTTCCACTCGGGTCGGGCGGGCAGTCGCCCTGATTCAGGAAGGTACCGGCCCCGGGCGCCGGAGGCGTCGTCGGGGAGCCGTCGGGGGAGTCCGCCGACCGGGGGCAGCATCATTGATCAGCCACTTTCGCCATGCCCGGGGGGCATGGAACCGCTGTTGACATGGGCCGAGAGCCGCTGCGATCTTGTGACCGCCGCGCGGTTCGGGCCGAGTGGCCCCCATACCCGGACCTGGACCTGGAGCAGACGTGGGCGACGATATTTCGGCGTACTCGGGCCGGATAGGCCTTGTGGGCCCCCTTCCCGGCCCGCTGGTCGGGGCCGACTGGCTCGCGGCGCGGCTGGGCGAGCACGGGCCGGTGGTCCTCGATGCCTCGGTGGGCGCGCACCGGGGCTCCGAGCAGCGGATTCCGGGAGCGCGGCCCTTCGACATCGACGGGGCACTGTCCGACCACTCCGGACCACTGCCCCACACGCTGCCCGACGCCGACAGATTCACCGAGGAGCTGCGCTCCCTCGGCGTCGACGACACCGACACCGTCGTCGTCTACGACGCTGCGGGCATCTACTCCAGCGCGCGTGCCTGGTGGATGCTGCGAGCGATGGGCTTCGACCGGGCCGCGGTACTCGACGGTGGCCTGCCTGCCTGGACCGACGCCGGACTGCCGCTGGAGAACGCCGGGCCCGCGCCTGCCGTGGCGCGCGGCGACTTCACGGCTCGGCCGCGCGTGGGGCTGGTCGTCGGCAGCGACGAGGTGGTGGCGGCCCTGGCCGACCCCGCCGCGGCCGTCTTCGACGCCCGCTCCAGGGAGCGGTTCTCCGGCGCGGTCGCCGAGCCACGACCGGGGCTGCGCGCCGGCCATATGCCGGGGGCGGTCAATCTGCCCTTCGGCGAGATCCAGCGCGACGGCCGGATGCGCCCGGCAAAGGAGCTGCGCGCCGTGTTCGCCGCCCTCGCCGGGGAGCGGGAGCGGCTGTTCTTCAGCTGCGGATCGGGCGTCACCGCCTGCGTGCTGACGCTGGGGGCCGAGCTGGCGGGGTACCGCGAGCTGGCCGTGTACGACGGGTCCTGGAGCGAGTGGGGGCTGCCTTCGGGGCTGCCCGTCGTGACCGGAGCGGAGAGCGGGGGATCGCTGCGATGATGCCGCTCGCCGCAGGGGGCGGGCCCGGCATACGCCGCCCGCCCCCTCCCCGAGATCAGCCGACGTACGCCCCGCTCGCCGTCAGGCGCAGTGCCGTGTCGATCAGCGGCACATGGCTGAACGCCTGGGGGAAGTTCCCCACCTGGCGCTGCAGCCGGGGATCCCACTCCTCCGCCAGCAGGCCCAGATCATTGCGCAGGGACAGCAGCCGCTCGAAGAGCTGGCGTGCCTCGTCGACCCGGCCGATCATCGCCAGGTCGTCCGCCAGCCAGAACGAGCAGGCCAGGAACGCGCCCTCGTCGCCCTCCAGGCCGTCGACGCCCGCGTCCTCGCCCTTGGTGGGGTAGCGCAGCACGAAGCCGTCCTCCGTGGACAGCTCGCGCTGGATCGCCTCGATCGTGCCGATCACGCGCTTGTCGTCCGGCGGCAGGAAGCCCATCTGAGGGATCAGGAGGAGCGAGGCGTCCAGTTCCTTCGATCCGTAGGACTGGGTGAAGGTGTTGCGTTCCTTGTCGTAGCCCCGGTCGCAGACATCGCGGTGGATGTCGTCGCGCAGCTCCCGCAGCCGCTCCAGCGGCCCTTCCGCGTCCCCGGACTCGATCAGCTTGATGGTGCGGTCGACGGCGACCCAGGCCATCACCTTCGAGTGGACGAAGTGGCGGCGCGGGCCGCGCACCTCCCAGATGCCCTCGTCCGGCTCGTCCCAGTGCTTCTCCAGGTACTCGATCAGCTTGAGCTGGAGGCCCGTCGCGTAGTCGTTGCGGGTCAGGCCCGTCATATGAGCGAGGTGCAGTGCCTCGATGACCTCGCCGTACACGTCCAGCTGGAGCTGGCCCGCCGCGCCGTTGCCGACCCGGACCGGGCCGGAGTTCTCGTAACCGGGCAGCCAGTCCAGCTCGGCCTCGCCCAGCTCGCGCTCGCCCGCGATGCCGTACATGATCTGCAGGTTCTCCGGGTCGCCGGCGACCGCCCTCAGCAGCCACTCGCGCCAGGCGCGAGCCTCCTCGCGGTAGCCGGTGCGCAGCAGGGAGGAGAGGGTGATCGCGGCGTCACGCAGCCAGGTGTAGCGATAGTCCCAGTTCCGGGAGCCGCCGATGTCCTCCGGCAGGGAGGTGGTCGGCGCGGCGACGATGCCGCCGGTCGGCGCGTACGTCAGGGCCTTGAGGGTGATCAGGGAGCGGACCACGGCCTCGCGGTAGGGCCCGTGGTATGTGCACTGCTCGATCCATTCACGCCAGAAGTCCGCGGTCGCGTCCAGCGAACTCTCCGGGTCCGGAAGACCGGGCGGTTCGTGGTGCGAAGGCTGCCAGCTGATCGTGAACGCGATCCGGTCCCCGGGCGCGACCGTGAAATCGGAGTACGTCGTCAGGTTCTCGCCGAAGGTGTCGGCGGGGGTGTCCAGCCAGACGGAGTCCGGGCCGGCGACGGCGACCGTACGGCCGTCGACCTTGTGGACCCACGGTGTGACCCGCCCGTAGCTGAACCGCATCCGCAGCTCGGAGCGCATCGGCACCCGGCCGCTGATCCCCTCCACGATCCGGATCACCTGCGGTGCACCGTCACGAGGCGGCATGAAATCGGTCACTCTGACCGTTCCGCGCGGTGTATCCCATTCCGATTCCAGGATGAGGGAGTCCCCGCGGTAACGGCGGCGGTCCGCGGACGGCGGCTCCGCCCCGTCCTCCCGCGCCGGTCCCAGGCGCCAGAAGCCGTGCTCCTCGGTACCCAGCAGTCCCGCGAAAATAGCGTGCGAATCGAAGCGGGGAAGGCACAGCCAGTCCACTGTGCCGTCCCGGCAGACCAGGGCGGCGGTCTGCATGTCTCCGATGAGTGCGTAATCCTCGATGCGCCCGGCCACGTGCATCTCCAGTCGAACGGCCATGTCGCCCCGTGGGGCATTACTGCAGGTAATGAGGTCGTCGCAGGGGGCGTTGTGGGGGAACCTGCGAGCTCGGTGCCTCGCCCGGAGCGAGTGTCCGAGCAGGATACGACGCACCCGGATGATCTGCGCGACGGTCTCAGCAAAGCGTCTGAGCCGAACGGGTGGGGCGGGAGGGGCCGACGTCGATCTTGTGCGGTCGGCATGCGGAGCGCGGCCGGAAGCAGGCTCCCTTTGTCGCTGATACCCTGGTAGCCCGTGGACCGGTGGTCGTTCGCAACAGCAGACGAGGCCCCCGAACCGCAGCGACGGCACCTCCGGAATCTCCGGACGGCAACGCCGGCACGCACCTCACGATCGCGACCACGGGAGCCCCCTTTGGCTATGCAGCCCACATCCACGACGACCAAGCACATCTTCGTCACCGGGGGTGTCGCCTCTTCCCTCGGCAAGGGTCTGACTGCCTCCAGCCTCGGTGCCCTGCTCAAGGCGCGCGGCCTTCGGGTCACCATGCAGAAGCTCGACCCGTATCTGAACGTCGACCCGGGCACGATGAACCCCTTCCAGCACGGTGAGGTGTTCGTCACCAACGACGGCGCCGAGACCGACCTGGACATCGGCCACTACGAGCGCTTCCTCGACGTCGACCTCGACGGGTCCGCCAACGTCACCACCGGCCAGGTCTACTCGCAGGTGATCGCCAAGGAGCGGCGCGGCGAGTACCTCGGTGACACCGTGCAGGTCATCCCGCACATCACCAACGAGATCAAGCACCGCATCCGCCGCATGGCGACCGACGACGTCGACGTCGTCATCACCGAGGTCGGCGGCACGGTCGGCGACATCGAGTCGCTGCCGTTCCTGGAGACCGTCCGCCAGGTCCGTCACGAGGTCGGCCGGGACAACGTCTTCGTCGTGCACATCTCGCTGCTGCCCTACATCGGCCCGTCCGGCGAGCTCAAGACCAAGCCGACCCAGCACTCCGTCGCCGCGCTGCGCAACATCGGCATCCAGCCCGACGCCATCGTGCTGCGCGCCGACCGTGACGTACCGACCGCCATCAAGCGCAAGATCTCGCTGATGTGCGACGTCGACGAGGCCGCAGTGGTGGCCTGCGTGGACGCCAAGTCGATCTACGACATCCCGAAGGTGCTGCACACCGAGGGCCTGGACGCGTACGTCGTGCGCAAGCTCGACCTGCCGTTCCGCGATGTCGACTGGACCACCTGGGACGACCTGCTGGACCGCGTCCACAACCCCGACCACGAGATCACCGTCGCGCTTGTGGGCAAGTACATCGACCTGCCCGACGCGTATCTCTCGGTCACCGAGGCCATCCGGGCCGGCGGCTTTGCGAACAAGGCCCGGGTCAAGGTCAAGTGGGTCGCCTCCGACGACTGCAAGACCCCGGCCGGGGCTGCCAGGCAGCTCTCCGACGTCGACGCGATCTGTGTCCCCGGCGGCTTCGGCGACCGCGGTGTCAACGGCAAGATCGGCGCCATCCAGTACGCCCGCGAGAACAAGGTGCCGCTGCTCGGCCTCTGCCTCGGCCTGCAGTGCATCGTGATCGAGGCGGCGCGCAACCTCGCCGAGATCCCCGACGCCAACTCCACCGAGTTCGACGCCGCCACATCGCACCCCGTCATCTCGACGATGGAGGAGCAGCTGGCGTACGTCGAGGGCGCGGGCGACCTGGGCGGCACCATGCGGCTCGGCCTGTACCCGGCGAAGCTCGCCGAGGGCTCGCTGGTCCGTGAGGCGTACGACGACCAGCCGTACGTGGAGGAGCGCCACCGCCACCGCTACGAGGTCAACAACGCCTACCGCGCAGAGCTGGAGAAGAAGGCCGGTCTGGTCTTCTCCGGCACTTCCCCGGACAACAAGCTCGTCGAGTACGTCGAGTACCCGCGCGAGATCCACCCCTATCTGGTCGCCACCCAGGCGCACCCGGAGCTCCGCTCCCGTCCGACCCGCCCGCACCCGCTCTTCGCGGGCCTGGTGAAGGCGGCCGTCGAGCGCAAGACGGGTGCCGGGGCCGGTGGCAAGCAGGGCACCACGTCGGGCAAGTAGTCCGGCGGGACACAGGCATTAACGTTGACCGGGGTACGGATCCACTGAGGATGCGTGCCCCGGTTTCTGTTTTTTGTGGGAGGACGTAGATGGGTTTCCAGGACACGCCCGAGGAGTGGCAGGTCACCGCGACCGAGACGCCCTTCACCGGCAACAAGACCAGCGTCCGCACCGATGAAGTGGTGATGCCCGACGGCACGGTCGTACGCCGCGACTACCAGGTCCACCCGGGCTCGGTCGCCGTGCTCGCGCTCGACGAGGAGGACCGGGTCGTCGTGCTGCGGCAGTACCGCCACCCGGTGCGCCACAAGCTCTGGGAGATCCCGGCGGGACTGCTCGACATCCCCGGTGAGAACCCGCTGCACGCGGCCCAGCGAGAGCTCTACGAGGAGGCGTACGTCAAGGCCGAGGACTGGCGGGTGCTGACCGACGTCTACACCACGCCGGGCGGCTGCGACGAGGCCGTACGGATCTTCCTGGCCCGGAATCTGTCCGAGGCCGACGGGGAGCGCTTCGAGGTCTCCGAGGAAGAGGCCGACATGGAGCTGGCCCGGGTGCCGCTCCAGGAGCTGGTTCGGGGGGTGCTCGCCGGGGATCTGCACAACAACTGCCTCGTGGTGGGCGTCCTTTCGCTCGCGACGGTGCTCGCCGGTGACGGGATCGAGTCGCTGCGTCCGGCCGAGGCGCCGTGGCCGGCCCGCCCGTTCGAGGCCTGACGGTCAGCGGTCTGACGGTTCGTAAGGATTGTTCGAGGTCCCGCGGTCGCAGGGATCGTTCGAGGTCCGACCGCCCGTAGGGGCAGCTGAACGCTTCACCGGCGTCCTCCGATCGGAATAGATGCTGATCCGATCGGGGGACCTCTGCGCCATGCTCCACGGAATTCGTCCACACGCCTGAACTACGCTCGGAATGCCCTGGCCGGAGTCCCGGCGGGCAACGCGTGCAGCGAAGTGGAGCGTGGCCCGTGACGGATCAGGCGGTGGACACCAGCGGCCCGGCCGAGGCAGCGGGAACCGAGGAGCCGTCCAGCACCGTCCCACCCCAATTCTTCGGCCGCGACCGTGAGTTGAAGGCGCTGCGAGCCGACATCGAACGGGCCGGACTGGATACCCTGGCCGGTCGCAAGGCCGCCCGCGCCCGGGTCCTGCTGATCGCCGGACGCCCCGGCTCCGGACGCACCGCACTCGCCGGCGAGCTCACCGGCCGGCTGCTCTCCACCGGCGACCACCCCGACGGCCTGCTCCGGGCCCGGCTCACCGACCCCGGCGGCGCACCCGTCCCCACCGAGCGCACCGCCCGTGAGCTGCTCGACCAGCTGGGCGTGACGGGGCCGCCCGGCGCGGACGGGGACGAGCTCTCCGAAATGGTCCGCGAGGCGCTCGCCGAGCGCCGCGCCCTGCTGCTCCTCGACGACGCCGTGGATGCGGAACAGGTCGACCCACTGCTGCCGGACAACCCCGACTGCCTGGTCGTCGCCACCTCCGAGGGCCCGCTGACCGGTATCCCCGGTGTCCGCCCCTGCACCATCGGCGGCCTGGACGCGGGCTCCGCCGTCCGGCTGCTCGCCCGCATCATCGGCCAGGTCAGGATCACCGTCGACCCGCGGACCGCCGAGACCCTCGCCGAGGAGTGCGCCGGCCTGCCGGCCGCCCTGGTCATGGTCGGCGGCTGGCTCGCCGCCCACCCCATGGCATCGGTCGCCGATGTCACCAAACAGCTGCGCGAGCTGCCGGACGACACGGAGCAGTCCACCGGCGCCCGCCCGCTGGCGCGCGCCTTCCGGCTGGTCCATGACTCCCTGCCGCAGACCGCCGCCCGGATACTGCGACTGCTGGCCCTCGCTCCCGCCGGACTCGCCGACGCCCACACGGCCTCCGCCCTGGCCGGCTGCTCCGTCTCCGCGGCCCAGACGACCCTCGACGACTTCGTGGCCCTGGGACTGCTGAGTACCAATGGGGCGGACCAGCCGCAGTACGAGCTGCCCGGCTGCCTCGCTCCGCTGCTGCGGGCGCTGCTGGAGGACAGGGACCGGCCGACGGAGATCCAGCTCGCCAGAGCCCGGATGCTGGAGCGGACCGTACGGCTGCTGCAATCCTGCCGTGCGGTCACCGAGCCCGAGGGTTCCCCGGCCCGCCGCAAGCTCGCCGGGCTGCCGCGCTCGCTGCGTTTCCCCAGCCCCGATGCGGCCGCCGAATGGCTGCGGATCCGCCGTCCCGCCCTGCTGGCCTCGGCCGGGCTTGCCGTCGAGGACGGTGAACTCGACACGCTGGCAAGGAGGTTGGTGGCCGCACTGGTGCGGGCGCTGGCCGTGCACCAGGGCACCGAGGCGGCCGCGCCCGAGCTGTACGGACTGCACGGTCTGGTTCTGGCAGTCGCCGAACGGCGCGAACTGCCGCGCGAACGGGCCGCCGCACTGCTCAATCTCGCCGACCTCGATGCCAGGACCGGCCGTACGCAGGAGGCGCTGACCCGCTACCGGGCCGCGCTGGACGCCGCACGGGCCGCGAAGGATCCGTACGCCACCGGCCGTGCGATGGAATCCGTAGGCGGTGCCTACGCCGAGCTGGGGGACTTCCAGCGGGCCTCCGACTGGTACGGCCGGGCGTTGGCGCAGCGGCTCACCCAGGGCGAGCGGGCCGACGAGGCGCGGCTGTACGGGCGGCTCGGCGCCGTCCACACCTATGCCGGCCGGTACGGCGAGGCACTGCGGAACTGGCGGGCCGCCGCGGCCGGGTACCGCAGGCTCGGCGATGTGCCGGCCCAGGCGCGGGCGCTGAGCGAGGCGGCCCGAGTGCAGGAGTACGCGGGCCGGCCGCAGGAGTCGCTGCACACCTGTCAGGAGGCCGTCGAGTGGGCCAGGCGGGCCGGGGACGTGCGGCTGCAGGCGGCGCTGGAGCTGCGGCTGGCCGACACGCTCGACCGGCTGGGCGACTCGGCTGCGGCCCGGCTGCACCGGGGCCTGGCCGACAGATTGCTGGGCAAGGAGGGTGCAGCCTACGAAATCCGTAGTGCGGTGAGTGAAAATTAATGCTTTGTAAGGCTAGACAGCGCGAGGCCCTTCATTAGACTGGCTCTGCCGCGTGTGTTCGCGGTGTCTCCATTTACGCTGTGTCTATCCGGGTATGTATAGCTATGTCCGGGTAACCCTCTGAGCCAAGGACCGTGATCGACGTGAAGGTCGGCATCCCCCGCGAAGTCAAGAACAACGAGTTCCGCGTGGCGATCACGCCCGCCGGTGTGAACGAGCTCGTACGCCACGGCCACCAGGTCGTCGTCGAGGAGAACGCCGGGGCCGGCTCCTCCATCACGGACGAGGAGTACGTCGCCGCCGGGGCGCAGATCCTCCCCACCGCCGACGAGGTCTGGGCCACCGCCGACCTGCTGCTCAAGGTCAAGGAGCCGGTCGCCGAGGAGTACCACCGCCTCCGCAAGGACCAGACGCTCTTCACCTACCTGCACCTGGCCGCCTCCCGCGAGTGCACCGACGCGCTGCTGGAGTCCGGCACCACCGCGATCGCGTACGAGACCGTCGAGACCGCGAGCCGCGCGCTGCCGCTGCTCGCCCCGATGTCCGAGGTCGCGGGCCGGCTGGCCCCGCAGGTCGGCGCCTACCACCTGATGCGCTCGGTCGGCGGCCGCGGCGTGCTGCCGGGCGGCGTCCCGGGCACGGCGCCCGCTGAGGCCGTTGTCATCGGCGGCGGCGTCTCCGGCTGGAACGCCACGCAGATCGCCGTCGGTCTCGGCTTCCACGTCACGCTGCTCGACCGGGACATCAACAAGCTGCGCGAGGCCGACAAGGTCTTCGGCACCAAGGTGAAGACGGTCGTCTCCAACGCCTTCGAGCTGGAGAAGGCCGTCATCGAGGCCGACCTCGTCGTGGGCGCCGTGCTGATCCCCGGTGCGAAGGCCCCGAAGCTGGTCACCAACGAGCTCGTCGCCAAGATGAAGCCCGGAAGTGTACTTGTCGACATTGCAATCGATCAGGGCGGCTGCTTCGAGGACTCGCGTCCGACGACGCACGCCGAGCCGACCTTCATGGTCCACAACTCGGTCTTCTACTGCGTCGCGAACATGCCGGGCGCGGTGCCGAACACCTCCACGTACGCCCTCACCAACGCCACACTGCCGTACATCGTGGAGCTCGCCAACCGCGGCTGGGCCGAGGCGCTGCGCCGTGACGCCGCACTCGCCAAGGGCCTCAACACCCATGACGGGCAGGTCGTTTACCGCGAGGTGGCCGAGGCCCACGGTCTGGATCACGTCGAGCTGAGCTCGCTTCTCGGCTGACGGGTCAACATCTCCCGTCAACCTCATGCGTCCGGCCGGACCTTGCTCAGCAAGGTCCGGCCGGACGCATGCCGGGCCCCTGTGAGGCCTCCGTCCAACTCGTCTCGAACGTAACCCTTCAACCGATTCGTGCACCCGCCAAAAGTGCGCCCGGGTGGCTGCGTGCCCTTGACAGGGAGGTGTTCGATTGCCGACACATCGGGCCGGGTCCGGCGGATTGTGTTGCTGCGGAGCGGTGACACGCCATAGAGTCGCCAATCGTCGGCATGGTGCCACGCTGACCTATCGATAAGTTTCCTGGTCACGTCCAAGGAGGTAAGACGACTTGTGAATGAGTCGACATTTACTCCCGGGGGTGTTCAACCAGGGATGCCTGCACGGGGCCAGAGCCCGAACGGGCTGGAGGCTGTCGGCTCCGTCGCTGTCCGCACCTTCGCCACCCACCAGCACATGACGACAGCCCCCCAGATGATGGACGGCCTAAACGTGAACGCCATGGCCGGCAACGAGAGTGGCCGAGAGACCGCCCACTTCGCCGACTTCGACGAGGTGCCCCAGGGGCACTTCTACGACCCCGACGCCGAGTACGAGCCCGATCCGGAGTACGCGGCCACCCTCGCGCCCGACGCTGCCCGCCAGCGCCGCGAGCGGATCGGCCCGACCGGTCGGCCCCTGCCCTACTTCCCGATCCCCGGCCCGCTGACCGATCACGGTCCCGCGAAGATCATCGCGATGTGCAACCAGAAGGGCGGCGTCGGCAAGACCACGTCGACCATCAACCTGGGTGCCGCGCTCGCGGAGTACGGGCGCCGCGTCCTGCTCGTCGACTTCGACCCGCAGGGAGCCCTGTCGGTCGGGCTCGGCGTCAACCCGATGGAGCTCGACCTCACGGTCTACAACCTGCTCATGGAGCGGGGCATGTCGGCCGACGAGGTCCTGCTGAAGACCGCGGTCCCGAACATGGACCTGCTGCCCAGCAACATCGACCTGTCGGCTGCCGAGGTGCAGCTGGTGAGCGAGGTGGCCCGGGAGTCCACGCTGCAGCGCGCCCTGAAGCCGCTGATGGCCGACTACGACTACATCGTGATCGACTGTCAGCCCTCGCTGGGGCTGCTCACCGTGAACGCCCTGACGGCGGCCCACAAGGTGATAGTGCCGCTCGAGTGCGAATTCTTCGCGCTGCGAGGTGTGGCGCTGCTCACCGAGACCATCGAGAAGGTCCAGGAGCGGCTCAACCCGGATCTGGAGCTCGACGGCATCCTCGCCACCATGTACGACTCCCGTACGGTGCACAGCCGCGAGGTCCTCGCGCGCGTCGTCGAGGCCTTCGACGATCACGTCTACCACACGGTCATCGGGCGCACGGTGCGCTTCCCGGAGACCACGGTCGCCGGTGAGCCCATCACCACGTACGCCTCCAACTCGGTCGGTGCCGCCGCCTATCGCCAGCTCGCCAGGGAGGTGCTCGCCCGGTGTCACGCCGAGTGAGTCTGCCCGGGGCCGACGAACTGTTCCGTACCACCGGGGGGATGGGGCTGCAGGCCTCGTCCCCCGCGGACCGGCGGCGCAAGGCGAACGGCGAGGCCCGGGTGCCCGGTCCGGCCGGGGAGAGCGATCCCGCGGCCGAAGGATCCGGGGCGGGCGCGGCGGAGGCCGCAGCCGGCACCGCTGCCCCTTCGCGGGAGGAGCACTCCGCGGCCGACGCCGACGCGGGGGGATCGCGCAGCCGCGGCGGAGACGGTGACCGGGGCGCGGTGGCAGGGCAGCCGGGGCGCAGGCCTCAGCAGTCCTCGCCGTCCACGCAGTCGCCCGCGCCGTCGTCCGGGCAGGAGGCGGTTCCCGCCCCTGCCGTTCAGCAGCAGCGCAGGCGCGGAGGCGGGCGCGGGGCGAACCGGCGGCCCAGCGGCCGGGAGCGTCATGACGAGAAGATCACTGTCTATGTCTCGGCCGAGGAACTGATGGACCTCGAGCACGCCCGTCTCGTGCTCCGCGGGGAGCACGGGCTCGCGGTCGACCGCGGGCGGATCGTCCGCGAGGCGGTCGCGGTGGTTCTCGCGGACCTGGAGTCGCGGGGCGACGCGAGCATCCTCGTACGGCGGCTGCGCGGCCGCTGACCGGCGGGGCGCCGGTAGCCTGCCCGGAGTGCCGCCGCCGGCTGCCCCGTACGGGCCACTGCCCGCCGCCCGTATCCCGCTTGCCCCTGGACCTTCATGCCGACGACCGACGAGCCCGCCCGCACCCCTCGCCGCCCCTTGGGCCGCGGCCCGGGCGGTCGGCCTGCGCCGGGGCCGGCGGGGGACGGGGGCATCGACGGTGAATCCGCCGCCCCGTCTCTTCCCGAAGCCGCGCAAGCGTCCCCGGAACCCTCGGTGGCCGATGCGGCGGCGTCCGCCCGGGCCGACGCCCCCGAGGCGCCCGTAACACCCCCCGAGCCCGCCGTACCGACAACACCCGGCTCACCCCCCGAGTCCGTCGTACCGGCAGGAACCGGCGGCTCGCCCCCCGAACCCGCCGACGACGGGCGGTTCACTGTTCGGCTGGCGAACTTCGAGGGGCCGTTCGATCTGCTTCTGCAGCTCATCTCCAAGCACAAGCTGGATGTGACCGAAGTCGCGCTGTCCAAGGTCACCGACGAGTTCATGGCGCACATCCGCGCCATGGGGCCGGACTGGGATCTGGACCAGACCACCGAGTTCCTCGTCGTCGCCGCGACCCTGCTCGATCTGAAGGCCGCCCGGCTGCTGCCCGCCGCCGAGGTGGAGGACGAGGCGGATCTGGCGCTGCTCGAAGCGCGGGACCTGCTCTTCGCCCGGCTGCTCCAGTACCGCGCGTACAAGCGCATCGCGGAGATCTTCAGCGACCGGCTGGAGTCGGAGGGGCGGCGCTTTGCGCGGACCGTGGGGCTGGAGCCGCACCATGCCGAGCTGCTGCCCGAGGTCGTCATCAGCATCGGGGCCGAGGGGTTCGCCAAGCTGGCCGTGAAGGCGATGCAGCCGAGGCCCAAGCCGCAGGTGTACGTCGACCACATCCATGCACCGCTGGTCAGCGTGCGGGAACAGGCCGAGATCGTGGTGGCGCGGCTGCGGGAGGCGGGGGAGATCAGTTTCCGGGTGCTCACCGAGGACGCCCAGGACACCCTCACCGTCGTCGCCAGGTTCCTCGCGCTGCTGGAGCTGTACCGGGAGAAGGCCGTCGCGCTCGACCAGGACGAGGCGCTCGGCGAGCTCCTGGTGCGCTGGGCCGGGGGAGAGGGGGCCGAGCCCGTCGTGACGGACGAGTTCGACGCCGAGGTGCAGGACGTCTCCGAGGATGTGAAGGCATGAGTCAGCAGGACACCACCGGCTCCACCGTCGCGGATCTTGATCTCAAGCCCGCCCTGGAGGCCGTCCTCATGGTCGTCGACGAGCCCGCCACCGAGGAACACCTCGCCAAGGTGCTGGAGCGGCCCCGCAGAGCCGTCTCGGACGCGCTGCGGGAGCTGGCCGACGAGTACACCGTGCAGCGCCGAGGTTTCGATCTGAGGCTGGTCGCGGGCGGCTGGCGCTTCTATACCCGCCCGGAGTACGCGGCGGCCGTCGAGGGCTTCGTCCTGGACGGCCAGCAGGCCCGTCTCACGCAGGCGGCCCTGGAGACCCTGGCGGTGGTCGCGTACCGCCAGCCGGTCAGCCGGTCGAGGGTCTCCGCGGTCCGCGGTGTGAACTGTGACGGGGTCATGCGGACCCTGCTGCAGCGGGGTCTCGTCGAGGAAGCGGGCGCGGAACCCGAAACAGGTGCGATCCTGTACAGGACGACGAACTACTTTCTGGAGCGGATGGGCCTGCGTGGCCTGGATGAGCTCCCGGAGCTCGCGCCCTTCCTTCCCGAGGCGGACGCGATCGAGGCTGAGACGCTAGAGGGTGTGCCGTCGTTCGATCCGGACGCACCGGACACCCCGGATACTCACGCAGACGACAAGACGGAATTTTGATGCGAAGCAGTGGCAGGAACAGCGGCAGCGGCAAGAGCGGCGGCAACCGGAATCCCCGGGGTGCCGGCGCCGGGCGCGACGACAAGCAGGAGCAGCGTCCCCGCCGGCCCCGGCCCGAGGAGCGCCGCTACGACGTGGGCGCCGACAAGCCGGGCGGCGACGGCCCCCGCAAGGGCCGCGGCGCGGCGGCCCGCGGCGGCGCCAAGGGCGGCCCGAAGCCCGCGCAGGCCGGCGGCAGGAGCGGCGGCCCGCGTCGCCAGGGCGCCCCGTCCCGTCCGCGTGAGCTCGACGCCAAGATCGAGCAGCGCAACCGGGACAGGTACGCGAACAAGCCCGACATCAGGACGCCCAAGACCCACCCGGGCGCCGAGCAGGAGGGCGAGCGGCTGCAGAAGGTCCTCGCCCGGGCCGGTATGGGCTCGCGCCGTGCGTGCGAGGAGCTGATCGAGCAGTCCCGCGTCGAGGTCAACGGCGAGATCGTCGTCGAGCAG
Source organism: Streptomyces sp. NPDC058239 (assembly GCF_042882185.1). NCBI lineage: Bacteria > Bacillati > Actinomycetota > Actinomycetes > Kitasatosporales > Streptomycetaceae > Streptomyces > Streptomyces sp. NPDC058239. Next base: position 26,879 of record NZ_JBHVWS010000003.1, read on the forward strand.
GGCATGCGCGTCGATGTGCACAAGGACGAGATCAAGGTCGACGGTCTGACCGTCGCCGCCCAGTCGTACCTCTTCTTCGCGCTGAACAAGCCCGCCGGTGTCGTCTCCTCCATGGAGGACCCGGACGGCCGCCAGTGCCTCGGCGACTACGTCACCAACCGTGAGACGCGGCTCTTCCACGTCGGCCGGCTGGACACCGAGACCGAGGGCATCATCATGCTCACCAACCACGGCGAGCTGGCCCACCGGCTGACCCACCCCAAGTACGGGGTGAAGAAGACCTACCTGGCCGCCATCCAGGGACCGCTCCCGCGCGACCTGGGCAAGCGGCTCAAGGACGGCATCCAGCTGGAGGACGGGTACGCCCGCGCCGACCACTTCCGGGTCGTCGAGAACACCGGCAAGAACTACCTGGTCGAGGTGACCCTCCACGAGGGCCGCAAGCACATCGTCCGCCGGATGCTGGCCGAGGCCGGCTTCCCGGTCGAGCGGCTCGTACGGACGTCCTTCGGGCCGATCCCGCTGGGCGACCAGAAGTCCGGCTGGCTGCGCCGCCTCACCAACACCGAGGTCGGCATGCTGATGCGCGAGGTCGGTCTGTAACCCGGCTCCGTCCGCTCAGAGGCCCGCGGCCGGTTCCTGCTTTCGATTTTCGAACAGGAATCGGCCGCGGGCCTTTTGCTGCGACCGTTCCGCCTTTATAGTCAGAGTGACTATTAAGGAGGCGGGAGTGAGTCTCGCGGAATTCCTCGATCCCCTGCAGCAACCTCTGGTGACAGTCCTTGACACTCCGGTCAGCTGGACCGAGGTGCTCGGCTTCGGCAGCGGAGCGCTGTGCGTCTGGCTCGTGGCCCGCCAGCACCTCGCCAACTGGCCGATCGGCATCGCCAACAACCTCTTCTTCATCCTGCTGTTCGCCCAGTCCGGTCTGTACGCCGACGCCGGCCTCCAGATCGTCTTCATCGCCCTTGCCGCGTACGGCTGGTGGACCTGGACCCACGGGGGTGGACCGGGGACACCGGACCTGCCGGTGCGGCGCACCACGCGCACCGAATGGACCTGGCTGCTCGCGGCAGGGGTGGTGGGGGCCTTCGCCCTCACCGTCCTGCTCGACCACGCCACCGACTCGACCGTGCCCTTCTGGGACGCCCTGACGACCGCGCTGTCCCTGACGGCGACGTACGGGCAGTGCAGGAAGCTCGTCGAGTCGTGGTGGCTCTGGATCGCTGCCGATGTGGTGTACATCCCGCTGTACGCGTACAAGGAGCTCTATCTGACCTCCCTGCTGTACGTCGGCTTCCTGACGCTGTGCCTGATCGGCCTGCGCAACTGGAAGCGCGATCTCGCCGTGCTGCAACGGCGGCCCGTGGAGGTGGCGGCGGCACCCGGGTACGAGGCCGGCGTGGGCCGGGGGCGTGGGGGGTCGCTGTGAGTGGTCGGTTTCCACGGGGCAGCGGCATGAAGCGCTTCGCGCACGGGCTCGTCCTCGGCAAGTTCTACCCGCCGCACGCCGGCCACCACCACCTCGTCCGCACCGCGCAGGACCGCTGCGAGCGGCTGACCGTCCTGGTCTGCGCCGCCTCCGTCGAGTCCGTACCGCTCGCCGACCGGGTGGCCTGGATGCGGGAGGTGCACCCGGACGTACGGGTCGTGGGCGCCGTCGACGACATCCGCATGGATCTCCACGACCCGGTGATCTGGGACGCGCACATGGCCGTCTTCACCGGGGCCGTGCCCGAGCCCGTGGACGCCGTCTTCACCTCGGAGTCGTACGGGGACGAACTGGCCCGCCGGTTCGGTGCCGAGTCCGTCTGCGTCGACCCCGACCGCACGGTCTTCCCGGTCTCCGGCACCGCTGTCCGCAAGGACCCGGTCGGCTGCTGGGACTTCCTCGAACCGCCGGTACGGGCCGCGCTCACTCGCCGGATCGTCGTCCTCGGCGCCGAGTCCACCGGCACCACCACGATGGCTCGCGCCCTCGCCGACCACTACCGGCGGCGCGGCGGCGTCTGGGCACAGACCCGTTACGTCGCCGAGTACGGGCGGGAGTTCAGCGAACAGAAGCTGGCCGCGCTGCGCGCACGGTGGCCCGGAGCCCAGTGGGAGGACGTCGCCTTCACCACCGACGACTTCCCGCAGATCGCCCAGGTGCAGAACGCCAAGGAGGAGGCGGCCGCGCGCACCGGGTCGCCGGTGCTCTTCTGCGACACCGACTCCTTCGCGACCACCGTCTGGCACGAGCGGTACATCGGCGGCCGCAACCCGCTCGTCGAGGAGACCGCCGACCGGGTCGCCCACCATCTGTGGCTGCTCACCGACCACGAGGGCGTCGCCTTCGAGGACGACGGCCTGCGCGACGGCGAGGAGCTGCGGCCCTGGATGACCGACCGCTTCCGGGCCGAACTGACCCGCACCGGAAGGGAGTTCATCGAGCTCACCGGAACCCACCAGGAACGCCTGGCCACCGCGGTCGCCGCCGTCGACACCCTGCTCGCCGACGGCTGGAACTTCGCCGCACCCCTCCCGGAGCACCGATGAGCGCCGGTGTCCCCGCAGGCTACGACCCGTACGCCTTCGAACCCTTCGCGGTCACGGTCGACCTCGCCGTCTTCACGGTCCGTGGCACCCGGCTGCACGTCCTGCTCGTCGAAAGGGGCGAGGACCCGTACAAGGGCCACTGGGCGCTGCCCGGCGGCTTCGTTCTGCCCCGCGAGTCCGCCGAGGAAGCCGCCCGCCGGGAGCTCGCCGAGGAGACCGGGCTGACCGAGGGCACCGTCTCGGCCCTCCACCTGGAACAGCTGCGCACCTACAGCGACCCGGACCGCGACCCGAGGATGCGGGTCGTCTCCGTCGCCTACGCCGCACTCGTACCCGACCTGCCCGAACCGCAGGGCGGCGGCGACGCGGCCAGCGCCCGGTGGTGGGATGCCAAAGCCCCCGGACCCCTCGCCTTCGACCACGACCGCATCCTCGCCGACGCACACGACCGGATCGGCGCCAAACTCGAATACAGCTGTCTGGCCACCGCCTTCTGCCCGTCCGAATTCACCCTGGGGGAACTCCAGCAGGTGTACGAGACGGTCTGGGGTGTCGAGCTGGACCGGCCCAACTTCCGGCGCAAGGTCCTCACCACGCCCGGCTTCGTCCAGGCAGTGGAGGGGGCGCCGCGCCGCACCGGCGGACGGGGGAAACCGGCCGCGCTCTACCGGGCGGGTGCCGCTACCGCCCTGCACCCTCCACTTCTGAGACCGGAAGGAAGAACCACGTGATCGTGACCAGGACCATCACCAAACAGGCCGCCACCGGCGCACTGACCGGGCTCGCGCTCGGCGATGCACTGGGCTTCCCGACCGAGTTCAACAACGTACCGTCGATCCTCGCGAAGTGCGGGCCGTGGCGCCAGATGCGACTGCCGAAGCCGGCGATCGTCACCGACGACACCCAGATGACGCTGGCCCTGGGGCGGGGCATCCGTACCGCCATGGACCGTGGGCTGCTCACCCCGCTGCGGCTGGTCCGCCCGGTGCGCGAGGAGTTCGTCGACTGGTACCACTCGCCCGACAACAACCGCGCCCCTGGCCGTACCTGCATGACCGCCTGCCGACTGCTCGACAGCGACCGGCTCTGGCAGGAGGCCAGCCAGACCGGCTCGAAGGGCTGCGGCGCCAATATGCGGGTCGCGCCGGTCGGGCTCGTGCCGGGGCTGAGCGAGGAACAGCGCTCCGGCGCCGCCCAGTTGCAGGCCGCCCTCACCCACGGCCACCCGACCGCCCTCGCCGCGTCCGACCTGATGGCCCGCGCGGTGTACCTGCTGGCGCAGGGCGCGGAGCCGATGGGCCTGATCGGGCAGCTGCGCAGTTACGCGTTCGAGAACAGCAGCCGCTACCTCACGCGCTGGCTCGGCGACCTCTGGCGGTACGCGGGCGATTCTTCACCGGAGACGTATATCCAGCGCGGCTGGGACGAGTGCCTCACCGCCCTGGCCCGCGTCCAGGACGCCCTGCGCGACCCGTCCCCTGAGACCGACCCCTGCGAGACCACCGGCGACGGCTGGATCGCCGAGGAGGCCCTCGCCACCGCCCTGCACTGCTTCCTGCTCTTCCCCGAAGAACCCGTCACCGCCCTTCGCCGGGCAGCCTGCACCCGGGGCGACTCGGACTCCCTCGGCTGCCTGACCGGCGCCCTCGCCGGGGCGCACCTGGGAGCGGGGGCCTGGCCCAAGGAGTGGTCGGAGCGGATCGAGTACCGGAGCGATCTGCTGTCGCTGGGGGCGCTCTGGGATGCTTGATCCATGTGCATGGAAGGGGTGCGTTCATGAGGGCACCCCCGCCCAGTGCCGGAGGTGGGTGACGAGGGGCCGTTCACCCCTGGTCGGGCCGCAGTGCGGACGCCCGGCGGGTGCGGATCAGGAAGTCCTCCACGCGAGCCCGGTCCGGTCGTAGGGGGAGCGGGGAGTGCTCGGCCGCCTCGTCGTTCTCCTCGGCCAGGCGGCTCATGCGGCGCTCGACCTCCGGCCACGGCACCTCGCCGCGCTTCACCGCCAGCAGCTCCTCCCTGGCAGGCCCCACCTCGATCACGAGCTCGCCCGTGCGCAGCAGATCCCGGCCGCTGGTCAGCAGCCGCAGCAGATGCATGGCGTGCTTCCAGCGCGGCGCCCCGTACTGCCGTACGTCCGCCTCCAGCTTTCTGTGCTGGCCCAACGCGTACCGGACGAAGGTCTGATGGGCCAGGCGGGACAGGAACGCCCCGCGCAGGGAAAGCAGTTCACGGCCCACCGCGTCGACGTGTTCCACCAGCGGCGAGTGCAGGCACTCCAGCACATTGGGGTTGGCGCGCAGGGCCAGCTCGCAGAAGCGTTGCAGCTCCCAGGAGAACTGTTCCTCCGCCGGGCCGTCGACATGCGTCGGTGGCTTGTCGAACCGCCAGAACAACGGGGTCGGCGCGAGGAAGACGCCGCGCCGGTCGGTGTCGCTGCCGTCCGTGGCGAGCCCGAAGGCGCGTGAGCCCATCACACAGGAGTAGACCGTGTGGTCACGTACGAGAGCCTCGTGGTCAGGGGTGATCATGCCGGCGAGCGTACGTGGGCGAAAACGTGTTGCACCGGAAGATCCTCGGTGTCACGATCACCGCCATGACGATGATCGGAAAGGCTCGCCGCGCCACCCTCCGGTGAGCGCGATGACGACACCTCCGTACCCCAGAGAAGAAGTAACCGCTCTGTACACCAGGTTCGAACACCTGCCGTATCCGGCCCGTATGCGGGCCATCGCCGAACACACCCGTTCCCTGGACAACACCGCCTACCGCGCCGCGCACACGGCCCTGGACGCAGGCAACCCCGATGAACGCAGGCTGGCGCTCTTCCTCGCCGTCGCCCGCCGCGACCTCGACGTCGTCTCCCGGGCACTCACCGATCCGCTGCTCAGGCCGCGCGCCCTGGCCGCCGCGATCAGACTTCCGGTCGACGAACAGGCCCTGACCGCACTGGCGTTGGGTGATCTGAGAGACGTACGACATCACACGTACCGGATCCTGCGGCTGTCCCGCCGGGCCGCGCTCGCCGACCGGCTTCTCCCGCAGGTGCACGAACGACACGGCGACGAGGACACGGCCCGGCTGCTCCCCGCCTGTACGCCCGACGCGGCCGAGCAGTGGCTGCCACGGCTGGTCCAGGCGCCGTTCGGGGTTCTGCACGCCCTCGCCCGGACCGCACCGGCCGCGCTCGCCGCCCATCTCGCCGACCGGTTGCCCGCGGGGAGCGCCGACCGGTCCGAACCCAGAGGCCTGCGCGGACGCAGCCGGTACCTCGTGACCCGCCTCAGCACCCGCGATCCGGCAGCCGGGATGCTGCTGCTCGACCGGGCCCCTCATCTGGTCACCGGTACAGCGACGGCCACACTGCTGCACGACCCCGCCGCCGTACTGGCCTCGCTGCGACGCACCGGCACCGAACGCCTGCCCCTGGCGCCGGAACCCTTGCCGCGGCGGGTGCTGAGCGCCCTCGCGGCCTGTACACAGGAGGACATCGCCCTGCTCGCGGGTGTCCTGCGCGTCGAATCCCCAGGGGGGCGACGGGCCTTCGGGCCAAAAGCGGCGCCGGAGCCGCTGCTCGCCCTGCTGCCACCGGACCGGCGGCGGCGAGTGGTCGAATCAAGGTCGGCCGACGGGCTCACCGACTGGCGCGGCGAACTCGGCGGCGTCGCCTCCCTCGAACCCACCGACAGGGCAGAGATCGCCACACGCTGGCTGAACGGACGGGCCGGGCGCCGGACATACCCTCGCAGCTTCATCGCGGCACTGCTCCCGCTGCCCGAGGGCGAGCCGCGCCTGCGGGAACTCGCCTCCGCGCACCGCCCGTTCGAACGGGCTGCCGCCTGGCCCGCGTTGCTGGACTGCGCCGCACGGCACGGCGATCCGGAGGAGTACGCACGCGTCCTCACCTCCTGCGAACGGGCCTGGCACGACCAGGAGGAGGTGCGCCGGGCGACTCTGGCCGCGGCCGGCACAGTCCCGGATTCCTTGCTGGACGCGGCACCGTACGCGGCTCTGCGGGACGCCGCGATGACCACGGTGCAGTCCCGCGACTCGACCCGGGTGTCGCTCGTGGCCGCCGAGCACTGGCTGCGGCGCACGGCGGTGAGCGCCGCCCGCAAGGGTGACCTGGACCGGGCCGAAGCCGTCATCGGGCTGCTGGTCCACGTGCTCGCCGACCCGCGCGGCCCCGGAACCGTCCGGCCGCTGCCGCTGGGCAGGGAAGCGGCCGTCGGCGTGTGGGAGCTCGGTGGCCCACGTGCCGCGCGAGCGCTCGTGCTGTTCGCGGCCCTGTTCGTACGTCATCTCCCGCACATCCCCGCCCTGGACGAGGCGGTCGGCCGGGCGGCACGGGACCTGTCGCGTGGAAGCCACGCCCGGCGGGCGGCCGAACTGTGGCTCGCGGACCCGGCCACCCGGGAGCAACGCTGCGCCGAACTCCTCGCTGCCGTCCCCCTGTCGGTCGTCGTGCCGGTCGTCTGGCGCACGATCGCCCGTCGCCGTACGGATCTGCTCGACACGGTCCTGGGATCCGGTCTGCCGCCGCACTGGGCGCCGCGTATGCGACGGAGCGTCCTCGGGCGCTGGCTGCCGCGTCAGCGCGCCGCACTCGATGAGCGGCTGTCGCGCATCGCCGCCGCCGACGAGGTGCCCCTGCTGGAACGGACCGACGCCACCGCCCTGTTGGGGGAGACGGGCAGCCTGCGCCTGCTGGCCGGGACGGCACCGCAGCCCGTTGCCGCGGCTGCCCTCGCCGCGCTGGGGGAGCGCGCCGCCGGCAGCGGCGGAGTACCGGCCCATCCCGAGACCCTGGACTTCCTGCTCGGACATACCGGGACCGGCGGGGTACGGGGACGGGCCGCGATGAGCGGTGTGCGGGCCATGCTCGGCACGGTGCCGGACGACGAGGCCGTGGCGCGGTTCAGCCGGGTCGTCATGGATGTCACCGGGTCCGTCGGCAGCCGGAAGGCGGCCGTGCGCGGGCTGTCCGCGCTGTCCTCGGCGGCCGCCTTCGCGGCCGTGCTGGCCGGATGGGACGCACCCGGTCAGCACCGTGACGTCCACGCCACGATGGTCGGGGTGCTCGTGACCCGCATGGACGTCGCCGGTGTCGCGGAGCGGTTCACGGCGCAACTGCACCATGCGGCGGTGCGGGAACGGGTGATGGCGGCGCGGCCCGGTCGGCCGTCGGCCGCCGACGCCCTGTGCCGGTTCCTCGCGGGCACGGTGGCGACGGGGGAGAAGGTGTCCGCGACAGCCGCCGCCCACGCGCTCCTCGGCATGGTGGTCACCGCCCCTGTCGGAGAAGTCATCGCCGCCGCGGTGACCGACAGCGGCCGACCGCGCGGGGTCCGCGACGAGGCGGCGCGCCTGCTGTGCGAATGGGCGACCACCGAGGAGGGGCGGTCGGCGCTGAAGGGCGCGCTCGATGCGGTGGTGGGCCAGGTCCGTTCCGTGGACGAGGGGGAGCAGCGGGATGCGCTGCTGGTCCTCGACTCGCTGAAGCGGGGGTACGGGCAGCGCCCGGTCGCCGCCCTGGATGCCGTCACCGAGGCGCTCCGGGAGGCGGGGCTCGTCCATACGGCGTCCGGGGTGGCGCTGTCGGCGGCCCTGTCGTCGCTGACGGAGGCGGACGAGGGGATGGTCGAGCGGTGGGGCCGGTGGCTGGCCCTCGCGGGGGAGCGGCCGGGCCCGCTCGACGCCATCCGGTACGAGTGGCGGGGGCCGCGGCCGGTGCTGCCGATCGGGTCGATCGGCACGGTGGTGGCCGCACTGCGGGCGTGGGGGTCGGCCGTCGCGGGGCTGGCCGCAGTGGAGCTGGTGGTCCGGGCGGGCGACAACACCCGGTGGGCGGAGCCCTGGCCGGACCAGCTGGCCGCGCTGCGGGACAGCGAGCATCCGGATGTCGCGGAGGCGGCGCTTCTGGCCGATGTCCGCAGGCCCGGCCCGGCGACCGCTGTGTGACGGCGGATCCGCCCCGCTCAAGTGGCAGAAGCCCGGGTTCTGATCGACATTGTCGATAAATCATCCCCTCCGGAAAGGCAGAACCATGGCGGGAAACGACCTCGGCAGCCTGCTGGGCAGTTTGCTGGGCGGTGGCGGCCAGGGCGGCGCCTCCGGCGGCGCCGGGAACATCCTCGGCGCGCTGCTGGGCGCACTGGGCAACGGCCAGAGCGGTACGGGCGGCGGTGGCAACGCGCTCGAAGGTCTGATCGGGATGCTCACCAAGTCCGGCCTCGTCGACCAGGCGCAGTCCTGGGTCGGCACCGGTGAGAACCAGGCGGTCAGCGGTGCCCAGATCGCCGAGGCGCTGCCGGACGAGACCCTGCAGAAGGTCGCCCAGGAGACCGGGGTCTCCACGGAACAGGCGGCCGACGAGATCGCCCGGTCGCTGCCGACGGCGGTCGACAGACTGACCCCGGCGGGAGAGGTCCCGGAGGGCCGCTCGATCGAGGACCTGGTCCGGGAACAGCAGCTCTGAGACCGGAGCGGCCGCAAGGGCCGTTCACCGTGCAGAAAGAAGTGTTTCCGGAACACCCCGCGTGGCCGGAGGGCCTTCGCCACCAGGCGGAGCCCTCCGGCCGACGTGCTCTGTCACGTGCACGCCACCGCCCCGTCTCACTGGGAGAGCACCCCGGTCGCCCGCCGCGCCGCCCCTCTAGGCTGATCGTGCAGAAAGATCACGCAGGCGGACAGCAGGCGCGACACGTACGAAAGAGCGAGGAGCACGACGTGGCGGTACGAGCGGTCCGTGGAGCCGTCCAGCTGGATCAGGACGAGGCCGGACACATGGACGAGCGGGTCAGCGCCCTGCTCACCGCCGTCCTGGAGCGCAACAAACTCGTCGCGGACGATCTGATCAGCATCTGGTTCACGGCCACCCCCGATCTGCACAGCGACTTCCCCGCCGCCGCGGCACGCGGGATCGGTATCGTCGACGTACCGCTGATCTGCGCCCAGGAACTGGACATCGTGGGGGCGATGCCCCGTGTGGTGCGCATCCTCGCGCACGTCGAGACGTACCTTCCCAAGTCCGAGATCGCGCACGTGTACCTCGGCGCCACCGCCGCCCTCCGCAAGGACATCGCCCAGTGAGAACCGCCCTCGTCATCGGAACGGGCCTCGTCGGCACTTCCGCAGCCCTCGCCCTGGCCGGGCGCGGCATCCATGTCCACCTCGTCGACCACGACCCCGAATCGGCCCGCACCGCGGCCGCGCTCGGCGCCGGCACGGACGAGGCGCCCGAGGGCCGCGTCGACCTGGCGATCATCGCCGTGCCACCCGCCCATGTGGCCCCGGTGCTGGCCACCGCCATGCGGGACGGCGTGGCCCGCGGCTACCTCGACGTCGCCAGCGTGAAGGGCGGCCCGCGCCGCGAGCTGGAGGCCCGCGGCGTCGACCTCACGCCGTACATCGGTACGCACCCCATGGCCGGCAAGGAGCGATCGGGCCCCCTCGCCGCCACCGCGGACCTCTTCGAGGGCCGCCCCTGGGTCCTCACCCCGACCCGTGACACCGACACAGAGGTCCTCAACCTCGCCCTGGAACTGGTCGCGCTCTGCCGCGCCGTACCGGTCGTCATGGACGCCGACGCGCACGACCGGGCCGTCGCCCTGGTCTCCCACACCCCGCAGCTGATCTCGTCGATGGTCGCCGCCCGACTGGAGGAGGCCGACGAGACCGCCGTACGCCTGTGCGGTCAGGGCATCAGGGACGTCACCCGGATCGCCGCCTCCGACCCCCGGATGTGGGTGGAGATCCTCTCCGCCAACCCCGGCCCGGTCGCCGACGTGCTGGCCGGGGTCGCCGCCGATCTGGACGAGACGGTACGGGCGCTGCGCGGTCTGCAGTCCGGTGACGACGACAAGCGCCGCGAAGGCACCGAAGGCATCGAGGACGTACTGCGCCGCGGCAACGCGGGCCGGGTCCGGGTGCCCGGCAAGCACGGGACGGCCCCCGCCTCCTACGAGATCGTGTCCGTGCTCATCAGTGACCGTCCGGGCGAACTGGCCGGGATCTTCGCCGACGCCGGCCGGGCCGGGGTCAACGTCGAGGATGTCCGCATCGAGCACGCCACCGGGCAGCAGGCGGGCCTGGTCCAGCTGATGGTCGAGCCGAGCGCGGTCCCCGAACTGAGCGCGGCACTGCGCGACCGGGGCTGGTCGCTGCGCCAGTAGGCCCGGGGCGGCGGGCCCGGGAGGCGGTTGTCCACAGGGGTGCAGAGGACCGCTCCGACACTCGGTAACCTTGTGCGGGGCGGGTTCGCGCGCCCCCGTCCCGCCCACCCCGTGTACCAGGAAGGTGTCCACCACCGTGGAAACCGCAAGCGCCGCCGCCCGGACGGCCCCGGCCGCAGTGATCGTCGCCATCGACGGGCCCTCCGGCACCGGCAAGTCGAGCACGTCCAAGGCCGTCGCCGCCCAGCTCGGCCTGAGCTACCTGGACACCGGCGCCCAGTACCGGGCGATCACCTGGTGGATGCTGAACAACGACATCGACGTGCAGGACGCGATGGAGGTGGCGACCGCCGCCGCCAAGCCGGTCATCGTCTCCGGCACGGACCCGGCCGCGCCGACGATCACCGTCGACGGCGAGGACGCCTCGGGCCCGATCCGTACGCAGGAGGTCACCTCCCGGGTCAGCGCGGTCAGCGCGGTCCCCGAGGTGCGTGCGCGGATCACCGAGCTGCAGCGTTCCATCGCCGCCGCCGCCGAGGGCGGCATAGTGGTCGAGGGCCGCGACATCGGCACCACGGTGCTGCCCGACGCCGACCTGAAGATCTTCCTCACCGCTTCGCCGGAGGCGCGCGCCGCCCGCCGCAGCGGAGAGGTCAAGGGCTCCGATCTCGCCGCCACCAAGGAGGCGCTGATCAAGCGGGACGCGGCCGACTCCGGCCGCAAGACCTCCCCCCTGGCCAAGGCGGACGACGCCGTCGAGGTGGACACCACCGAGCTGACCCTCCAGCAGGTCATCGAGTGCGTCGTCACCCTCGTCGAGGAGAAGCGGGCGGCGAAGTGACCCAAGCCACGGGCTCGCCCACGCTGCGCGGCGCAGCGGTCGGGCGCGGGATCGGCATCGGGCTGATGTACGGGCTGTGGAAGCCCCGCGTCCTCGGTGCGTGGCGGGTTCCCGCCTCCGGACCCGTCATACTCGCGGTGAACCACTCCCACAACATCGACGGTCCGATGCTGATGGGCACCGCGCCCCGGCCCGTCCATTTCCTGATCAAGAAAGAGGCGTTCGTCGGCCCCCTCGACCCGTTCCTGCGCGGAATCGGTCAGCTGAAGGTGGACCGCACGACTGCCGACCGCACCGCCATCACCCACGCCCTCGGCGTGCTGGAGAACGGCGGGGTGCTCGGGATCTTCCCCGAGGGCACCAGGGGCGAGGGCGACTTCGCCTCCCTGCGTGCCGGGCTCGCATACTTCGCGGTACGCAGCGGGGCGCCGATCGTGCCCGTGGCCGTACTGGGAAGCACCGAGCGCCGCGGACGGTTGATATCGGCACTGCCGCCGTTGCGCAGCCGGGTCGACGTCGTCTTCGGTGATGCCTTCGACGCGGGCGACGGCAGTGGACGGCGGACGCGCAAGGCGCTGGACGAGGCGACGGTACGGATCCAGGGGCGGCTGACCGCCCACCTGGACGAGGCCAGGCGTTTCACCGAGCGCTAGGTAAGACTTGAGTAGTGGGCCGCGTGGTCGTGGCCCATCGATGATGATGCAAAGAGGAACGGACTTCATGAACGACCAGATTCACTCCGACGGCTCGGACCACGAGCACGGAGCGCTTGGCGACGCCGAGTACGCGGAGTTCATGGAGCTCGCCGCGGAGGAGGGCTTCGACGCCGAAGAGGTCGAGGGCGCGATCGGTGAGGCCGGTCACGGACCGCTTCCCGTGCTCGCCGTCGTCGGCCGCCCCAATGTCGGCAAGTCGACGCTGGTGAACCGGATCATCGGCCGCCGTGAGGCGGTCGTCGAGGACAAGCCCGGCGTCACCCGCGACCGCGTCACCTACGAGGCCGAGTGGGCGGGCCGCCGCTTCAAGGTCGTCGACACCGGCGGCTGGGAGCAGGACGTGCTGGGCATCGACGCCTCCGTTGCCGCCCAGGCCGAGTATGCGATCGAGGCCGCCGACGCGGTCGTCTTCGTGGTCGACTCGACCGTCGGCGCGACCGACACCGACGAAGCCGTCGTCAAGCTGCTGCGCCGGGCCGGCAAGCCCGTCGTGCTGTGTGCCAACAAGGTCGACGGACAGAGCGGCGAGGCGGACGCCACCGCGCTCTGGTCGCTGGGCCTCGGCGAGCCGCACCCGGTCTCCTCGCTGCACGGCCGCGGCACCGGCGACCTGCTCGACGCCGTACTCGAAGCACTTCCCGAAGCCCCTGCGCAGCGCTTCGGCACCGCGATCGGCGGGCCGCGCCGGATCGCCCTCATCGGCCGCCCCAACGTCGGCAAGTCCTCGCTGCTGAACAAGGTGGCGAACGAGGACCGCGTCGTCGTCAACGAGCTCGCGGGCACCACCCGCGACCCGGTCGACGAGCTGATCGAGCTCGGCGGCATCACCTGGAAGTTCATCGACACGGCCGGTATCCGCCGCCGCGTCCACCTCCAGGAGGGCGCGGACTACTACGCCTCGCTGCGCACCGCTGCCGCCGTGGAGAAGGCCGAGGTCGCCGTCGTCCTGATCGACGCCAGCGAGTCCATCAGCGTCCAGGACCAGCGCATCATCACCATGGCGGTGGAGGCCGGGCGTGCCCTGGTGATCGCGTACAACAAGTGGGACACCCTCGACGAGGAGCGCCGCTACTACCTGGAGCGCGAGATCGAGACGGAGCTCGCGCAGATCGCGTGGGCCCCGCGGGTCAACGTCTCCGCCGTCACCGGCAGGCACATGGAGAAGCTGGTTCCGGCGATCGAGACCGCCCTCGCCGGCTGGGAGACCCGCGTCCCCACCGGCCGGCTGAACGCCTTCCTCGGTGAGATCGTCGCCTCCCACCCGCACCCCGTCCGCGGCGGCAAGCAGCCCCGCATCCTCTTCGGCACCCAGGCGGGCACCAAGCCGCCGCGCTTCGTGCTGTTCTCCTCGGGCTTCCTGGAGCACGGCTACCGGCGCTTCGTCGAGCGCCGGCTGCGCGAGGAGTTCGGCTTCGAGGGCACCCCTAACCACTTCTGGGTGGGGGACGGCGAGATGGGCGGCCGAAAAAAGTAGTCCGAATGCCCTCAGGGCGGCCCCCCGCACCATTTCCAATACCAATGGGACCGGGGCTCCGTCGTGAGGTCAGGCCCCTCGCGATCCCGATCCCGGGGGCAGCGCCGCAGGCTGGGCCCGCCCGGAGTGCCGGCCCACCCGCTGCCAGGAGCCGAGGCTGCCGGTGTGGGTGCTCGGGCCGCTGCCGTGTCCGGTGGCCCCGCTGGGTACGGAAAGACCGCTGGAGAGCCCCGTGGTGAGGCCGGAGAGGCCGGAGTGGCTGCTGAGCGGGACGCGGCTGCCGAAGAGCCCGGCGCCGAAGGCCATGAAGCCGAGATGCTCCTCGCCGCTACGATCACCCGGCAGCGCCCGGAACGACCGGCGGTACTCGGAGTACAGCGCGTCGTAGATCGGGGTGTGGGACTGACCGCCCGATGGCTCCTGCGAGGGACGCATGGCAGGGATCGGGCGCTGGCGGGAGGAGTCGTATGAGTGCACGTATGTGCCAACGACCCCACTGTCCGTCGGATGCGGTCCCGGCGGAGAAATAGCTGTTCGCCGCGGGTGCGAGGAGCCGACGGCCATGATCAGGTCCCGGCCAGCGGCATTGCCGCGGCGACCAGGAGCCCGCCGGCGGCGGCCCTGTCCAGAGCGTCGCGCAGCAGGTCCTCGCGGGGCTGCTGGCCGATCGCCCCCGCCGGGGCGGCGAAGACGAGCACGGTCTGCGACTTGTTGGCCGCGGTCCGCCAGCCCTCGGTGACCTGGAGCGGCGCATGCGCCTGCCACCAGGCGACCGGGGCGCCGCCGCCGGTGCCGGGCTGGAGCACGGCGTGCAACTGGCCCATGGCGAGCAGGATCGACCAGCCGTGCAGCACCCCGGGCATCTGGTCCACCCGGTGGACCGGGTGGAAACCCTGCTCCAGCAGCAGCTGGAGGAATTCGTCGCCCCGGCTGCCGTCCGTGCCGGGGCGGGCGATCGCGCCGGTCGGCTCGACGACGAGGGCCGGGTGGAGCTCGTCGTCGATCAGGACGAGGCCGCTGGTGATCCCGAGGACGGCCTGTTCGGGGCTGAGGCCCTCCGGGTACTCAAGGTGCTCAGGGTGCTCCGCGTCGCTGCCGGTGATGCTGCGTACGGCGCCCTGCAGCTGCTCCTCGGCGACCTGGACGACCTGCGAGGGGATGCAGGTCGCGTGGGCGAAGGCGAGGACAGCGGTTTCGTCACCGACGAAGAGCACCGTGCTGGTGCGTTCCTGTTCGGAGTCGCCAGGGGTGCGGCAGGAGGTGCAGTCGTAACTGCCTGGGGTGTTGTCGCCGACGAGCAGCCGGTCGGCTTCGGCGTCGCCGATCTCGGCGCGTACGTCCTCGCTGACGTCGAGCATGCGCGGCACGGGTGGCTCCTCGAACTCGGTGCGTGCGCCGGGCGGTTCCCGGCTCATGCAGAAGACAACGGGCGATCTGCGGCCGGGGTCACGCGAGAAGGGGAACGTAATCGAACCATCCGACGCAGAGGGTGAATCTCGGGATTCGAGAGGCCAATTACGACCTGTTTCTCCTGATTGGCCGTACGGCGATGTGGTCGACTCGGCCATGGAACGGTTCACCGATACATCGACAAATCAGGAAAACGGGTGAGTATGACGATGGCTGAAACTGGCCGGTTCCCGGAGTGAACCGTCGGCCGGTCTGCGCCGTCATGGCAAGTGCCGTCCCCCACCGACCAGCCGAACCAGGAGATATGGCGTTTCATGCACATTTCTTTCCTGCTCCACAACGCCTACGGAGTCGGGGGCACGATCCGTACGACCTTCAATCTCGCCGGGGCGCTGGCCGGGCACCACGACATCGAGATCGTGTCGGTCTTCCGGCACCGCGACGTCCCCGCACTGGGCGCCCCTGAAGGCGTGCGCATGAGCCATCTCGTCGACCTGCGGAAGAAGAGCCCGTCATACGACGGTGACGCGGCCGAACACGCCCGTCCCGCAACCGTGTTCCCGCGTGGCGACACCAGGTACCGCCAGTACAGCAGGCTGACCGACGCGCGGGTGGCGGACCATCTGCGCTCCCTGGACGCGGATGTCGTGGTCGGAACCAGGCCGGGGCTCAATGTGCAGATCAGCAGGCAGGCCCGGCGCGGCCCGGTCCGGATCGGGCAGGAGCACCTCACCCTGGACAGCCACAGCTACCGGCTGCGCCGCGAGATCGGGCATCGCTACACCCTGCTCGACGCGGTCACCACCGTCACCGAGGCCGACGCCCGTGCCTACCGGACCGGGCTCAAGCTGCCCGGCGTACGGATCGAGGCCATTCCCAACAGCGTGCCCGAGCCGGGGATCGCCCCCGCCGACGGCGACAGCAAGTGGGTGATCGCCGCAGGCCGGTTGCACAAGGTCAAGCGGTACGACCTGCTCGTCAGGGCGTTCGCCGACGTGGTCGCCGTCCGTCCGGACTGGCGGCTGCGCATCTACGGCGGCGGCGACGCGACCGGGAACGAACGCCAGGTACTGCTCGCACTCATCGGTGAACTCGGCCTGCACAACCATGTGTTCCTGATGGGGCCGGTCAACCCGCTGGAGGCCGAGTGGCCCAAGGGGGCGATCGCCGCAGTCACTTCGGACCGCGAGTCCTTCGGCATGACCATCGTCGAGGCGATGCGCTGCGGCCTGCCGGTCGTGGCCACCGACTGCCCGCACGGCCCCCGCGAGATCATCGAGGACGGCACCGACGGACGGCTGGTGCCGGTCGGTGACACGGCGGCAGTGGCGGACGCCCTGCTCGGTCTGATCGGCGACGATGAAGCACGGCACCGCTCGGGCCGCGCCGCGCTGGCCGCGTCGCAGCGGTTCGACCCGTCGCGGATCGCCGAACGCCATGAGCGGCTCTTCACCGAACTCGCCTCCCGAGCCCCGCGCGACCGCTCGCACGGCGCTCTGCGCACCACACTGCACCGAGCCCGTGGCACCGTGCTGGACGGGGTGTACGCCCTGCGCTACAAGGCCGCCGATGTCATCCGCAAGGGGAAGCCCGCATGACCGTCTCCGCAGAGCGACAGACGCCACGAGCCGACTGCACCGCAGGCTCCGACGGCGGGATCACCTTCGACCTCGACCTCCGTCGCCGCGAGGCAGGGGAGACGCCCGAACTGCTTCTGCGGCTGCGCGGGACCAAGGGAACGGGCGGCGACGGCGACACCTTACGGCTGCCCCTGAACCCGCTCGGCGGGGGACGGCTGCGAGCGGTGCTGCCGGGCACCGTGACGCCCGCCGAGGGCCGCTGGGACGTCTATCTGTGTGAGCCGGGCGCGGACGACGACGGAGCGGTGGCCGTCGAACCCGGAATCAGGGATGTGCGGCTCCTCATGGACCGCACGCCGGAGACCGGGCGGATCGCGGTCCGTATCCCGTACCCGACCGTCGACGGCCGGCTCGCCATGCGCTGCTGGGTCCGCTCACCGCACGCCGAGGCCGGGCCGGTCACCTTCGACGGGGGCGGGATGACCGTCGGGGGCACGCTGTACGGGACCCGCCTCGGCGACGACGCCCGCGTCGAGGCGCGGCTGGCCGGCGCCCCCGACAGGGTCTGCCGGGTGCCGGTGGCCGGGAAGGAAGGCACGTTCTCCTTCACGCTTCCGCTCGACCGGCTGGGCACCGGGCGGCCGGTCACCGAGCAGCAGCTGTGGACGCTCTGGCTGCTCCCCGGGACGGGCGCCGGGGAGCAGGCCGACGGCGTACGGATCTCCCGCATCCTCGATGACGTCTGGGACCGCAAGAACAGCTTCGTCTACCCGGGCCGCAGCGCAGGGGAGGGCGTCCGCGCCGTCCCCTGCTACTCGGCCGACAACGATCTCTGCGTACGGCTCGTACCGGATCCGGCGCAGGCCCGGTAGACCGTCGGCAGCCGGTTGCGGACGCAGGCTGTCCGCAACCCCTGGCAGACTCGCCCCATGTTGGAGACCTCGGCACGACTGCTGCGCCTGCTCTCTCTGCTCCAGGCGCACCGGGACTGGTCGGGCGCCGATCTCGCCGAACGGCTCGGGGTCACCCCGCGGACCGTCCGCCGTGACGTCGACAAGCTGCGCGAACTGGGCTACCCGGTCAACGCCAGCCCCGGCACCGGCGGCGGATACCAGCTCGGCGCCGGTGCCCAGCTGCCGCCGCTGCTCCTCGACGACGAGGAGGCCGTCGCCGTCGCCGTCGGGCTGCGCACTGCCGCGGGCAATGGCGTCGAGGGCATCGGCGAGACCTCTGTACGCGCCCTGGCCAAGCTCGAACAAGTGCTGCCGGACCGGCTCCGGCGCCGGGTGGGCGCGCTGAACACCTTCACCGTGCCGCTGCTCCGCGGACCCGGCGCTTCCACCGCCGATCCGGGCGTCCTCACCGAACTGGCCGGAGCCTGCAGGGACAGCGAGCGGCTGCGCTTCGAGTACCGGGACCACTCCGGCTCCGTATCGCGCCGGACCGTCGAACCGCACCGGCTGGTGTGCACCGAGCGCCGCTGGTATCTCGTCGCCTGGGACCTGGACCGCGCGGACTGGCGTACGTTCCGCGCGGACCGGATCACACCCACGCCGCCGCACGGCCCGAGAGTCGCCCCCCGCGAGGCGCCGGCCGAGGATCTGGCCGCCTATGTTTCGAAGGGAATCTCGACCACCGTGTACGCGACGCACGCGGTGATCCGGCTGAGGGTGGGGATCGAGCGCGCGGCCGAGCGGATCTCGCCGTCCTCAGGGGTGCTGGAGGCGGAAGGCACCGAAAGCTGCCTGCTGCGCGCCGGAGCAGCGAGTCTCGATGTGCTGGTCATGCACGTCATGCTGCTGGGGATCGACTTCGAGGTCGTCGAACCGCCGGAGCTCAATGACGCGATCAGGGCGGCCAGGGACCGGCTGTCCCGGGCCCTGGACTGAGCGCTTCCTCCGGCGTAGCCATACAGGGACGGTTCGGGTTGTCCGCTATACGGGCGGCGGTGGGCGGCTGTCCCCGGCCCGTGGTACGGATTTTGTGACCAAAAGATAAGGCTGCCATAAGGAAGCGTGAATTCCCGGTGGCATGCTCATTTACGCAGACTATTCGGCCCGGAAATTCCAGCTGTTCGACACGGAATATTCCGCTTTGTTTTCGGTCCTTCCGTGTGATCGTTTTCCGGCCTGTGTGATTACTGTGTGTCCGGTAGTGGGCCGCGTGCTCGGGTGGCGTGATTCGAGCGGCACGCGTGTCGTGATCCTGTGACACAAGCGTGACCGCCGAGGGACGTGAGGATGCCGTGCGGTGGTCGGCGCCCCGGCTTCCGTCATGGTTCGAGGCCGCCTACGGTGAGAGGCATGGCACCCATACCGACTCCTTCCGCCCAGCCGGACGACACACCCGATGCGTACGTCGGCCTCTCCGCCGACGCGGCCGAGCAGCGGGCCCGCAGGCATGGCTGGAGCACCGTCAGATCCCTGCCGCCGGGCGCGATCATCACCATGGAGTTCCGGAGCGGACGGATCAACTTCGAGGTCGCCGATGCCGTCGTCACCCGCTGCTGGGTGGGCTGAGGATTTCCCGCGCCCCGGGCTCCGGGCCCGGACATGAGTGAAGGCCCCGACCGGAGTCGGGGCCTTCACTGTGCGGGAGAGCGGCTGTGCGTACCGGCCCCGCTGCTCCTGGGGTGTTCAGCCGCCGGTCATCGGGCGGGCGGGGGTGGTGCCGCCGCGTGGCGTACGGTCCGCGTGCGGCGGGCGGCGGCTGCCGGCCGGGGTGACCGGGGTCCGCTCCGAGCGCACCAGATGCGCCGGATGCGACGGCGGCGCCGGGTGTGCACGCGAGCGGGCGCCCGTGACCGTGCCCGTTGTGGTCGCCGTGTGTCCTCCCGCGGCGACCGGCTCCAGTACCGGGCTCTCCGCCACGGCGTCGCCGCCGTCCAGTTGCGGGAGCAGTACGGTCCGGGGTCCTCCGGCCGCGACGGGCACGGAAGGAACGGGACGGCCGCGTCCCGGCAGGTTCTCGCGCTGGGCGAAGATCCAGGCCTCGGCCCGGGTGATCAGCGGCTCGACCCAGGGCAGGCCCAGCAGGATCAGCAGTCCCGCCGCCCAGCCCAGCAGCACGTCGCTGAGCCAATGCGTGCCGAGGTAGACGGTGGTGAGTCCGACGCCGAGCGAGACGATCGCCGACGTGGCCGACAGATAGCGCCTGGCCCGCGGGGTGGTCGCCAGATAGGCGAGGATCCCCCAGGTGACGACCGCGTTGGCGGTGTGGCCCGACGGAAATATATCGCCGCCGGCGAAGAGCTCCGCGGAGCCGATCTGGGTCGCGTAGTGCGGACCGAGCCGCCCCAGGCCGATCTTGACCGCGCCGACCGTCATATTGAGCAGCAGCAGTGCGGCGGCGAGCGTCAGCAGGGGCCGCAGCGTGTGCTGTCGCCAGGAACGCCAGCCGAGCCAGCAGGCGACCATGGTGGCGGTGGGGCCGCGCTGGCCGAGCACGATGTAGTAGTCGAGGAAGGCGTGGATTTCCGGCCACTGTTGATACGGCCGGAAGAGCATGACCTTCCAGTCCAGAGTCACCAGCCAGGAAGAGACCAGCACGGCAACGACGATGGCGAGATAGAACGCCAACGTCCCGCAGAAGAGAGCGATGCGGTGACGGCTCATCCGCGGTGGCTCTATCTTCGGCGGCTCCGGCTCCCGGTCCAGGCGGGCAAAGATGTCGGTACGCACCCAATCGACGTTACAGCGAGTTAGTGCGCGAACAGGTCGATCCGGTCTCTTTGTGATGACGATGTGATGTGGACTATGTCTCAGTCGGGCCTTAATTCCCGACCCGAAGAAGCGTAACGATGGGTCTCTGCATTATTGATTTCGCACTCATTTCGGAAGGGTGTTTGGGTGTGGGCGGAAAAGCGCAAGGGTGCCGGTATGAATTTCGCCGAGGCTTCTTGGCGGGGTGAAACGGACGGTGCTCGTCCGGTTACCGAACGCTTTCGGCGTGGGCCCGGCGCGTGCTCCGGCAGTCACGCCGAGTACCTTCTGTGCCGGGCGCGAAAGCCGTCCGCGCGGGTTCGTGCAGGTCCGAGCGGGTCCCAAGCGGCGGCTCGGCGTGGCGTACGCCACACTTCACGGCCCATCGAGGTATGAGGTGGACCACGTGTGAGTGCTCCGAACTCGCGTACGCTGACGGATCACTCGCCCGTCGATGCCGGGCCCCGAGGGCAGCGAACCGCTGCACCCCGGCTGGCCTGCCGAGCGCGAGGGACCTTTTGGGAGGTACATGCATGTCCGGGACGACCACAGCCCGAATTCGGCTGCGCTCAGCCGCCGACGGTGCCAATCGATGGGTCGTCCTCGTCGTCCTCTGCCTCAGTCTGCTGCTCGTCGCGCTCGATGCGACCGTGCTCCATGTCGCCGTCCCCGCCGTCACCGAGGACCTGCGGCCCAGCGCCGTCGGTCTGCTCTGGATCGTGGACGCCTATCCACTGGTCTGCGCCTCGTTGCTGATCCTCTTCGGCACCCTCGGCGACCGTGTCGGCCGGCGCCGCATTCTGCTGCTCGGTTATGCCCTCTTCGGTGTCGCCTCCGCGATCGCCGCGATGGCCGGCAGCCCCGGCGTGCTGATAGTGGCGCGTGCCCTGCTCGGCGTCGGCGGGGCGATGATCATGCCTGCGACGCTGTCGATCCTCCGGCAGGTCTTCCCCGACCGGCGCGAACGGGCCGTGGCGATCGGCGTCTGGACCGCGGTCGCCGCCGTCGGCGCCGCCACCGGACCCGTCATAGGCGGCTTCCTCGTCGAGCACTTCTGGTGGGGCTCGGTCTTTCTGATCAACATCCCGCTGATGGCTCTGATCCTGCCGGTCGGCCGCCTGCTGCTCCCCGAGTCACGCGGCAGCAATGACGGCCCGTGGGATGTGCTGGGCGCGCTGATGGCCGCGGCCGGAGTGCTCGGTGTGGTCCTGGGAGTGAAGCGGGCGGGTACCGGTGAGGGGCTGCTGAGCCCGGCCACACTGGCCCCGCTGCTGATCGGGGCCGTGCTGCTCATAGCCTTCGTGCGCCGTCAGAAGCGCCGTACACATCCGCTGATCGACATCGGGATGTTCGCCAGGCCCGCCTTCTCGACCGCGGTGGGCTGCATCATCCTCGCCATGCTGGCTCTGGTCGGGCTGGAACTGATAGCCGTGCAGTACCTCCAGCTCGTCCTGGGTCTGAGCCCGCTTCAGACCGGTCTGCGGCTGCTGCCGCTCACCTTCGCGGCCATGGCCGCGGGCGCCACCGGCTCGTACACCCTGCGCCGCATCGGGCCGCGCCGGATGGTCGGCTGGGGCTTCGTGCTCACGGCCGCCTCGGTGCTGGTCCTGACCGCGATGGGGCAGCACGACCGGCCCGGCCTGCTGACCGCGGCCTTCGTCGCACTGGGCTTCGGGCTTCAGTCCACGCTCTTCGGGGCGTACGAATCCATGCTCAGCGAGGTCCCCGCCGACCGGGCGGGCGGCGCGGCGGCGATCGGCGAGACCTCCTACCAACTGGGCGCGGGCATGGGGATCGCTCTGCTCGGCAGCGTCATGAACGCCGCCTACGCCCCCGGACTTGCGAAGCTTCCCGAGGAGGGCGTCCCCGCCGGGGACGGTGCGGCCGCCTCCCACTCGCTGGGCGAGGCATACCAGGTGGCGGACCGGCTGGGCGGTCCGCTGGGTGAGGTGCTGCGCTCCACGGCCCGCCACTCCTTCATCACCGGGCTGCATGTCACGCTGCTGGTCAGCGCAGCCCTGCTGCTGGTCGGAGCGCTCGCCGCGCTGCGGCTGCCGAGGGTGATGGAGTGCTCGTCACAGGGCGTCCGTGAACCCCGGGAGGCCGACGATGTCCATGAGTCGCCGGGGCGGAGCGGGACGCCGGAATTCCACGGAACGCACGAGGTGCCCGCTGCGGGCCGCACGCAGCGGCCGCGCCCGCTGTCCGCCCGGCGCCGACCCGCCGAGGCGACCGGCTCTGGACGAGCGGGGCACTGAGCCGTAACGTCGGTGCGACACCATAACTAACACTGCTAGTTTTAGTATCGTGCGAGCCGCCGGAGGCACCCTCATGTCCACTACTGAGTCCTCGAAGCTCCCGCCCTTCGACCCCGCCGACCCGATCGGCATCGACGATCTGCTCAGCGCCGAGGACCTCGACATCCGCGACACCGTCCGCGACTGGGCCACCGACCGTGTCCTGCCGCACATCGCCGAGTGGTACGAGAACGGCGAGCTGCCCGGCATCCGTGAGCTGGCCCGCGAGCTCGGTTCGCTCGGCGCCCTCGGCATGTCCCTGCAGGGGTACGGCTGCGCGGGCGCCACCGCCGTCCAGTA
This sequence comes from Streptomyces sp. NPDC058239, assembly GCF_042882185.1. Taxonomy (NCBI): domain Bacteria; kingdom Bacillati; phylum Actinomycetota; class Actinomycetes; order Kitasatosporales; family Streptomycetaceae; genus Streptomyces; species Streptomyces sp. NPDC058239. Next base: position 49,907 of record NZ_JBHVWS010000003.1, read on the forward strand.
CGGACTGGCCTGCCTGGAGCTCGAAGCGGCCGACTCGGGAATCCGTTCCCTCGTCTCCGTACAGGGATCGCTCGCCATGTACGCCATCCACCGCTTCGGCTCCGAGGAGCAGCGGCAGCAGTGGCTGCCGGGCATGGCGGCCGGCGAGATCATCGGCTGTTTCGGCCTCACCGAGCCGGACCACGGCTCCGACCCGGCCGGGATGCGGACGTACGCCAAGCGCGACGGCGAGGACTGGGTGCTCACCGGCCGCAAGATGTGGATCACCAACGGCTCGGTCGCCGGGGTCGCCGTCGTCTGGGCGCAGACCGACGAGGGCGGCGCGGCCGGCGGAATCCGCGGATTCGTCGTGCCGACCGACACCCCGGGCTTCTCGGCGCCCGAGATCAGGCACAAGTGGTCCCTGCGCGCCTCGGTCACCAGCGAGCTGGTCCTCGACGAGGTACGGCTGCCGGCCGATGCCGTGCTCCCCGGGGTCACCGGTCTCCGCGGCCCGCTCAGCTGCCTCAGCCATGCCCGCTACGGCATCGTCTGGGGAGCCATGGGCGCGGCGCGCGCCAGCTTCGAGTCGGCCCTCGACTATGCGAAGACCCGGGAGCAGTTCGGCAGGCCGATCGGTGGCTTTCAGCTCACCCAGGCCAAGTTCGCGGACATGGCCTTGGAACTGCACAAGGGCATCCTGCTCGCCCACCATCTGGGACGGCGGATGGACGCGGGCAGGCTCCGTCCGGAACAGGTCAGTTTCGGAAAGCTCAACAACGTGCGGGAGGCGATCGAGATCTGCCGTACCTCGCGCACGATCCTCGGCGCCAACGGGATCTCGCTGGAGTACCCGGTGATGCGCCATGCGACGAATCTGGAGTCGGTGCTCACCTACGAAGGAACCGTGGAGATGCACCAGCTGGTGCTGGGCAAGGCGCTCACCGGCCTCGACGCGTTCCGGTAGACCGGTCCGGCGAGCGCCCTGCTCAGCTCTGGTTGAAGAAGCCGTCGGCCGGCCGGCCGACGGCTTCGCCGTTGACCACCTGGGTGTCGGCCGGGGTCAGCAGGAAGACCCGGGTGGCCACGCGCTCGATCGAGCCGCGCAGTCCGAAGGTCAGCCCCGCCGCGAAGTCCACGACGCGCTTGGCGTCGGTGGGGTCCATGGTCGTGAGGTTGACGATCACCGGGACGCCGTCCCGGAAGAGCTCCCCGATCGCTCGCGCGTCCCGGAAGCTGTCCGGGGTGACGGTGGCGATCCGGCGGCCCGTCTCCTCGGCCGCTTCGGAGGCCACCTGTACCCGGGGGTCGGTCACCCAGGCCTGACCGGTCCCGGTCTGTGCACCCTCGGCGTACTCGTCGTCGTCGTAGTACCGCTCGTCGTTGTCCTCTACGAGGCCCAGCCAGGCACTCGCCTTGCGCACCGATCCCATGGACGCCTCCTCTCACCGCGGTTCCGTGGTGTTCCGCATCTCTTTCGTATCCCTATGGTCGTCCATGATGCGGATCGTGCGCCAAGTGGATAGTCGGCGCGCAGGGGATTCGTGACGGTACTGGTGCAGAAGATGTGGCGGTTCGTCAAGGTTCCTCCTGCATCAGGGGCCTGAAAGAAAGAAAATATGATGCACCGGCCCGTACGGGTGACATGGGGGACGTACGGGTGAACGGAGCCCTCGATACGATGCACGTCGCGCATGCGCACGAGCGCGGCGCGCAGGTGAACGACTCTCGGGGGATCGTCGTGTTCGGAATCGTCAGGCCCTGTGCCCACCGGTTGTCCGAGGGGCTCAGGACCGAGTGGATGGCCCATCTCTGCGGGCTCTGTCTGGCACTCCGTTCCGACCATGGGCAATTCGCCCGGATCGTCACGAACTATGACGGTCTGATCGTCTCGGTTCTGACGGAGGCTCAGTCCGAGCGCGCCACCGGATGGCGACGTACCGCCGGGCCCTGCCCGCTGCGAGCCATGCGGACCGCTCCGGTCGCCCGCGGCGAGGGGGCCAGGCTGGCCGCCGCCGTCTCCTTGGTGCTGGCATCGGCCAAGGTGCGGGACCACGTCGCCGCGGGGGACGGCCTGTTGACGCGGCGACCGGCCGCCGCCGCAGCGCGCAGGGTAGCCGCGGGCTGGGACCGGGCCGGCGCGCGCACCGGCGCGCAGCTCGGCTTCGATACGGCGCTGCTCGTCGACGCCGTCGACCGGCAGACCGGCATCGAGCTGCTCGCCGGGCCCGGTACCCCGCTGCTCATGGTCACCGAGCCCACCGAGACCGCCACCGCGGCGGCCTTCGCCCACACCGCGATACTCGCGGGCAAGCCGCAGAACGCGGAGCCGCTGGCCGAGGCGGGCCGCCTCTTCGGACGCCTGGCACATCTACTGGATGCCGTGGAGGACCAGCAAGCTGACGCCGCGTCGGGTGCCTGGAACCCGCTCACCGCGACCGGCACCACGCGGGCCGAGGCCCGGCGGCTCTGCGACGATGCGCTGCGCGGCGTGCGGCTGGCGCTGCGGGACGCGGAATTCACCGACGTCAAGCTGGCCCATGTGCTGCTGGTGCACGAACTGCGGCAGTCGGTGGACCGGGCGTTCGGCACCACGGCATGCTCGCACCGGGCGGGCGGCATGGTCCCGGACGGAGCTGTCCCTCCGTCAGACTCAGGGCAGACGGGGTCTTTCGGGCCGCCGCCCGGCAATCCGTACGCGCCGAGCCCCGGCAGCCCCGTCGGCCCGCCGCAGCCCCCGCCCGAGCCCCCGCGCGACCGGCGCGGACTGATCGCGGGCTGCCTGGTGTGGGCGGGACTGGCCTGCACCTGCCAGATGTGCTGCGGCACTTTCAACGACCCGTGGAGCCACCAGCGCCGCGAGGGACTGTGCAGTCAGTGCGACTGCGGCGACTGCTGCGAGGCCTGTGACTGCTGCAGCAACTGCGGGGACTGCTGTGAATCCTGCGACTGCTGCGACTGCGGGTGCGACTGCAGCTGCTGAGGCGAGGTGTCCTGCCTCGCGGGGCGGGCGGGACCTGTCCCGCCCGGCCCGGACCGGATCACTTGATCTCGGGCGGCGAGATCTGAGAGGTCTTGATCGCCGACGCGCTGATGCCCCACTTCTTCAGGATCCGGCCGTAGGTGCCGTCCGCCTTGAGGCCGTTCACCGCGGCCTGGAAGGCGGGCGCCAGCGGGGTGCCCTTCTTGAAGGCGAAGCCGACGTCGAGGCGCTTGAACTCGTTGAGGAAGCGCACACCCTCCTGCTGTTCCACCGCGTAACGCAGCCCGTTGATGGTCGACATCACCACATCGCTGCGGCCCTGCTGGAGCGAGCCCCAGATCGCGCCCTGGTCGCTGTAGGTCTTCACCTCGTACGGCTTCTTGCCCGCGTCGGAGCACAGGTGCCTGTTCTCCTCCAGCGTCACCTCGAAGGTGGTGCCCGCGCCGGTGCCCACGGTCAGGCCGCAGAGCTGGGTGAGATCGGTGACCTTCTTCAGCTTGCTGTCGTCGCGGACCGCGAAGCCCTGGCCGTCATTGATGTACGTGACGAAGTCGATCGTCTTGCGGCGCTCCTCGGTCACCCCGAAGTTCCCGGTACCCACGTCGTACTTCCCGCTGCCCAGCGCGGGCAGGATCGCCTCGAAGGAGGCCACCTCGCGCTTCAGCTTCAGCCCGAGCTTCCTGGCCACCGCGTCCGCGAAGTCGATGTCCGTACCGGCCACCGTCCTGCCGTCCTCGAGGTAGGTGGCGCCGGGCGGATTGCCGATGCTTGAGGCGATGGTGAAGGTGCCGGAGGCGCGGACATCGGCGGGCAGCAGCTTCGCCGCGGCCTCGTCCCTGTGCACCGACGACACGACATCCGTCGTCGGGATCTTTCCCTTGGCGGCCGCGGTCCCGGCGGCGCCGGCCGGTGCGGCCGCCGGATCGCCGGACCCGCACGCGGTGAGGGCGAGAGTGGCGACGGTGATCAGCGCGAAGGCAGCGGAGTGCCGGGTTCGGGGCATGAGGCGTGGTTCTCCAGGTTCGTCGGCCGTGAACAGGCACGAAAGCGCGGCAGCAGGGCAGCGCGCAGCGACACCACGGTCGTGGCGAAGGAAATCGGCGGAGCGAGGGGAGGGCGGAGCGGTGTTGTGTACGTGAAGGCACGCAGGGAACAGTGCTCAGGCGCCGCACACGGCGCGAGGCAGAGACGCGAGGAGACGCAGGGGGTCAGCTCAACAGGAAGAGGACCACACGCGACCGAAGTCGATGTGGGAGCGCTTGACCAGCCACTGCTGCGAATGCATGGCCCAAGTGGAACAGGCATCCGGTGGTCCGTCAACTGAACTGAGACGTACGACTCACAGTGTGGACAAGCTTGACAACACGCAGTGAACAGCGCTTACCTCGGAAGCGGACCGGTGCTGAGGGGCCCGGTCCACGTTGTGTTTCTGCTGAAGGCACGCCCCGTGTTCGATCTCTGCATCCACGGAGCCTTCGCATGTCCGCGCAGACAGATACCCGCCCTCCGTCTCCCCCCGCCCCGCTCACGAAGAGCAATGATGCCGACCGGCTCCGGATCGTCCCGGTACGCCGGACAGGGCAGTGGGCGGCGGCCGTTGCCGCCCTGGCGCTCCTCGCCCTGGCGCTGAACTCCGTCATCCGCAACGAAGCCTTCCAATGGGACGTCGTCGCCGACTACTTCACCACCACCGCAGTCCTGCGCGGCCTCGGCCTCACCCTCTGGCTCACGGCACTGGTCATGGTGCTCGGCTTCGCCCTCGGCACGCTGCTCGCCGTCCTCAGGCTCTCCGGCAACCGCGTGCTGCAAGCGGTCAGTTGGGGATACGTCTGGCTCTTCAGGTCCACCCCGATCCTGGTCCAGCTGCTGTTCTGGTTCAACATCGGTGCGCTCTACCCGGAGATCCTCGGAGTCCGTACGGTGAACCTCCTCGGCCCCGTCACGGTCGCCGTCATCGGGCTCACCCTGCACGAGGCCGCGTACGCCGCCGAGGTCGTCCGCGGCGGCATCCTCTCCGTCGAACGCGGACAGATCGAGGCCGCCCAGTCGCTCGGCCTCGGGCCCTGGCGCCGGCTCCGCCGGATCGTGCTGCCGCAGGCGATGCGCTCCATCGTCCCGCCCGCCGGGAACATGCTGATCGGCACCCTCAAGGGCACCTCGATCGTCAGCATCATCGCCGTGCAGGACCTGCTGTACTCGGTGCAGCTCGTGTACCACCGCACCTACCAGGTCATCCCGCTGCTGCTGGTCGCCACCATCTGGTACGCCGTCGTCACCTCGTTGCTCAGCATCGGCCAGCACTACATCGAGCGGCACTACGCGCGCGGCACGGCCGGTGCCCGATGAGCCGGTCACCGACACTCGTCGTCATCGGCGCCGGGCCGCGCGGCACCGGCCTCATCGAGCGCATCGCCGCCAATGCCCCCGGCCTGTACGAGGGCCGCCCGCTGGACATCCATCTCGTCGACCCGTACCCGCCGGGCGGCGGACGGATCTGGCGGCACGACCAGTCGCCGCTGCTCTGGATGAACTCCATGGCCGAGGACGTCACGATGTTCACCGACGACACGGTCCAGCAGGAAGGGCCGATACGCCCGGGGCCCGCGCTGGACACCTGGGCGGCGGACATCCGGGACGGACGTCTCACGCTCCCGGACGAGGCCGGCATCGAAGTCGGACTCCTCGCCGAAATAAAGGCGTTGGAGGGAAGCGACTTTCCGAGCAGGCGACTGCAGAGCGTCTATCTGCGCTGGGTGTACGAGCATGCCGTGGCCGCGCTCCCGAAGGGCATCGCCGTCCACTGGCACCGGGGCAGCGCCGTGCGCGTCACCGGGCCGCGCGAAGGCCGTCAGCGCGTCTGGCTGGAGGGGCGCGACAAGCCGATCCTCGCCGATCTCGTCGCCGTCACCATCGGCCACCTCGACGCCGAACCGGAGCCGGAACAAGTCGAGTTGGCCGACTTCGCGGACCGTCACGGACTCGTCCACCTGCCGCCCGACTTCACCGCGGACACTGATCTGACCGGCCTGCCCGCGGGCGAACCGGTCATAGTCCGGGGCTTCGGACTCGCCTTCGTCGATCTGATGGTGCTGCTCACCGAGGGCCGCGGCGGACGGTACGAGAACGGTGAGTACGTGCCGTCCGGCAGGGAACCCGTGCTCCACATCGGATCGCGCCGGGGTGTCCCGTACCACTCCAAGATCGGCTACGCCTGGCAGGGCGAACGGCCGCCGCTGCCGCGTTTCCTCGGCCCCGACCGGACCGAGGCGCTGCTGAAGACGGACGAGCCGGTCGACTTCCGGCGCGATGTGTGGCCACATGTCGACAAGGAGCTCGGCTACGCCCACTACCACCGGCTCTTCACCGCCCACCCCGAGCGCACGACGGGCGACTGGCCGGAATTCGAGGTGAAGTACGCCGCCGCGGACCCGGCCGGCCCCGAGCTGCGCGCCCTGGTATCGGCCGCCGTCCCCGACCCTGACGACCGGCTCGACCTGGAGGCGCTCGACCACCCCCTGGACGGGATGCGCTACCCCTCGTACGACGAACTGCAGGAGGGGCTGCGGGGCTACATCACCGCCGACCTGGAACGCCGCCACGACCCCGCCCACAGCCCGGACCTCGCCGTCTTCCTCGGACTGCTTTCCGCCTACGGGCAGTTGATCCGGCTCGGTGACATCGGCGGCTGGTGGCACGGCTTCTTCAGCTATCTCGCCTCCGGCCCGCCGGGACCCCGGCTGCACCAGCTCCTCGCGCTCTCCCGGGCCGGTGTCGTCCGCTTCCTCGGCGCCGGAATGACCGTCGAGGCCGATGAACGGCGCGGCGTCTTCCGGGCCGGCAGCGCCACCGTGCCCGGGGAGCGGATCGAGGCCCGCGCCCTGGTCGAGGCCCGGCTGCCGGACCCCTCGCTGGAACGCACCCGCAGCCCACTGCTTCAGGATCTGTACGAGGACGGGGCCGCCGCCACCGACACCGGGCTGCTCTCGGTCGACCCCGACAACGGCCGGATCCTGGGCCGTGACGGCCGTCCGCATCCGCGCCGCTTCGCGCTCGGCCCGTTCACCACCGCGCGTGCCGGCGGAGCGTTCACCCGGCCGCGCACCGGCGGCCCGGCCTTCCGGCAGAACGACGCCACCGCGCGCACGGCGCTCACCTTCCTCCGGGACCTCGCCTGTAGCGACGGCCCCCTCGGCGCCTGACCCCGGCTCCGCGCGAAGCCCCGCCCCACCCTCGTACACCTGCAGCTCAAGGACCCCTCATGTCCCTCACCAGCGATCCACCCATCGGCAAGGCGACAGGACCACATGTCGCCGCGCCCGCCGCCGCCGACCACGACGCACTCACCGTCGTCCCCGTACGCCACCCCTGGCGCTGGGTCGCCGTCGCCGTCACCGCCGTCGTACTCGCCCAGTTCCTGCACGGCCTGGTCACCAACCCCGGCTGGGAGTGGGACGTCTTCGTCCAGTTCTTCACCGCCGAGACCATCCTCAAGGCCGTCTGGGTCACCCTCCAGCTGACCTTCTACGGCACGGTCCTCGGCTTCGCGCTGGGCATCGTCCTCGCCTTCATGCGGCTGTCGGCCAGCCCGTTCCTCAGCGCGGTCGCCTATGCGTACATCTGGGCGTTCCGCTCCATCCCGCTCATCGTCCAGCTGCTCTTCTGGTTCAACCTGGCCTATCTCTACGAGGAGTTGCAGTTCGGCATCCCGTTCGGGCCCGGCTTCTTCTCCTTCGACACGATGAACCTGGTCGGCGCGATGAGCGCGGCCGTCCTCGGACTGGCGCTGCACCAGGCCGCCTATGCGGCGGAGATCGTCCGCGGCGGCGTACTGGCGGTGGACGGCGGCCAGCTGGAGGCCGCCGCCGCGCTCGGGATTCCCCGGAACCGGCAGCTGCGGCGGATCGTGCTCCCGCAGGCGATGCGCTCCATCCTGCCGAACGCCGCCAACGAGATCATCTCGCTCTTCAAGGGCACCTCGATCGTCTCCGTGATGGCGATCGGCGAACTCTTCTACCAGGTCCAGGTCGTCTATGGACGCAACGGCAGGGTCGTGCCCCTGCTGATGGTCGCGACGGTCTGGTACATCCTCCTGACCACCGTGCTCTCCGTCCTCCAGCACTACGTCGAACGTCACTACGCCAAGGGGGCCGCGCGATGAGCGCCACCACCACCGACACCACCGGATCCACGGACGCCATGGTCGAGATCCGCTCCGTCCACAAGCGCTTCGGCAGCCTCGAAGTGCTGCGCGGCATCGACCTGTCCGTGCGCAGCGGAGAGGTGACCGTCGTCCTCGGTCCTTCCGGCTCCGGCAAGTCCACGCTCCTGCGCACCATCAACCACCTGGAGAAGGTCGACAACGGCTGGATCAGCGTCGACGGCACCCTGGTCGGCTACCGCAGGGACGGCAACAAGCTGTACGAGCTCCGTGAGCGCGAGGTCCTGCGACAGCGCACCCGGATCGGCTTCGTCTTCCAGAACTTCAATCTCTTCCCGCACCTCACCGTGCTGGAGAACATCATCGAGGCCCCGGTCGCCGCCCTCGGCCGCCCGAAGAAGGAAGCCGTCGCCGCCGCGGAGAAGCTCCTCGCCCGGGTCGGGCTGTCCGACAGGGCGGGGGCGTACCCCAAGCAGCTCTCCGGCGGGCAGCAGCAGCGGGTCGCCATCGCCCGCGCGCTGGCCCTCGAACCGAAGCTGCTGCTCTTCGACGAGCCGACCTCGGCGCTCGACCCCGAGCTGGTCGGCGAAGTCCTCGACGTCATCAAGGACTTGGCGCTCCAGGGCACCACGATGATCGTCGTCACGCACGAGATCGGTTTCGCCCGCGAGGTCGCCGACACCGTCGTCTTCATGGACGAGGGACGGATCGTCGAGCAGGGGGCCCCCGGCGACGTACTCGACCGTCCGGAGCACGAGCGCACCCGCGCCTTTCTCTCCAAGGTTCTGTGACCCCACCCATGTTCACTTCAGTGTTCTTTTCAAGGAGTACGCACGTGTCCGTCCGCCGCACCCTTTACGCCGCACTCGCCACCCTCACCGCCGCGGGACTGCTCACGGCCTGCGGTGCCGGTGACGCCGCCACCAGTGAGGTGAAGCCGAAGGGGCAGCAGGGCACCGGTATCAATATCGGTCCCGATCAGCACCGGATCAGAGGCACGAAGGTCGACGCCATCGCGGCGAAGGTGCCCGAGGCCATCCGCGAGCGGGGCACGCTGCGGCTGGGCGCGAGCGCCGACGCCTCGCCACCGCTGGGCTTCTACGCGACCGACGACAAGACCCGGATCGGCTCGGAGATCGACATAGCGACCCTGATCGCCGACACGCTCGGTCTGAAGCCGCAGTTCGAGGAGGTCTCCTGGGAGAACCTCTTCGTCGGTCTCGACAGTTCCAAGTTCGACGGAGTGCTCTCGAACGTCACGGTCACCGAGGAGCGCAAGGAGAAGTACGACTTCGCGACCTATCGGCTCGACAACATCGCCTTCGAGGCCAAGAAGGGCTCCGGCTGGAAGGTGAAGGAGCCGAAGGACGTGGCGGGGAAGACCATCTCCGTGGCGTCCGGGACCAACCAGGAGAAGATCCTCGTCGACTGGAGCGAGCAGAACGTCAAGGCCGGACGCAAGCCGGTGGACATCAAGTACTTCCAGAAGGACACCGACTACTACCTGGCCCTCCAGTCCGGCCGTATCGACGCCTACCTCGGCCCCAGCCCGTCCGCCAACTACCACGTCGCATCGGCCGGCCAGTCCGAGATCGTCGGCACACTGTCGGGTGCGGGCGACGGGCTCCAGGGCAAGATCGCCGCCACCACGAAGAAGGGCAGCGGTCTGGCCGAGGCGTATGCGGCCGCCATCGACCACGTCGTGCAGGACGGTTCGTACGCCAAGGTGCTGAAGCGCTGGGGGCTCTCCAACGAGGCCGTGGCGAAGTCCGAGATCAACCCGCCCGGCCTGCCCAAGCCCAAGAACTGAGCCCCGAGAGGTAACACCCATGCCTTCGACCGCACCTCTTCACCTGGCCGCCGAGATCGGCGGTCCGCCCCGCTACGCCCCCGAGCACTACATCGGCCTCGCCCGGCTCGCCGAGCGCGGCGCCCTGGACTTCGTCACCCTCGGCGACTCGTTCGCCAGGCCCGGACTCGACGCACTCGCCGTGCTCTCCCGGGTCGCACCCGCCACCGACCGGATCGGTCTGGTGCCGACCGTCACGACCACCCACACGGAGCCGTTCCATGTGTCGTCCGCCGTGGCCACCCTGGACTGGGTGAGCCGCGGCCGGGCGGGCTGGAGTATCGATGTGTCGACGACCGAGGCCGAGGCCCGGCTGTTCGGCCGGCGCCCGGCAGCACCCGCCGACGATCTGTGGCGCGAGGCGGGTGAGGCAGCGGACGTGAGCGCCCGGCTCTGGGACAGCTGGGAGGACGACGCCGAGATCCGGGACGTCGCCACCGGACGCTTCATCGACCGCGACAAGCTGCACTACGTCGACTTCGAGGGTGCCGCCTTCACCGTCCGAGGGCCGGCCATCGTGCCCCGGCCCCCGCAGGGACACCCGGTCACCGTCGTCGACGCAGCGGGCGGCCCGGCCCGCGAGACCGCGGCCCGCCACGCCGATGTCGTCCTCGTCCGCGCCACCGCCCCCGAGCGGGCTGCCGCGATCCGCGCCGATCTGCGCCGGCGCGCCGCGGCGTACGGACGCGACCCCGACGCCCTCCGGGTCCTGGTCGCGCTCACCGTCGACCTCGGCGACGCCGAGACCGCCCCGGAACCGGGACTGGAGAGCGGACCCCCGCTCGCCGCAGGCGGCTCGTACTACCGGGGCGGACCGGTCGACCTCGCCGAACTGATCACCCGGTGGCACCGCGGGGGAGCGGCGGACGGCTTCCACCTCACGCCCATCACCCCCGGGCGCGACCTCGAACGGATCGTCAACGGCACGGTGGCCCTGCTCCAGCACCGCAGCCTGTTCCGCACTTTCTACCCCGGCGGCACTCTGCGCGAGCACCTGGGGCTGGCCCGCCCCGCCAACCGGTACGCCCTCGAAGGGGGACGAGCATGAGCACCGCACCGAGGCAGATGCATCTCGCTGCCCACTTTCCGGGTGTGAACAACACGACCGTCTGGGCGGACCCCCGCTCCAGGAGCCAGATCGACTTCTCTTCCTTCGAACACCTCGCCCGCACTGCGGAACGCGGCAAGTTCGACTTCTTCTTCCTCGCCGAAGGGCTGCGGCTGCGCGAGCACAACGGGCGGATCCACGACCTGGACGTGGTCGGCCGCCCCGAATCCCTCACCGTGCTGGCCGCGCTGGCAGCCGTCACGGACCGGCTGGGCCTCGCCGCCACCGTCAACGCCACCTTCAACGAGCCGTACGAACTGGCCCGCCGCCTCGCCACCCTCGACCACCTCAGCGACGGCCGGGCCGCCTGGAACGTCGTCACCTCCTCGGACGCCTTCACCGGGGAGAACTTCCGGCGGGGCGGCTATCTCGACCGGGCCGACCTCCCCCAAGTTCTCGGCTTCGCTCGAACAGGGGGGACCCCCTACACCCGGGCGGCCGAGTTCGTCGCCACCGCCCGTGAACTGTGGGACACCTGGACACCCGACGGCACCCCGCGCCCCTTCACACATCGGGGACAGCACTTCGGCATCGAGGGCGAGTTCACCGTCCCGCGCTCCCCGCAGGGCCATCCGATCGTCATCCAGGCCGGGGACTCACCGGAGGGCCGCGAGTTCGCCGCGTCCGCCGCCGATGTCGTCTTCACCCGGCACGGCACCCTGGAGGCCGGCCGTACCTTCTACGCCGACGTCAAGGCGCGGCTGGCGAAGTACGGCCGGGAAGCCGACGAGCTGAAGATCATGCCCGGGGTCACCTTCGTGCTCGGCGACAGCGATGCCGAGGCCCAGGAGAGGGCGGCCGAGATCCGCCTCCAGCAAGTCTCCCCGCAGAACGCGCTTTTGGCCCTGGAACAGATCTGGGGCCGTGACCTTTCCTCGTACGACCCCGACGGACCGCTTCCCGAGACCGACCCGGACCCCGAGTCCTCGCTGGTCCAGGGCCGGGTCAGACACGGAGACCCCCTCGCGGTCGCGGCCCGCTGGCGTGCGCTGTCGAAGGAGAAGGGGCTGTCCATCCGGCAGACCGTCATCGAGACGACCGGGCGGCAGTCCTTCATCGGCAGCCCGCAGACGGTCGCGGCGCAGCTGACGGAGTTCGTCGCCGCCGATGCCGCCGACGGATTCATTCTCGTTCCCCATCTCACGCCGGGCGGCCTGGACGATTTCGTCGACCGGGTCGTCCCGCTTCTCCAGGAGCGCGGTGCATTCCGCTCCGAGTACACGGGTCCCACACTGCGGTCGCATCTCGGGCTCGCCGAGCCGGTATGGAAAGGTTGATCGCATGAGCACGGACGCACAGCAGCCGCACGATTCCGGGCAGGCGGCACAGGACTGGAAGCACTGGCACGAGGAGCGCACCGCCACGGTCGCCGCACCGTACGGACCGCTCTCCCTCACCGGCACCCACTGGCTCTCCGACTACCCGGAGGGCCACATTCCAGGGGTGCCCGGGCAGTGGCGGGAGGACGGCGAGGAGCTGGTGCTCAGCGCCGCCGCCGCGGACGGTCTGAGTGTCGACGGCAAGCCCCTCACCGGCCAGGTCCGCCTCACCGCCGACCGCGGCCCGATCGGCGAGTCCCGCGTCGCGCACGGCGAGCGGCGGCTCGTCGTGCTGAGTCGCGAAGGGCTCTGGGCGGTAAGGGACTTCGACCCGGACTCCGCGGCACGGCGCGCCTTCCGGGCCATCGAGGCCACCCCGTACGACGCCCGCTGGGCGCTGCCGGGCACCTTCCGCCCGTACGAGAGCGCCCGTACGGTCCGGGTCGAGAACGCCGACGGAGTCGAGCGCGGCCTCGGACTCGCCGGCGAGATCGCCTTCGTGGCCGACGGCACGGAGTACACGCTGCAGGTCGCGGTCGAGCCCGATGGCTCGCTCTGGGCGGTCTTCGCAGATGCCACCAGTGGAAACAGCAGCTATCGCTTCCGGTTCCTGCGGCCCGCGGCCCCGTCCGAGGACGGCAGTGTGACGGTCGACCTCAACCGTGCGCTGCTGCCGCCCTGCGCCTTCGCGGACCACTTCATCTGCCCCTTCCCGCCGCCCGGCAACACCCTTCCCATCGCCGTCGAGGCGGGGGAGCGGAACCGCGTCGACGGCTGACGCACTGCCACATCCCCTCGGGACAACGTCCCCGGCAGCCCATGTGCTGCCGGGGACGCTCGTGCAGTCCGACAAGTTCAGGCCAGAAGGCCCTCTTGCGCCAGAAGTTGACGCCTTGAATACTCCCGAGCAGCGCTTGTCAGGAACACGGCATTCCGTACTGCGGGCATGCCGTGCGAACGACTGCGCCTCACGGGTCCGACCACCCCACAGGCGGACCCCCGACTTCCCCCCGGGAGGAATGAAAAGTGAGGATCAAGCGCACCACCCCCCTCAGCGGTACCGCGAGACGCAGCAGGGCTGTCGCCATTGCCGCAGGCCTTGTCGCCGTCGCCGCACTCGCCGTCCCCGCCGCCCAGGCCGACACCGCCACAACGTTCAGCGCCAACCAGCTCTCCGCCGCGAGCGACGCCGTGCTCGGCGCCGATGTGGCGGGGACCGCCTGGAGGATCGACCCGGCGACCGACACCCTTGTGGTCACCGCGGACAGCACGGTCTCGCAGGCCGAGATCAAGCAGATCAAGCAGTCCGCCGGAGCCAACGCCGGCGCCCTGCGGATCGAGCGCACCTCCGGAAAGCTCAGCAAGCTGCTCTCCGGCGGCGACGCGATCTACGCCCCCGGCTGGCGCTGCTCCCTCGGCTTCAACGTCCGCAGCGGCAGCACCTACTACTTCCTGACCGCCGGTCACTGCACCGACGGCAACCCGCCCTGGTACACCAACTCCTCCAACTCGACCAGCATCGGCCCGACGGTCGGGTCCAGCTTCCCGACGAATGACTACGGCCTGGTGCGCTACGACAACACCTCGCTCGCCCACCCGGGCACCGTCGGCAGCGTCGACATCACCAGCGCGGCCAATGCCACGGTCGGCATGTCGGTCACCCGCCGGGGCTCCACCACCGGCATCCACAGCGGCACCGTCACGGGCCTCAACGCCACGGTCAACTACGGCGGTGGAGACATCGTCTACGGCATGATCCAGACCAACGTCTGTGCGGAGCCCGGCGACTCCGGCGGTCCGCTCTACTCCGGCTCCAAGGCGATCGGTCTCACCTCGGGCGGCAGCGGCAACTGCTCCTCCGGCGGTACGACCTTCTTCCAGCCGGTCACCGAGGCGCTCAGCGCGTACGGGGTCAGCGTCTACTGACGCCAGGCACCCCGGTCCGGCCTCGAACAGGCAGTCGGCCGAGACGGAGCCCCCGCCCGAATCCTGGGCGGGGGCTCCCGTTCACCCCGCGGCTTTTGAGAGGATGTGGGGCAGGTCGGTCATGCAGGAGCAGACGGGGGCGGATGCTGTGCCTTCCGGAGGGATGCCCTCCGGGAACCCCCGGCAGACACCTCAGGGGGTTCCAGGTCCGTGAAACGCATTGGAGTGACTGGCCATCGCAGCATTCCGCAGGAGGCCCATGCCCATGTGCTGGCCGGGTTACAGGCGGCGCTCTGCGGGTTCGAAGACTCCCTGGAGGCCCTCTCCAGCCTGGCGGTGGGCGCGGACCAGCTCTTCGCCGACCTCGCCCTGGCCCGAGGTGCGGATCTGACCGTGGTCATCCCCAGCGGCGACTACGAATCCTGCTTCGCCGACGCAGCCGAACTCGCCCGCTACCGGGCTCTCAAGGACCGGGCGGTCCGGGAAGTCCGGCTGGACTACCCGCACTCCACCGACGAGGCGTACTACGCGGCGGGCGCGTACATCGCCGACCACTGCGACCGGCTGCTCGCCGTGTGGGACGGAAGGCCGGCCCGAGGCTTCGGCGGCACGGGCGACATCGTGACGTACGCCCGCAGCCTGGGCCGCCCGGTCACAGTGATCTGGCGCGAGGGCGTGGAGCGCACCTGACCGGTTCCCGCGGCCGTCCTCGTATACGACCGCGCGTCCGCCCCAGCTGATCGTTCGTCACATCTGATGCCGGGCAAGCCAGTCGGTGTGCTGCGGGGAGACGATGCGCTCGGTCTCGAAGACGGCCCGCGGCCACTGACGCTCGGTCAGCGTGGTCTCCATCGCCACCTGCATCGCCTCCAGATCCTGCTCCACCAGCGAGTGGGCCGAGATCAGCGGGTGGTGACGGCGCATCTCACTCCACGCCAGACAGGCCGCCGCGGCGGCCGACAGCACCCCCGTCAGGGCAAAGGACTGGGTGACGGAGAACGTCCGCAGCAGCGCGAACACCAGGGCGAGCGCCGCCAGTACGGCAATGGTGGTCGACCAGACGAGCGTGGCCCGCCGGGACACCTCCTGACGCCTGCGGTACCAACTGCGCTGCTCGATCAGCCGGTCCCGTACATATGTCTCCTTGCGTACGGTGAATGCCTTGTTCCGCAACTCGCGCATGGAGTCCGTTATCAGCCCGCCAGAATCCGCGGTCAGGTCGCGGGGGTCGGCCCACCCCACCTTCCGGAGCTCCTGAAGACCCTCTTCGAGACGATTCGCGAACACCGCCTCGGGGTGCTGGGTTGTGGTGTCGAAAGGCGAGCCGTGCACCGAGTAACGCCAGCATATCGATTTGATGAACTCTGCTGCCGAGCGGTTGAGTTGCCATTGCGACTTTGCTTTGCGCTGGGCGGTGAGGTACATCGTGATCAGGACACCCACATAGGCCAACACGCCGATGGCATCGGCGAGTTGAAACGTGTCAGCTATCTCCAGGTGCCAGGGCACCGCGGCCGGCATCGCGCCGATGACCAGTAGAATCAGCTGGACGCGGGTGGTGTTCACTGCCTCCCGCTGGCTTGCGATGGCGATCGCGTCCGTGTGATGGAAGAGCGCCGGCAGGTCGGCGTTCCTGAACACCATGCTCTGCAGCGGTCCGGGAATCGCCGTCATGTTCACTCCCGTCTGCGGTTATGTCGTCACCTCAATGGTGGAATCGGTGGTTCCGTTCGATCCGGGACGGTCCCTCATGACGCTTTTGTTCCAAGTGGGCGTCCTCAGTTGCCAACCGAAGCCATGAGAGTAAAGTCGTGCCGCCAGACACTGCAATGGTGCAGATACCGTTGCTGCATTCCTGTCTGGAACCATTCCATCGGAACAAACCCCCTCAAGGACGGCCGTGAAGACCTCTGAATCCTCTCTCTCCTTCGCTGTTGCGAAGAAGAACCGTGTGCCGCTCGCCGAGATCGATGTCCGCGGCGCTGCTGCTGCCCGGAAGCTCGGTCGTGTGCATGCCGCGTCAGCCGGTCGCCCCACCCAGGCATCGACCTTCAACTCGGCACTCTGAATCGACGCCTCGGCACCGGGAACCAATGCCCCGACCACCCCTTCGGGCTGGCTAGACTGGTGGAATGACAGGACCCCTGGTCCCTTTCCGCGAAGTCGTTCTCAAGGTTCACAGCAGGTGCGATCTTGCCTGTGACCATTGCTATGTCTATGAACATGCAGATCAGAGCTGGCGAACCCGGCCGAAAACAATCTCTGATGATGTCATCTTCCGGACTGCTCAACGCTTGGCCGAGCATGCCAAGACACATGCACTGCCCTCCGTGTCAGTGATCCTGCACGGAGGGGAGCCTCTACTGGCGGGCCCCGCCCGATTGCGGCGCGTCTGCGAAGAGCTCACCTCCGCCTTCGAAGGCATCGCGGAGCTCGACCTCCGTATCCATACCAACGGACTCCAGCTCAGCCCGCGCTATCTCGACCTCTTCGACGAGTTCGACGTCAAGGTCGGCATCTCCCTGGACGGCGACCGGGCCGCCAACGACCGGCACCGCCGCTATGCCGACGGACGCAGCAGCCACCCCCTGGTTCTCAAGGCCGTCGAGCTGCTCCAGCAGGAGCGCTACCGCCATCTCAACCTCGGGCTCCTGTGCACCGTCGACATCGAGAACGACCCGCGCGCGGTCCTCGACGCTCTCGCCGAGCTCGACCCGCCGCTCATCGACTTCCTGCTTCCGCACGCCACCTGGGACGAGCCGCCGCCCCGTCCGGACGGCTCACCCACCGCCTACGCCGACTGGCTCCTCGCGGTCTTCGACCGCTGGCAGGAGCAGGGGCGCACGGTGCCGGTACGGCTCTTCTCCTCGGTGCTGTCCACGCTGAGCGGCGGCCCCAGCCTCACCGAGTCCCTGGGGCTCGCCCCCACCGACCTCGTCGTCGTCGAGACCGACGGCCAGCTGGAGCAGGTCGACTCGCTCAAGAGCGCCTACGAAGGCGCGGCGGCCACCGGATTCGACGTCTTCACCCACACCTTCGACGAGGTCGCGGCCCACCCCGGGGTGCGGGCCCGCCAGCTCGGACTGGCCGGTGTCAGCGAGACCTGCCGCCGATGCCCGGTCGTACGTTCGTGCGGAGGCGGCCTCTACACCCACCGGTACCGCTCCACGGGGCCGTCCGGCGTATTCGACAACCCGTCCGTGTACTGCGCCGATCTGGAGGCCCTGGTGCGCGGCATCGAGGCGCGCAGCGCAGCGGCCCTTGTCGCACCCGCGGTGGTCGAGCCCGTCGAGCTGCTCGCCGCCCAGCAGGACCTCACCCGCACCCTGCTCGCCCGGCTTAACGCCGACATCGGACGGCGCGGCGGCGAGCGGTGGGAGTCCGTCTGGGAACTGGCCGCCACCATCGACGCGTCCGAGGAAGGGGCCCGCGGTCTGGACGAGGTGCTGGCCCACCCCTATACCCGCAGCTGGCTGCTGCACGCGATGGAGCTGGCCCAGGAGCGGCCCGGGGTCGTGCAGGTGGCGCATCGGATGCCGGTGTATCTCGCGGCCGCCGCCGTGCGGGGCGGCCTCGATCTGCCCGTACGGGTGACCTTCTCGGGCGGCAGGATCTTCCTGCCCGGTCTCGGCGAGTTGCGGATCGCGGATGCGGGGGAGCACGGCACAGCACTGGTGCGGGCAACCGAGGACGGCTTTCTGGTCCGGCGGGAAGGGAGCGACGCGGCCGAGCTACGGGTCGTACGGCCGGAGGCGGCCGGTCCCGGCTGGCGGCCGTTGCGCCGGTTCGCGACGCCCGGTTCGGCGCCCGGTCTCGTGCTCGACGACCTCGACCCGTACCGCAAATGCTTCTCCGCGCCCGCCGCGGACGCCCTCGACGACCGGGCCGCCGCCGACCTGGAGGCCAGGATGGGCGAGGCATGGACGCTGATCGAGACGAAGGCGCCCGGGCGTACCGGGGAGATGGCGGGCCGCCTCACCACCCTCACACCGCTGACCCGTCTGGCGCCGGCGGAGCCCGCCGTCGGGCAGCACGGATACGGCGCTCTGGGGATCTCCCCGGACGGCAGCGCGGAGGAGTTGGCGTTCGCGCTGCTGCGGGGCTTCCGGCGGGCCGAATTGCGGGCGCTTGGCGATGTCACGGATCTTTACGCGGCAGACGGCTCCTGGGAACATCGGATGCCCTGGCAGGAAGAACCAGTTCCGTTTTCCCGGTTGCTGGCCGACACCTATGAGCGGATGGCGTTGGGGGCTTTCGAGCCGAGCTATCTGGAGGGCGTACCGCAGGCCCTCGATACTCTGGAGGGTGCCGCCGAGCTGACCATCAGTGGAAAACAGCTGCTGGATCAGATGCGAAAAGAGATCTGAGGCTCGCATTCCGGTTTAGTCGGGGCCGTCGGTACGCACAGGACAACTGGGAGGAACGGACGCAGACCGAATTCGATCAAGGAATGATCGGCTGAACCTGGGAACGTATGACTGAAAACTGGCGTTGAATGACCGAACGCCATGGGGGTGGAGCAACGTCCGCTCCGGAATGATGAATTCGCTCGCATTCACTTCAATCCTCGGGTGCGGGTGCTCACACAGGACGGGGGTCGTGTGCACGCAACAACGCAGCAGCGAGCGGCGGACCATCGGCCGTACTTCTTCTTGAGTTATGCACATACACCGGGGTACGGCGGTGGAACGGACCCCGACATGTGGGTCGAGCGGCTCTTCCAGGATCTCTGCGGCCATGTGATGGCCATGACCGATCTGCCCGCGGGCGCGCCCGCCGGGTTCATCGACCGCGAGATACGCTCCGGCGAGGGCTGGTCGGAGCGGCTCGGCGAAGTGCTCGCCACCTGCCGGGTGTTCGTTCCGCTGTTCTCGCCGCGCTACTTCGCCAGCGAGATGTGCGGCAAGGAGTGGTACGCCTTCGCCCAGCGCGCCATTCACTACCGGGCCCGCTCCAATCAGCCGGCCGAGGCGATCGTCCCGGCGCTCTGGGTGCCGGTACCACCGAGCCAACTCCCGGGCCCCGCCGAGCGATTACAGTTCAACCACCGCGACTTCGGGGACCGTTACGTCAGCGACGGACTCTACGGACTGATCAAACTCAGGCTCTTCGCCGAGGAGTACGAGCGCGCGGTGTACGAACTCGCCAAGCGCATCGTCAACGTCGCGGACACCATACGGATCGGCACCGGCCGCCCCGTCGACTACCGGCTGGCGCCCAGTGCCTTCGGCCCGCCGAACAGCGGAGTCGGCGGCCCCCGCCCCATGCAGGTGACCATCGCCGCCCCGACCCGGCACGACCTGCCCGAGGGACGCAACGCCGAGTACTACGGCGACAACCCGCAGGACTGGAATCCCTACCACCCGGCCGCCGCTCGTCCCCTGGCCTATGTCGCCGAGGACCTGGTGCGCTCCCTCAACTACCAGGCCACCATCTCCTCCTTCGACGAGGAGTCCGGGCACCCGGAGGGCAAACAGCCGCCCAGCCGACCGGAGATCCTGCTCGTCGACCGCTGGGCCCTGCAGGACGAGGACCGGCGCCGGCGGCTCGCCGCCTTCGACGCCGAGAACCGCCCCTGGGTGACGATGGTCGTGCCGTGGAACCGCGAGGACCACGAGAGCAGGGCGGCCGAGGCCGAACTGACCGAGAAGCTCGAACAGACCATGCCGACCAAGATGCGCCAGGGGCGGGCCTACTGCCGCGTCGCCGCCAAGGGCGTACCCAGCATGGAGGCCTTCGGGCAGATCCTTCCGCAGGTGGTCGAGGTGGCGGCCCAGCAGTACCTGAGACATGCGGCGGTCTACCCACCCGCCACCGGCGGCGGGCACACCGAACGGACACGGTTGATGGGGCCGATGGCGCAGACGTACTACACCCCCGAGACACACGACCCTGCGACGGATGCGGAGGACACGGATGACGGCCAGTCGTGACGGGCGCATCGTCACTTTCTACTCGTACAAGGGCGGCACCGGGCGCACCATGGCTCTGGCCAACACCGCCTGGATACTCGCCGCCAACGGAAAACGGGTACTGGCCCTCGACTGGGACCTGGAGGCACCGGGGCTCCACCGGTTCTTCCACCCGTTCCTCGACCCGTCGACACTCGGTGCCACCACCGGTGTCATCGATCTGATCACCGAGTACGCGTGGGCCGCGACCAGCCCCGTCCAGCGCGCCGACGACTGGCACCGCGACTACGCCCGTATCCAGCCGCACGCCGTGTCCCTCACACCCGAGGCGCTCGGCTGGGAGTTCCCGCACGGCGGCACCCTCGACTTCGTCTCCGCCGGGCGGCAGAACCGCGAATACTCCGCGACCGTCTCCACCTTCGACTGGGACAACTTCTACGACCGGCTCGGCGGCGGCCACTTCTTCGACGCCCTGCGCGACGACATGAAGGCCAACTACGACTACGTCCTCATCGACAGCCGGACCGGTCTCAGCGACATCGCCGACATCTGCACCGTCCATCTGCCCGACGTCCTCGTCGACTGCTTCACCCTCAGCGACCAGTCCATAGACGGCGCCGCCTCCGTCGCCCGGCAGATCTCCGAGCGCTACACCGGCCGCCCCATCTCCATCTTCCCCGTCCCGATGCGCATCGACGAGGGCGAGAAGGAGAAGGCCGATGCCGGACGGGCGCTGGCCCGGCTGAAGTTCGACCGGCTGCCGCGCGATCTGTCCGGGGACGAACTCACCGCCTACTGGGGCGCGGTGGAGATTCCGTACCGCCCCTACTACGCCTACGAGGAGACCCTCGCGACCTTCGGCGACGAGGCCGGTCTCACCAACTCACTGCTCTCCGCCTTCGAACGGCTCACCTCCGTCATCACCGACCAGCAGATCACCTCGATGCCGCCGGTCGGCGAAGAGGTACGGCTGCGCATCCGCGACGCGTTCACCCGGCGCAGGCCCGCGCTGCCCGCCGATCTCTTCCTCAGCTATGTGGCGGAGAACCGGATGTGGGCCGACTGGATCGAATCCGTGCTCACCCGGGCCGGGTTCCGCGTCGTACCGCGCGATGTGTCCGCCGAGCGGGAGAACCCGGAACCGGCGGCCGCCGCTGCGGAGAACGCAGCCCGTACCGTGGTGCTGCTCTCCAGCGCCTACCTCAAGTCGCAGCGTGCGGTGAACCTCTGGGAGCGCGCCGTGGCGGAGGACCCCGGCGGTGGCCGGCGCCATCTGCTGCCGCTCAGGGTCGGTGACGTACGGCTGTCCGCGCCCTACATCGACCGCAACCCCGTCGATCTCTTCCGGCTCGACGAGGTCCATGCCACCGCCGCCCTGTTGCGCGCCCTGGACCGGCCCGTACAGCTCACCGACAGTGTGTCGCCCGGACCCCGCTTCCCCGGTACCGTCCCCAGGATCTGGAACGCGCCGCCGCGCAACCCCGGCTTCACCGGCCGCTCCCTGGTCCTGGAGCGGATGCGCGACCAGCTCGGCGGTGGCATGGCCGTCGTGCTGCCGCAGCCGCAGACCCTGTACGGACTCGGCGGCGTCGGCAAGACCCAGGTCGCCCTGGAGTACGTGCACCGTTTTATGGCCGACTACGACCTGGTCTGGTGGATATCGTCCGAGCAGACCGACGACGTGGTGGCCGGGCTCGCCGAGCTCGCCGTCCGGCTCGGTGCCCAGGGCGGCGACGACATGGCGGCCGCCTCCCAGGAAGCCGTGGACCTGCTGCGGCGCGGCGTGCCCTCGGACCGCTGGCTACTGGTCTTCGACAACGCCGACGACCCAGAACGGCTCAGGCGCTACTTCCCGCAGGGCGGCTCCGGACACATCCTGGTCACCTCCCGGAACCAGGCCTGGTCCCAGCACGGCGACGCACTGCCCGTCGACGTCTTCCTGCGCGAGGAGTCCATCGAGCACCTCCAGCGCCGGGCCCCGGGGCTGAGCGACGAGGACGCCGCCCAGGTGGCCACCGCAGTCGGTGACCTGCCGCTCGCCGTCGAACAGGCGGCGGCCTGGATCGCGGAGACCGCCACCCCGATCGACACCTATCTGGAACAGCTGGCGCAGCAGGCCCCCGAGGTCCTGGCGCTCAACCAGCCGGCCGGCTACCCGCAGCCGGTCGCAGCGACCTGGAACATCTCCATCGAACGGCTCAAGGAGCGCTCGCCCGCCGCGGTGCGGCTGCTCCAGCTCTGTGCCTTCTTCGCCCCCGAGCCGATCTCGGGGAACCTCCTGTACAGCAAGGAGATGATCGAGGCGCTGAAGCCGTACGACGCCTCGCTCCAGGAGAAGCTCGTGCTGGGCCGAGTCATCCGGGAGATCGGCCGGTTCGCCCTCGCCAAGGTCGACCAGGTCTCCAACTCCATCCAGGTGCACCGTCTCGTCCAGGCCGTCATCCGGGCACAGCTCAGCGAGGAGGAGCAGCGCGACGCCCGGCATGCCGTCCACCGCATTCTGGCGGGTGCCCGGCCCGATGAGGACGAGCCGATCGACAACCCCTCGACCTGGCCGCAGTTCGCCACTCTCTGGCCGCACCTCGTCCCGTCCGACGCCCGCAACTGCAAGGAGCCCGAGGCCCGCAGGCTGTTGATCGACCGGGTCCGCTATCTCTGGAAGCGAGGTGACTTCAGGACCGCGGGCGCCCTCGGCGAGGAGCTGCGGGCCATCTGGAAGGAGACGCTGGGGGAGCGGGACATCCAGTACCTCTACCTCTGCTTCCACCTCGCCAACATCTACCGCTCGCGCGGCCGTTATGTGGAGGCGAAGGAGCTCGACGAGATCACCCTGGCGACGCAGCGGGAGGTCCTGGGACCGGAGCATCCGCACACGTACATGAGCACCAGCAGTCTGGCGACGGACCTCGGCACGCTCGGCGAGTACACCATGGCGATCGAGCTGGCGACCGAGGCCACCGACGGGTTCAACCAGATCTTCCACGATTCGCATCCCAGGACCCTGGCAGCGGCCAACAACCTGGCGTTCACCCTGCGGTCCATCGGGCAGTACGCCAAGGCCAGGGAGATCGATCAGGACGTCTTCGACCGGCGAGTCGAGGTGCTCGGCGCGGAACACCCGTACAGCCTCTCCTCGGCCATGAACCTCGCCCGTGACCTGCGTGATGTCGGGCGGTACGAGGACGCGGTCGGCATCCTCAGCCGCACGTACGACAGTTACAAGGCCACACTCGGCCGGTCCTTCCCCGGCACGCTGAGCGCGGCGAAGAGCCTGGCGGTGTCGCTGCGCCGGGCGGGCAGACTGGAGGACGCCCGCAGGCTCACGGTGGCCACCCGTGCCCGGTACCGGGCCAAGTACACCTCCGCCAACCCGGAGTGGCTGGCCTGTGACCTCAATCTGGCGGCCGACCTGTTCGCGGCGGGCGAGCCGGCCGAGGCCAGGGACACCGCGCAGGAGGTCGTCGACCAGTACATGAAGGTGCCGGGGGAGAAGCACCCGTACACCCTGGCCGCCCTGAACAACCTCGGTGTCTACCTGCTGGGGGCCGGTGCGGTCGAGGAGTCGGAACAGGTGCTGACCCGGGTGGTCGCGTCGATGCGGGAGGTGTACGGGCCGGAGCACCCCAACACCCTGTTCTGCGTGATGAACCTGGCCAATGCGACGGCCGAACGGGGCGATCTCGACATCGTGCTGGAGACCGAACGGAAGGTGGCCGGACAGCTCAGGCATGTCCTCGGGGCGCACCACCCGGAGACCCTGGCCATGATGTCGAACACGGCGGTCACGCTCGATGCGATGGGGCGCAAGGACGAGGCGATGCGGCTGAGAGCGGAGACGGTCGAGGAGCTGTCGCGACAGCTCGGTGACGACCACCCGATGACCCGGATCGCCCGGGACGAGCGCCGGTTCGAGCGCGAACTGGAACCGACGGCGGTATGAGCCGAGGGAGCGTCCGGCCGCCGCCGGACGCTCCCTGTCTCTTCCTGTCCCTCCCGGGGCTGTTCCTCAGCAGGCAGCCGGCTCCAGCAGCCAGTTGAGGATCGTGGGCAGGACGTGCAGCGCATCGAAGTGTGCGGCCGCCGGTTCCACCACGACGGTGGAGTTCGGGATGCGCTCGGCCAGCCAGCGGGAGTGGCCCACCGGCGAGAACACGTCCTTCTCGCCGTGCCACAGCATCACCGGACCCGGGATGTCCGCAGGGTCGAACCCCCACGGACGGCTGAACGCGATCGCGTCGTCGATCCAGCCCCATGCCGAAGTGCGCAGCCCCTCACGGTAGTTGCGCAGCAGCATGGTGCGGACCCCGGCGTCGTTGACCACCATCCGGTCGGAGTCGGTCAGCTCCCGGCGCAGATCGTCGATGAGCCTGACCGGGTTCTTCCTGATCGCCGCGGACCGCGAGATGAACGACTCGGCGAGCCCGTCCGGATCGGCCGCCGCGGTGGAGTACGCAAGCACATTGGAGGCGGCCATCCCGTCGAACCAGTCGAGGCCGTCGGCGCCCCAGGGGGCCAGCCCGACCAGTGCGGCGGTACGGGTGACCCGCTCGGGCATCAGCGCGGCGCAGGCCAGGGCATGCGGGGCGCCACCGGATCGACCCACCACGGCGAACCGCTCAAGACCGAGGTGGTCCGCGATGGCCCGTACGTCCTGAACGACATCGGCGACACAGCGGCCCGGCAGCCGGTCGGAGTCGCCATAGCCCGGCCGGTCATAGGTGATCAGCTGTGTCTTGCGCTGGTACAGCACCATGCCGCGCGGAGCCGGACCGAGCCTGCTGCCGGGCATTCCGTGCAGCAGGAAGACCGGTCTGCCGCGGGGATCCCCGAGACGCTCCACCACCAGATGCCGCCCGTCCGTTGCGCGCACCCGATTACGCACTCCGTGCCTCCTCCGTATGGTGCGGGCACCGCGTGCCCGGCTTCTCCCGCCGATTCGATGATGGACCATCAGAGCACTTAACGGGACGGTGCGTTGGGAAACCGTGGGGGCGTTCGGGGGCGCGATCTCGTCGGCGTCACCCCCCGAGCGAGCGTCACGAACGCCGCCCACTCGCCCCGGCCGACCCGCAGCACCGGTCCGCCGCCCGCGACCTTCGAGTCCCGTACGTGCACCGCACCGGGGCCGACAGCCACTTCCACGCAGTCGCCGCCATCCGATCCGCTGTAGCTCCGCCCGGAGGATTGTCAGGCTCAGGAGATCCATCTCTGCTCAGGCTCCGGGGCTGTTCTTCGGTCCCGGCACTTGACCGAAGCCAGGATGCCGGGACCGAAGGCCCTACGCAGGCCGGCGTGCGGGATCCGGCGGTGTCCTCGCCGTCCGGCAGGGGCCCGGCCGTCGGCGTGATCCGACGGGGTCAGCCAGCCCAGACCTCGGCTTCGTCGGCCGGGACGGTGGTGGCGAGCTTCAGCTCCTTGCGGGCGGCGATCGTCCTGCCCGGGTCGATGCCGGCGAAGGCCCGGTCGTAGGCGAGGTAGAAGGCGTCCGTGTCACCGGCCGAGGCGGCCTTCTCCCACGCACCGGCGGTCTCCGTCAGCCGTGCATGGAGCTTGGCGGTCTCCGGCTGCTGAATGCCCTTCAGGGCCGTGAGGTGGGTGCCGAGCGCGGCGGTGACGGCTTTGGCCTGCTTCTTGTAGCCGGCGAAGTCGTCCTCGACATGCTCTGCTTCGGGCTGGTTCGTCCACAGGGCCTCGTAGACGGCGTTCGAACCCTTCAGGTACGCGAGCTGGTCGGCGTTCAGGGGCTTGCTCTTCAACGAACCGGAGAATGTGCCCGCTTCCTTGGTGTACGTGCAGCTCACGGCCCGATCGCCCGTCGCCCAGCTCTCCTTGGTGGGGGAGTAGTAGTAGACGTCGACGCCCTTGGGCAGGGCCCAGGCGTCGGGGGTGAACTTCTGCGCCTCGACCGGGCATCGTTCGTCGGCGATCTGTGCGGTTTTGTCCTCGCCGGGGTACGCCGACTGCCCGTCGATCTTGAAGTCACCGACGACCTGGCCCTTGTGCGGTTCCTTGCACGGCACGACCTCGACGCTGAACTCCTCGCCCTTGGATGTCCCGTTGTTCGCGTTGTAGCAGTCGCCGGTCGCGAGCGAGAAGACCGACCGCTGGCGAACCACTTTCTTGGCGCCGGCCTCTGCGCTGTCGAGGGCTTCGGAGCATCCCACCGCTCCGACCGAGATCAGGGCTACGACAGCGGATATACCGCGCAGGGAACGGGACGTGACACCGGGAGACATGACGTAGGCATCCTCAAACGGAAGGGTTGTGAACAGGTGTGCGCATCGTATGGCATGTCAGTGACAGTGCTGTGAGCAGGCACTTTGGTGCACCGGCGGTGGTGGTGCAGGTGATAACCGGACGAGTTGTCGCCCGGCGCTTGAGGGCAGCCGAGAAGTGAACTCCTGACGAAGTCTTCGGGAAAAGATGCCTTTGAGGCGTGGAGCGGCCTTCTCCTGTATCGACGCCCGTGCGAGCCGCTGGGGCTGCACGTTCGCGACGCCTGCACCGGGACGGGTCCGGACGGAAGCGATGTTCTCGGCGAGCCACGGGGGTGGAGGTGGGCGCCGGTAGCCCTGTCCAGGGTCATCACCTCCACGGCCGGAGCTCAGCGCCCGACCACCGCTCCCCGCCCCGTGCCGGACCACTCGCGCAGTGGTCCGGATCAGGAAGCCTTCGACTCCAGGTGGTAGGTCGTGTCGACCCAGAAACCGCTCGTGGCCCTGGCTTTGATCTCCAGCACGTACTGACCGGGAGCCAGCGACGCGATGCCACCCCAGATGCCCCACGCGTAGCGCTGGGTCGACCGAGTCATGCCCCCACGGTCCGGGGCGTCGGCTGTTCGTGCAGGTGGGACCGGGTCGAATGGATGACCGGACCGCCGGTCCGGGGCCGGGGTGCATGTCCCGCGCTCCGAGTATCGTACGAATGTTCGAAATTTGGTCTATGGTGGAAGGCGAGGGGTGGTGAGTGCGGATCGGTCCAGGAGGTGCAGATGCCAGGGTTCACGCATCTGCATACCGTTTCCGGGTTCTCCCTGCGGTACGGGGCCTCGCACCCGGAGCGATTGGCGGAGCGCGCCGCGGAGCGGGGGATGGACGCTCTCGCGCTGACCGATCGCGACACGCTCGCGGGTGCGGTCCGCTTCGCCAAGGCCTGCGAGAGGGCCGGGGTGCGGCCGCTCTTCGGGGTGGAGCTCGCGGTGGATCCTGCGGCGGCGGAGCATACGGGAGAAGGCGGACGTACGCATCGGCTGCGGACCCCGGTCCGCGGCGGTGCCTTTGTCGATGAATCCGCACTCCGGGTCACCTTCCTCGCCCGGGACGGTGCGCAGGGCTGGGCGGAGTTGTGCCGTCTCGTCACCGCCGCCCACGCCCCCGCGCCCGCCGGTGCCGGACAGCCCCTGGTCGGCCGGTCCGAGCTGCCCGCCGAAGGGCTCACCGTGCTGCTCGGCCCCGCCTCCGACGTCGGCAGGGCGCTGGCCGCCGGTCGTCCGGACCGGGCCGCGGCACTGCTCGCCCCTTGGCGGGAGATCTACGGCGACGACCTGTGCCTCGAAGCCGTCCACCACGGACGCCAAGGCGCCGGACCCGGATCGCTGCGGCTCGCCGCCCGTACCGTCGGCTTCGCCGCCGAGCAGGGGGTGCGGGCCGTGCTGACCAATGCCGTCCGGTACGCCGACCCCGGGCAGGGCCCGGTCGCCGATGTGCTCGACGCGGCCCGCAGGCTGGTCCCCGTCGACCCCCGCCGCGCCCCGCTCGACAGTGATGAGCGCTGGCTGAAGGATGCCCGTGCGATGGCGGAGACCGCCGAGCGGATCGCCTCCGCCGCCGGGCTCGGCCGGGACGGCGGAGCCCGGCTGCTCGCAGAGACCCGGCGCACCGCCGACGCCTGCGTCGTCGACCCCGAGGGCGACCTCGGCCTCGGCGCCGTCCACTTCCCCGAACCACATCTCGTCGGCGCCGGCCGGCGCACCGTCCAGCGGGTACTGGCCTCCCGCGCCGCCGCCGGAATGGTGCTGCGCGGCTATGACCGCAGGCGCGACTACTGGGAGCGGATGCACCAGGAGCTGGACATCATCGCCTACCACGGTTTCGCCTCCTATTTTCTGACGGTTGCTCAAGTCGTTGATGATGTAAGGGCGATGAAGGTACGGGTTGCTGCCCGGGGCTCCGGCGCGGGCTCCCTGGTCAACCATCTCCTAGGGATCGCGCACGCCGACCCGGTCGAGCACGGGCTGCTGATGGAACGCTTCCTCTCCAAGCGCCGCTTCGTGCTGCCCGACATCGACATCGACGTCGAATCGGCCCGCCGCCTCGACGTCTACCGCGCGATCATCGGCCGCTTCGGCACCGAGCGGGTCGCGACCGTCGCCATGCCCGAGACCTACCGGGTGCGCCACGCCATCCGGGACGTCGGCGCGGCACTGTCCATGAACCCGGCCGAGACCGACCGGCTCGCCAAGGCATTCCCGCACATCCGGGCCCGTGATGCCCGCGCGGCCATGGAAGAGCTGCCCGAACTGCGGGCTGTCGCGGCGGAGAAGGAGAAGTACGGGCGGCTCTGGGAACTGGTGGAGGCGCTGGACGGCCTGCCGCGCGGTATCGCCATGCACCCGTGCGGGGTCCTCCTCTCGGATGCCACGCTGCTGCGCCGTACGCCTGTCATGCCCACCAGCGGCGATGGCTTCCCGATGGCGCAGTTCGACAAGGAGGACGTGGAGGATCTCGGGCTGCTCAAGCTCGATGTGCTGGGCGTGCGGATGCAGTCGGCGATGGCGCACGCGGTCACGGAGGTCAAGAGGGCCTCGGGGCAGGATGTGGACCTGGACGCCGTTTTGCCGGGCGACCCGGAGACGTACCGGCTGATCAGGAGTGCCGAGACGCTGGGCTGCTTCCAGATCGAGTCGCCGGGCCAGCGCGACCTGGTCGGCAGGCTCCAGCCCGCCACCTTCCACGATCTGGTGGTCGACATCTCGCTGTTCCGGCCGGGACCGGTCGCCGCCGACATGGTGCGGCCGTTCATCGAGGCCCGGCACGGCCGGGCGCCCGTGCGCTGTCCGCATCCCGACCTGGAAGGGCCGCTGCGCGAGACGTACGGAGTGGTCGTCTTCCATGAGCAGATCATCGAGATGGTCGACATCATGACCGGCTGCGGCCGGGACGAGGCCGACCGGGTGCGGCGTGGGCTCTCCGACCCGGGGGTGCAGGGCCGGATCAAGGTGTGGTTCGCGCAGCAGGCGGCGGCGAAGAAGTACAGCGCCGAAGTGATCACCCGCACCTGGGAGATCATCGAGGCGTTCGGCAGTTACGGCTTCTGCAAGGCGCACGCGGTCGCCTTCGCCGTACCGACCTACCAGTCGGCGTGGCTCAAGGCGCATCACCCTGCGGCCTTCTACGCCGGGCTGCTCACCCATGACCCGGGGATGTATCCGAAGCGGCTGCTGCTCGCGGACGCGCGGCGGCGCGGGGTGCCGGTGCTGGGGCTGGATGTGAACCGGTCGGCGGCCGCCCATCGAATCGAACTGGTGTCTGATGATGGGAAGGGGAGGGAGGTCTGGGGGGTACGGCTCGCGCTCTCGGACGTCCATGGCATCAGTGGGGCCGAGGTCGCCCGGATCGAGGCCGGGCAGCCCTTCACCTCGCTGCTGGACTTCTGGCAGCGGGCCAGGCCGGGAAAGCCGGCCGCTGAACGGCTGGCCCAGGTCGGCGCGTTGGACGCGTTCGGTGCCAACCGGCGTGATCTGCTGCTGCATCTGTCCGAACTGCACCGTGCCCAGCGGGGTACCGGGGCGCGGTCCGGCTCCGGTGGCGCGCAGCTCCCGCTCGGCGAGGGGCGCAGGACCGGCTCCATCGGCCTGCCCGACCTCAACGAGGCCGAACGCCTCAGTGCCGAGCT
The DNA here is from genome assembly GCF_042882185.1 of Streptomyces sp. NPDC058239. Classification (NCBI taxonomy): domain Bacteria; kingdom Bacillati; phylum Actinomycetota; class Actinomycetes; order Kitasatosporales; family Streptomycetaceae; genus Streptomyces; species Streptomyces sp. NPDC058239. The sequence goes on from NZ_JBHVWS010000003.1 coordinate 80,035, forward strand.
CGGCGTCCTGAGCATGGATGTCTCCCGTCATCTGATGGGCGACCACCATGCGTTCCTGAAGGAGCTCGGCGCGGTCTCCGCCAAGCGGCTGCGCGAGGCACGGCACGGGGATACCGTGCTGGTCGCGGGCGCCAAGGCGGCCACCCAGACACCGCCGGTCCGCTCCGGCCGCCGGGTCATCTTCACCACCCTGGACGACGGTACGGGCCTGGTCGACCTGGCCTTCTTCGACGACAGCCATGCCGCATGCGCGCACACCGTTTTCCATTCCTGGCTGCTGCTGGTACGCGGAGTGGTGCAGCGACGCGGACCGCAGAGCCTGAGTGTGGTCGGTGCGGCCGCCTGGAATCTGGCGGAACTGGCCGAGCTGCGGCGTACCGGCGGACTCGACGCGGTCGCGGCCCGGCTGGCGGAGGAACCCTCGTCCGAGGAGAGCGCCCCCGAGGCTCCCGAGCCTGCTCCCACCGACAACGGCCGTCGCATCCGGATGTCCACCGGGTACGAGATGAACCCCTGGTCCGACCTCCAGCCGCCCGGCGAAGGCGTCGCCACCGGAAGGAAGTTGTGGCACCGGAGTCCGGGGAGCGCGGGATGAGCACTGCACATGATGCGCCGGGAATCCTGTATCTGCGATTCCGCAAGGTCGGCGGCGGCCTCCCGGACAGCGCCGGCCATGAGGGGCTGCTCGCCCTTCTCGGCGCGTTCACCCCGGCGGTCGAGGCGGTCCCGCCCGACGGGGCGCTCGCCGATGTGCGCGGCGCGCTGCGCTACTTCGGGCGGGACGTGAAGGGGCTGGCCGCGGTGATCCGGATCCGTGCGCTCGCCCTGCACGGCGTGGACTGCGCGATCGGGGCCGCGCAGAACCCGATGCTGGCCCGGATGGCGGCACGGCAGGCCGCGCCCGGAACGACCTTCGTGGTCCCCGCGGGCGGGGGAGCGGAGTTCCTCGCGGCCAAGCCGGCCGCCGCGCTGGACGGTGTGGGGGCAGCGACGGCCCGCACCCTGTGCGGGTACGGGCTCGACTCCGTCGGCCGGATCGCTGCGGCCCCGCTCGGCACCCTGCAACGGATCACCGGCGTACGGACCGGACGTGAACTGTGGGAGCGGGCGCGCGGCATCGACCGTACGACAGTCGTGCCGGGCGCAGCCGCGCGGTCGATCGCCGCCGAACGGTCCTTCCCGCGCGACGAGCTGGACCGGGAGCGACAGCGCCGCGCGCTCATGTCGCTCACCGAGGAGCTGGGGGCCAGGATGCGCGGGGACGGACAGGTGTGCAGGGGGCTCTCGGTCTCCGTGCGCTATGCCGACCGGACCGGATACTCGACGCTGACCCGCAGTCGTACGCTCCGGGAGCCCACCGCACACTCCGCGGCGCTCACCGAACTCGCGTACCGGATCCATGACTCGTTCGCTCTGCAGCGGGCCCGGGTGCGGGGGATCGCGCTGCGCGCGGAGGGGCTGATGGAAGCCGAACGGGCCGCGCACCAGCTGTCGTTCGACCCGGTGGACGAACGGGCACGCCGGATCGAGGCGGTGGCGGACCGGCTGCGGGCCAGGTTCGGCCCGCAGGCCGTGATGCCGGGGCGGCTCGCGGCCTGATCGGCCCCTTGACGTCGCATGGTTGATGACTCATCAGTTTTTACCGACGCGTAACTTCCCACGCCACCCTACTCGCCCGTAATTTGACATGAGCACATAGGAAATTCAGCAGTCAGAACTTGTGGTCCGGGCCGCAGGGCGCACAGACATCGCAACTCCCTTGAGCCGCAAGGAGACCACACGATGCTGCCCCGGACCCGTGCGCCGCGCACCCCACGTGCGCGGAGAACCCTCGCCGCACTGCTCCTCGCCGTCGCCGCAGTCGCCACCCCCACGGCCACTGCAGCTGCAGCCACCCCCACCGTCGCCACAGCCACCTCCCGTGGCTGGAACGACTACTCCTGCAAGCCCTCCGCAGCCCATCCCCGTCCCGTCGTCCTGGTCCACGGAACCTTCGGGAACTCGATCGACAACTGGCTGGTCCTCGCCCCCTACCTCGTGAACCGGGGCTACTGCGTCTACTCGCTCGACTACGGGCAACTGCCCGGCGTGCCGTTCTTCAACGGCCTCGGCCCGATCGACAAGTCGGCCGGTCAGCTCGCCACGTTCGTCGACCGGGTGCTGGCCTCCACCGGAGCGCCGAAGGCCGACATCGTCGGCCACTCCCAGGGCGGCATGATGCCCAACTACTACCTGAAGTTCCTCGGCGGCGCCGCCAAGGTGAACGCCCTGATCGGGCTGGCGCCCGACAATCACGGCACCACCCTCCTCGGCCTGACGAAACTGCTGCCGTACTTCCCGGGCGCCGAGGACCTGCTGAACGCCAACACCCCCGGCCTCGCCGACCAGATGGCCGGATCCCCGTTCATCACCAAGCTCAACGCGGGCGGCGACACCGTGCCCGGGGTGCGGTACACGGTCATCGCGACCAGGTACGACGAGGTCGTGACCCCGTACCGCACGCAGTACCTGGACGGACCGAACGTACACAACGTGCTGCTCCAGGACCTGTGCCCGGTCGACCTGTCCGAGCATGTGGCGATCGGGACCGTGGACCGGATCGCCTACCACGAGGTGGCGAACGCCCTGGACCCGGCGCACGCCACCCCGACCACCTGCGCCTCGGTCATCGGCTAGGACCCGGGCTCGCTCCGGTGCTCAGTGGCCGTGTCGGGTCGCGGCGGCGGCCCGGCGGCGGACCGAGGCGAACAGTGCGGCCGAACCCACGGCAAGCGCGGCCGCACCGCCGATGGCCAGGTAACGGGTACTGCCGTCGCCACCCGTCTCGGCGAGGTTCGCGCCCGCCGGGGCGGGGGTGGAGGCGCTGTCCGGCCCGGGCGCGTTCGCCTCGGACGGACCGGCCCCGGACCCGGCCGCCGGAGCGGCCCCGGTGACCTTCGCGCCCGTACGGGTGTCGTCGTCACCATGGCCGCTGTGCTCCACGGACGATTTTCCGGCTCCCTGGGCGATCTCCCGTTCGGTCGGCGTGGACGCCGTCGGCGCCGGGACCGCGCCGACCGATCCACTGCCGCTCGCACCGTCGAACACCACATCGGAGCAGGCGTAGAACGCCTCGGGGGAGTCCGAACGCTGCCAGACGGTGTAGATCAGCTGCCGTCCCGAACGCTTCGGCACGGTGCCGCCGAAGACGTACGACCCGCTCTCCAGCTTCGGATCGGTGGCCGTGGCGAAGGGCTCGGCCTCCAGGTCCGACCACTTCAGGGGCTGCGTCGGGTCGTAGCCGGCCTCGGTGAGATACAGCTCGAAGGTGCCCTTGTGCGGTGCGGTGGCCCGGAAGCGGAAGGTGTGCGTGCCCGTCGCCATTTTCGTCGACGGCCAGTCGGCGCGCGGCAGATCGAGCCCCTTGAACTTGTCGTTGCCCGCGCTGCACAGCTTGCCGTCCGGGATCAACTGCCGGTGATTTCCTGCCGCGTTGGCGATGTTGACACCGTTCCAGTCGTACAGCGCCTGCGTCCCGCCCGCCGCGACCGCGGCCACGCACGCCGCCGACTTCGGATGCTCGGGCCCCTCGGCGAAACAGGCGGAGACCCGGCTGACCGGATCCGTCAGCGAGCCGTGGGCGGCGGCCGGAGCCGCGGCGAGGCCGGTCAGCGCGAGAGGCGCCGCACCGAGAGCGACAATGGCGGAGGCCTTGCGGCGGGCGGTCCTGATGGCGGCCATGGTGGCGTTTCTCCTTCGGTGGTTCACGTCCGGGCGGAGGAGAAGCTAGCCGCTCCCGGCTCCGAGAACGGCTGCTGAGCGCGGTGACGGCGATCGTTATGACCGCCTTAAGGACCCGCTCAGCAGCGATTAAGAACAACCGGCCGTACGGTGCGTACATGACCGCCGAAGCCTCCGAGAAGATCCGCCTCGCCACCCCGGCCGACGTCCCCGCCGTGCGGGCCGTCACCGACGCCGCCTACCGTCACTACATCGAACGCATCGGTCTCGTACCCGCACCGATGGAGGCGGACCACGCGGCGGATGTCGCCGCGGGCCGGGTGCACGTGACGGGGGTCCTGGACGTCGTCGGCGTCCTGGTCCTCGTACCGCACGACGACCACCTCTTCCTGGAGTCCGTCGCCGTCCACCCGGACGCGGCCGGCCGGGGAGTCGGCCGACGGCTGCTCGCCCACGTGGACGCGCACGCCCGCAGCCTCGGCCTCCCCGAGATCCGGCTCTACACCAACGCCCTGATGTGGGAGAACCAGAAGCTCTACCCGCGCTACGGGTACGAGCTGGTGGAGCGCCGTGCGGACGGCGCGTACGACCGCTTCCACTACCGCAAGCGGCTGGCCGGCTGATCGACTCTGTCAGCGGCGGATGGCACGATCGGCTCATGACGACGATCGACTGGGATTCCGCAGCCGACTCCTTCGACGAGGAGCCCGACCACGGGCTGCTCGACCCGGCGGTCCGGCACGCCTGGGCGCAGCGGCTGGAGAGCTGGCTGCCCGGTGAGCGCTCCGAGGTGCTCGACCTGGGATGCGGCACCGGAAGCCTTGCGCTGCTCGTCGCCGGGCAGGGGCACCGGGTCACCGCCGTCGACCGGTCGCCGCGCATGGTGGAGCAGGCACGGGCCAAGCTCGCCGGGACGGGTACCGGGGTGTTTCTCGGAGATGCGGCCCAACCACCGGTCGGAAAGCAGCAGTTCGATGTGATCATGGCCAGACATGTCGTGTTTCTGCTGCCTGATCCGGCGGCGGTCCTGCGCCACTGGTTCACCCTGCTGCGGCCCGGCGGCCGGCTGATCCTGATCGAAGGTGTCTGGGGCGGCGTCGGCCTCTCCGCCGAGCGGCTGACCGGACTTCTCTCGGAGCTCACCGAACGCATCCATCACGAGCGGCTCTCCGACGATCCGACCCTGTGGGGCAAGCAGGTCGACGACGAGCGCTACGCCCTGGTGGCCCGCGCCGAACCGCCGCACCGGCACACCGAGGTCGTCGATGTGCATCTGATCCTCCGCCGCGGCCCGGACGTCCTGCTCGCCCGACGGGCCAATACCGGTTACGCGGACGGGCTGTTCAACGGCCCGTCCGGACATGTCGAGGACGGTGAGGACGTCCGTGAGGCGATGATCCGCGAGGCCGCCGAGGAGATCGGTGTCGAACTCGGCCCGGACGAGCTGCGGGTCGCGCTGGTCATGCAGCACCGAGGCCCCGGCGGCAGTCCCAGGACCGGCTGGTTCTTCGAGGCGGAGTACGACCCCGGCCGCCCGCCGTACAACCGTGAACCGGACAAGTGCTCCGAGCTGGCGTGGTTCCCGCTGGACGCCCTTCCGGACGACATCGTCGCCTACTGCCGGGCGGGACTCGACGGCTACCGCGCGGGGGAGCACTTCCTGATCCACTGGCACGAGGACGGCGACACCGTGGCGTACCAGCCGCACGCGATCCGCCGCGCCGTCCCGCTGCCGGCCGGCGGGGCCCGCACCGGCGGGGTGCACCACATCGAACTGTGGGTGCCCGATCTGCCGGCGGCCGAACAGGGATGGGGCTGGCTGCTCGGCGCGCTGGGCCATGTCCCGTACCAGAGCTGGGAACACGGGCGGAGCTGGCGGCGCGGCGACAGCTATGTGGTGGTCGAGCAGTCACCGGATCTGGCCGGGGGGACGCACGACCGCCGCCGCCCCGGGCTCAACCACCTGGCGTTCCACGTCCGGGACCGGGCCACCCTCGACGCACTGGTGGCCGGGGCCCCGGAGCACGGCTGGCGGCCGCTCTTCCCGGACCGTTACCCGCACGCGGGCGGGGACGGGCACATCGCCGCCTATCTGGAGGACGCGGCGGGGTACGAGGTGGAGCTGGTCGCCGGAATCCAGCAAGCCCGCCCGACGCCTCAGGACCCGGCGCCGCACACCGATGTATGGGCGCGGCGCCGGGACTAGGGCCTGCGTCCTTCACTCACAGGGTGCGCTCAAGGCGGTCGGCCATCAGTCTGACGAAGCGCGACGGGTCGCCGAGTTCGCCGCCCTCGGCCAGCAGCGCCAGATCGTGCAGGAGTTCCGCCGTCTCCTCCAGGCCGCTGCCGGCATCCTCGCCGCGTTCGGCGTGTGCCCGGTTGAGACCGCTGACCAGCGGGTGTTCCGGGTTGAGTTCGAGGATGCGCTTCACGTGGGGGACGGGCTGACCCATGGCGCGGTACATGTTCTCCAGGGCCGGCGTCACATCGTGCGTGTCCGAGACGATGCAGGCGGGCGAGACGGTGAGGCGCGAGGAGAGCCGTACCTCCTTGACGGTCTCGCTGAGCCGGTCCGTCATCCAGGCGAGCAGATCCGCGTACTCCTGCTGCCGGTTCTCGCGCTCGGTCGCGGCCTCCTTCTTCTCCTCCTCGGTGCCGAGGTCGACCTCGCCCTTGGCGACGGACCGCAGCCGCTTGCCGTCGAACTCGGGCTCCGCCTCGACCCACACCTCGTCGACGGGGTCGGTCAGCAGCAGCACCTCGACGCCCTTGGCCCGGAACGCCTCCATGTGCGGGGAGTTCTCGATGGCCTGCCGGGACTCACCCGTGAGGTAGTAGATGTGTTCCTGGCCGTCCTTCATCCGTTCCACGTACTGCCGCAGAGTGGTCGGCTCGTCCTTGTCGTGGGTCGTGGCGAAGGAGGCGACACCGAGGATGGCGTCGCGGTTCTCGAAGTCGCTCAGCAGCCCCTCCTTGAGGACGCGGCCGAACTCCCGCCAGAACGTGGCGTAGCGCTCCGGGTCGGCGGACATCATGTCCTTGACCGTCGACAGCACCTTCTTCGCCAGACGCCGGTGCATCAACTGGATCTGGCGGTCCTGCTGGAGGATCTCGCGCGACACGTTGAGCGACAGGTCCTGAGCGTCGACGACGCCCTTGACGAAGCGCAGGTACGGCGGCATCAGCGCTTCGCAGTCGTCCATGATGAAGACGCGCTTCACATAGAGCTGGATGCCGCGCTTGTACCCCTGCATGAACAGGTCCTGGGGCGCGTGCGAGGGGATGAAGAGAAGCGCCTGGTACTCGAAGGTGCCCTCCGCCTGCAGCCGGATGGTTTCGAGCGGGGCGATCCAGTCGTGACTGATGTGCTTGTACAGCTCGTGGTACTCGTCGTCCGTGACCTCGTCGCGCGAGCGCGCCCAGAGGGCCTTCATCGAGTTGAGGGTCTCGGGTTCGCGCGGGGCGTCGTCGTCCCCTGCCCCGGAGTCCGCGGCGTCGTCGGCAGCGGTCTCCGGGGCCATCCTGACGGGCCAGGTGATGAAGTCCGAATACCGCTTGACGATCTCCCTGATCTTCCAGGGGGAGGTGTAGTCGTAGAGCCGGTCATCGGCGTCCTCCGGCTTGAGCCGGAGTGTGACCGAGGTGCCCTGGGGAGCGCCGTCGACGGTCTCGATCGTGTACGTGCCCTCGCCGGTCGACGTCCAGCGGGTGCCCTGGCTCTCGCCTGCGCGCCGGGTGAGCAGCGTGACCTCGTCGGCCACCATGAAGCTGGAGTAGAACCCGACCCCGAACTGGCCGATCAGCCCTTCGGCCGCGGCGCTGTCCTCGGCCTCCTTGAGCTCCCGCAGGAACTTCGCCGTGCCCGAGTTCGCGATGGTCCCGATGAGCTGGACCACTTCGTCGTGCGACATCCCGATGCCGTTGTCCCGCACGGTCAGCGTACGGGCCTGCTTGTCGGTCTCGATGTCGATGTGGAGGTCGGACACATCCGCGCCGAGCGAGTCGTCGCGGAGTGCTTCGAGCCGCAACTTGTCGAGCGCGTCGGAGGCGTTGGAGACGAGTTCGCGCAGGAACACGTCCTTGTTCGAGTAGATCGAGTGGATCATCATCTGCAGAAGCTGGCGCGCTTCCACCTGAAACTCGAACGTCTCACTGGGCATAATCCGTGATTCCTTCTCAGGTCACCGGGTGGGGAACTGACCTGAGCACTGTAGATCAACTGGTCATCACGGGAACTGCGTTCCGACGGGTCAGGGGTGTCCGTTGTCCGGTTCCGGCGACGGAACCGGACCGGATTCACGGAAATTCAGTACAAAGCGGGCATGCTCTCCCCGAATGCATCGACGGGCATGGAGCACCGGTTCGCCAGTCGGGTGGCGATCACCGAGGCGTCGGCACCGCAACCGTGCAGGAATTGTTCGGTGCCGACGTGGCGGGTGCGGATGCCGCCCATGAAGGCGCCGATCGCCTCGGCGGGCGCCTCCAGCAGAGCGGCGGGACCGGCCGGTCGCCGTGGGCCGGTCAGGCCAGCAGCGTCGCGAGGCCCCCCGCCCGGGCCAGGTGTTCCAGCTCGTCCAGCGCCCGGCGGGCCGCATCGGCCGCCGCCGGATCGCGTCCGGCGAGACCGCTCTCCTCGAATTCGTCCTCGTCCAGCCGGAGTACGGACGAGCCGTCCGCCGACACCCACAGATCGAGATCCAGGTCCTCGACCAGAAGCTCCGCGTCGCGCAGCACGGCGGGGCGGGTGATGTCGCAGTACCAGCCCTTGAGTTCGCCCGCGCCGGTACGGACCTCCTTCACTGCGAACCAGCGGTCGCGCCAGTAGTGCTCGGTGAACACATCGCCCGGCTCGAACCGTACGAAGCCGAAGTCACGGACCCCCGGCGCCGCCCAGGGCGCACGCACCGTCACCCGGGTGCCGTCGTCGCGGACCACGTCCGCCGGGTAGCGGATCTTGGTCCGCCCGGCCTTCACCAGGGCGACCACCAGCGCGGTCTCAGCCGAGCTTGCGGACATACCGCACCTCCGTGGCACAGATCTCGTAGCCGAACCATCGATTGACCGCCAGCATCGGACCGTTGTCCGCGTCATTGCCGGTGTACGCGTCCGTGTACCCGGCGTCGCGCGCCCGGTGCAGCGAGTCGTTCTTCGCGAGCCTGGCCAGGCCCCGGTTGCGGTACGCCCGGCGGGTGCCGGTCATCCCCGACATGTAGCGGGTCAGACCGTCGGTCTGCGCCGCGCTGAACGCCGCCACCTTCCCGTCGGCCACCACGACCGAAGTCAACTCGTGGTCGAGCCCGGGGTGGCGCCAGATCCGATTCAGCCAGTCCTCGTAGTCGGACAGTTCGGCCGGGGTGTCGCTCGGCTCGTCGGCCGTGGTCTCGGCGTCCGCCTCGAAGAGCGGGCGCGGATCGTCCGCGAAGTCCGCGGCGGTACGCAGCTCGACGTCCGCCGGGATTTCCTGACGGGGCGGCAGTGAGCCACCCGCCAGATCGAGGTGGAGGAAATGCGCCGAGCGGCTCGGCGCATAGCCGCGCTTCTCGGCGAACCCGCGATTCGACGGGGTGTCGAGCACCCAGGTGTAGATCGCGAGCGCGCCCTCCCGCGCCAGGTACTCCTCGGCCGTGTTCAGCAGCAACCCACCTGCCCCGTGCCCGGTGCGGTCCGGATGCGTGTAAGGATTGCAGAACGCCTGGCCGGGTTCGGGGCCGTCGTGGACGAGACCGACCTGTGCGGTCCCGATGACCTCACCGTCCTCCTCGGCGACCAGCAGCCGGTAGCGCTTGTCGGGATGGGCGGAGGCCAGATCGAAGGCGACCTGCTCGGGAGTCGTCACCATGTAGGGCAGCGCGGCACGCCGGACCTGCACCCAGGCCTCTGCGTCGGCGGGCAGGAAGTCGCGAACGAGGACAGTCATGGGCCGGACGTTACGCGTGGTCCCGCACGGGGCGCCGCTGATTTTCCGGCGGTGGGGGACAATCGGCACGTGACCCTGAAGATCGCCCTTGATCCGGATTCCGGTACCGCCCCGTACGAGCAACTGCGCACGCAGATCTCCGAACTGGCCCGCTCCGGCGCGCTGCCCGTCGGCTTCAGACTTCCGACCGTACGCGGCTTCGCCGAGGAGCTCGGCCTCGCCGCGAACACCGTCGCCAAGGCGTACCGGGCGCTGGAGGCCGACGGGGTGATCGAGACCCGCGGCCGCAACGGCACGTTCATCGCCGCTGCCGGTGATGCGGCGGACCGGCATGCGGCGGCCGCGGCGCAGGAATACGCGGAGCAGGCCCGGCGGCTGGGCCTGTCCCGGGCCGAGGCGCTGTCCCTGGCCGAGGATGCGGTGCGGGCGGCGTACGCGGCGCGATGAGCCGGGGGCCGGGGCGGGGCGAAGCCCGGCGCCGGACGGCCGCCGGCCTGTCTTCCAACACCGGACGGGCTTGAAGGGCGTACTCAGACGCCGGACGGGCTCGACGGACGCCCTCAGACGCCGGACGGCTTGAAAGATGTCATCGAGCGCCGGACGGGCTTGGTTTCGCCGGGCTCAGAGGTACAGGCCCGCGTCCGCGCCGGAATCCTGCTTGGGCACCGACGCGGGACCGCTGCCGCGCCGCAGTGCGTACAGCTCGGCGAGCGTGGCGCCCTCGCGGCCCAGCCCTTCCTCCGTACCCAGCCAGGCCGCCGCCTCCTTGCGGGTCAGTGAGCCCACTTCGATCCTGGCGAGGCAGCGGCCCGGCCTGACCACGGCCGGGTGGAGCCGCTCCAGGTCCTCGTTGGTGGTGACGCCCACCAGCACATTGCGGCCCTGGCCCAGCAGCCCGTCGGTGAGGTTCAGCAGCCGGGACAGCGCCTGGCCCGCCGTGTGCTTGGCCTCGCCGCGGATCAACTCGTCGCAGTCCTCCAGGAGCAGCAGCCGCCAACGGCCTTTCGCCGTGCCGTCGTCCTCACCGATCGCGATGTCCATCAGATAGCCGACGTCGTTGAAGAGCCGCTCCGGATCGAGCACGCAGTCGACCTGGCACCAGTCCCGCCACGAGCGCGCCAGTGTGCGCAGTGCGGACGTCTTGCCGGTGCCGGGCGGGCCGTGCAGCAGGAGCAGCCGGCCGGCGATGTCGTCGGGCGTGACCTTCATCAGCCGGTCCATGGCATCGGCCACCGGCGCCGTGTAGTTGTTGCGGACCTCGTCCCACGTGCCGGCGGCGATCTGCCGGGTGGTGCGGTACGGGCCGCGGCGCGGGGACACGTACCAGAAGCCCATCGTCACATTCTCGGGCTGTGGTTCCGGTTCGTCCTGGGCGCCGTCCGTCGCCTGGCCGAGGATCTTCTGCGCCAGCTCCGGGCTGGTCGCGGTGACCGTGACATCGGCGCCGCGGTTCCACCGCGAGATGAGCAGCGTCCAGCCGTCGCCCTCGGCGAGCGTGGCGCTGCGGTCGTCGTCGCGGGCGGCGCGCAGCACCTTGGCGGCAGGGGGCAGCAAGGTGGCCCCTGCCTTGACGCGGTCGAGGGAGGAGCTGTGCGAGTACGGCTGCTCGCCCGTCGCGAAGCGGCCGAGGAACAGCGCGTCGACGACGTCGGACGGGGAATCGCTGTCGTCGACGGTGAGCCGGATCGGGAGAGCGGACTCAGGGTTGGCAGACATGGCGCCCATGATCCGGCAAGGGGGCACCCGGCGCACCCAGGTTTCGCCACCTTCCTCCCTGCTTCCGGCGGGCGGACCGCGGACGTGACGCAACCTCAGCGGGACGCGCAGGAGAACTCATTGGACCAACTTGGCATGGACACTTCCGATAGGGGTGTGGGTACTGCTACCACGGACACGGCAGACCAGGCGGAGATCCTGCCGGTCGGTCCAAGGGAGGTTCCATGAAAATGTCCAGACTCGTGGCGTTCTCGTCCTCGCTCCTGCTCGGTGCCGTACTCGCTCTGACCGGAGCGGCCACCGCCAACGCCGCACAGTCTGTTCAGGCCGTCGACTACGTCGCCCTCGGCGACTCGTACTCCTCGGGTGTCGGATCCGGCAGTTACGACAGTGCCAGCGGTGACTGCAAGCGCAGCACCAAGGCCTACCCCGCACTCTGGGCGGCCGCCAACTCGCCCTCGTCCTTCGGCTTCACCGCTTGCTCCGGTGCCCGCACGGGTGATGTCAAGGCCAACCAGCTCGGCCCTCTCAGTGCCTCGACCGACCTCGTCTCGATCTCCATCGGCGGCAATGACGCCGGTTTCTCCGACGTCATGACCACCTGTGTCCTCCAGTCGGAGGCCACCTGCCTCAGCCGGATCGCCACGGCCCGCAGCTATGTCGACACCACCCTGCCCGGCAACCTCGACTCGGTGTACTCGGCGATCCGGACCAAGGCGCCGTCCGCTCATGTCGTCGTCCTCGGCTACCCGCGCTTCTACAAGATCGGTGGTAGCTGTGTCGTCGGCCTGAGCGACAAGGTGCGCACCGCGATCAACGGTGCCGCCGACTACCTCAACGCGGCGACCGCCAAGCGCGCCGCCGACCACGGCTTCACCTTCGCCGATGTCACGGGGAAATTCACCGGGCACGAGATCTGCTCCGGAAGCGCCTGGCTGCACAGCCTCAACTGGCTCAACATCGGTGAGTCGTACCACCCCACCGCAGCCGGACAGTCGGGCGGCTACCTGCCCGGCCTCAACTCGGCCGCCTGACCCCCGCCCAGTACATGCGCCGGGCCCGTCCAGCCGTCTGACGGGTAGGAGGCCCCGTCCGCAGGGGTCTCCGTCCGGCGCCCCGTCGACTCATTGCGGGCGAACCGCTTCCGTTCTGTCCAACTCGCCCTGGAATCGGGCGGATTCAGAGGCCGGTCGTCAGCCTCCGTATGTGTGTGCTCAATCCTGTGACCGGGATACACGAGTGTCGTCGCGGGGGGATAGGGTTAACCTGCCCGGGCCGGGTGCCCTCGTACGGGTGGGGAGTGACATGGAACAGATAACGGTGCGCAGCAGGCCGCGTGTGCCTGCCATCACATGCGGGAGCAGTGCGACGAGTTCGCGCCTCGACCGCCATCTCGCGGTGCTCGGCGGCCCTGCCGTCCCGCAGCGGGAGGCCGCGGAGGCGACGCTGCTGATGCGTGAGCTCACCTCGCGCGATGCCGCCCACAGCCGCCGGAGCAAGAGTGCGCGGGTCTCGCTCTTCGCGCCGCTGCGACGACTGCGACGCTCGCTCTTCGGCAGCCGCCACTGACCCGACGGCCCGTCACTACCGCGCTCGGGTCCACGCCCGGGCTCCCCGGCCAGGGTCCGTCGCCCAGGCCCCCCGCTCGGGGCCGCGCAGGCGATCACACCGTCCCGGCGCTGCGCTGCTGTCCGCTCTCCCGTCATCCCCAGGGCTCGCAGCAGCGCTTCGGTGTGTTCGCCGGGCGTCGGTGCGGCGGCCATCGACGGCTGCGGCCAAGGCGAGCCGGACGACGGTGCGTCACCGCATCACCTCGGCCTGCTGGAACCAGCTGCCGTCACGGTCCTTCGCCGAGCTGCTGCACGAGAACATGACACAGATCGGCCCGCCCGAATTCACCGACGAGGCACACCGGCTCGCGAAGGAGCTGCAGGATGTCCGTGGCATGCCGTCTCCGCCGCCACCGGGTGACGTCTCGGTCACTGGCTGCCGGAGGAGGTGCCCGACACGGTGATCCCGCCGATGCCGGACCGTCCGGCCCGGTACGCGGACCGGAACGGGGGTGCGGAACGGGTGCCGAAATAATTCGGCTCCGAAGTACTTCTAGACTGTTCGCATGTCCGAAAAGCGAGCCGCGCGCCTCAGTCCCGACGAACGAAGGGCCCAGCTGGTTGCCATCGGCCTGGACATGCTCGCCGACCGGTCACTGGACGAGCTCTCCACCGACGAGGTGGCGCGCCGGGCCGGGATCTCGCGGGGGCTGCTCTTCCACTACTTCGACTCCAAGCGCGACTTCTACCGCGCCGTGGTGCGGCAGGAGTGCGACAACTTCGCCGCAGCCACGGAACCGGACTCCTCGCTGGAGCCCGTCCCCTGGCTGCGGTCGTTCATCACCGGTTTCGTGGCGTACGTACTGGAGCACCGCAAGGTGTATCTCGCCCTGGTCCGCGGTGCCGCCGGCAGTCACCCCGCGGTGGAGGACATCGTCGAGGGGACCAGGGGCACCCTCGCCCGGCGGGTGGAGGAGGGGCAGCGGCGGCTCGGGATGCCCGGCTCGCCCCGGCTCTCCATCGCCACGCGGGCTTGGATGGCGTTCGCCGAGGAGGCCGTGACCAACTGGCCGCTGGACGAGCCGGACGCGCTGACGGAGCTCGGTGCCTTCCTGGAGTCCAGCTTCATCAGCCTGCTCGGCACTCTGGACCGGCCCGCCACGCTGCTCCGGTGAGCGGTCACTCGCCGCCGCGCGCGTAACGCCGTACGGACAGCGGCACGAACACCGCGAGGAGCACCACCGACCAGGCGAGCGTCCCGGCCACCGGGTGGGCGACCGGCCAGGCCGCGTCGGCGGCCGGGGACGCGTTGCCGAACAGCTCGCGGGTGGCCGAGGCCATGGCGCTGATCGGGTTCCACTCCGCGACCGTCCGCAGCCAGCCCGGCAGATTGTCGGTCGGGATGTACGCATTCGACAGCAGCGGCAGGATGAAGGTGGCGCTGCCCAGCTGACCGGCGATCTCCTCGTTGCGGATCAGCAGGCCCAGCCAGCAGCCCAGCCAGGACGTGGCGAACCGGAGGAGCAGCAGCAGCCCGAAGGCGCCCAGGGCGGCGAGCGGACCGCCCTCGATCCGCCAGCCGACCGCGAGTCCGACCAGGATCAGTGGGATCATGCCGACGGCCGTGGTCAGCAGATCGGCGGCGGTCTGGCCGAACGGTACGGCGGCCCGGCTCATCGGCAGCGTACGGAGCCGGTCCATCACCCCGCGGTGGCAGTCCTGTGAGGCCTGGAACATCCCGACCATGATGCCGTTGGCCGCCGTCGACGCCAGCAGGCCCGGCACCAGGAACGCGCGGTACTCCTGGCCGGGCATGGCCAGGGCGCTGCCGAACACGTACCCGAAGAACAGCAGCATCGTGATCGGCATGGTCTGAGTCAGGATCATTACGCCCGGCGCCGCTTTGATCCGCTGCAGATGGCGGCCCAGCATGGCCAGGGCGTCGGTGATCGGGGCGCTTGTGGCGGGCGCGACGGTCTGCTCGTGGACCAGTGCGGTGCTGCTCATGCTGCCGTCTCCTTCAGGGGCGGGGAGGTGCGGCCGTCGCCGCGATCGGTCAGGCGGAGGAAGACCTCGTCGAGCGTCGGCGGGCGCAGGCTCGCGTCGATCACCGGTACTCCCGCCGCGTCGAGTTCGCGGACGATACGGGGGAGGGTGAGCGTGGTGTCGGTCGCGACGGCGCCCACGGTGCGGCGCTCGTGGTCGAGTACGGGTTCGGTGCCGGTGAGCTGATCGAGGACGCCTGCCGCCGGGACCAGCGCCGATTCATGGGAGACGACCACTTCGGCGTAGCTGCCGATGCGGGCCTTCAGCTCGGTGGGGGTGCCGCGATGGGCGGCTCGGCCATGGTCGATCAGCACGATGTCGTCTGCCAGCTGATCGGCCTCCTCCAGATACTGCGTGGTGAGCAGGACGGTCGTGCCCCGGCCGGCCAGTTCCCGTACCGCCGCCCAGATCTGGTTGCGGCTGTGCGGGTCGAGTCCGGTGGTCGGCTCGTCCAGGAAGAGCACCTGCGGGCGGGTCAGCAGGCTGGCGGCGAGGTCGAGGCGGCGGCGCATGCCGCCCGAGTAGGTGCGGGCCGGGCGGTCGGCGGCCTCCGTCAGCTCGAAGCGTTCCAGGAGTTCGTCGGCGCGGGTGCGCGCGGCCTCGCCGCGGAACCGGAGCAGCTTGGCGAAGAGCCGCAGGTTCTGCCGGCCGGACAGCTCGCCGTCGACCGAGGCGTTCTGCCCGGTGACGCCGATCGCCGCGCGCACCGCGCCCGCCTCGCGCACCACGTCGTGGCCCGCCACCCGGGCGCTTCCGCCGTCCGGGGTGGTCAATGTGGTGAGGACCCGGACGGCGGTGGTCTTGCCCGCGCCGTTCGGCCCCAGAACTCCGCAGACGGTCCCTTCGGCGACCGCGAGATCGAGTCCCTGCAGTGCATGGACGTCGCCGTAGTGCTTCTCCAGACCTTCACTAAGTACAGCGTACGTAGTTGTCATGCGACCACCGTACCGCACTACGTACGGTGTACGTAACTACGATGGTGGGAGAGGTGATGATCAATGGTGGGGCGACCCGCTGTACCCGAAGTGATCTGGGCGCGCCCCGAGCGTGCGGGCCGTGGCCCCAAGCCCGCTTTCAGTCGCGCCGACATCGCGGCAGCCGCCGTCCGCATCGCTGATGCGGAGGGTTTCGACGCGGTGTCCATGCGGAAGGTCGCGGCGGAGCTCGGCTGCGGCACGATGTCGCTCTACAACTACGTGCCGCGCAAGGAGGACCTGTACGAGCTGATGTTCGACGCGGTCAGCGGCGGGTACGAGTTCCCGGAACCGTCCGGTGACTGGCGCGCCGATCTCGTCGCACTGGCCCGTCAGGCCCGCGAGATGATGCACCGCCACACCTGGATGCCCCGGCTGATGTCACCCGTGTACGGCTTCAGCCCGAACGCCCTGCGGTATCTGGAGTACTCGCTCAGCTGCCTGGACGGGGTCGATGTGCGGTTCGGCGAGAAGATGGAACTCATCGCCATGGTCACCAGTGTGGTCACCACCTATGTGGCCAACGAGATCGCCACGGCGGAACGCAGCCGGTCGCTGCCCTGGTCCGAGGAGCAGGAGCACGCCGCGCGCACCGGCTATCTGATCAGCCAGATCGCGACCGGGAAGTATCCGCGGATGGCGGCGGCATTCGCCGAGGACCCCGGGCCGATCGATCTGGACGGCGTCTTCGACCGGGCACTGCACCGGGTGCTGGACTCCTTCGACCGGTAACGAGTGGGGCCGGGGCACCCGGTCACAGCAGCGCGAACTGCCCGTCCGGGCCCTCCTCCTGATGGTCGAGCACCGATGCGGGCCGCCGGGCCGTGGCCGGGACCGGCAGGACGCCCGCCGTGCGGAGGTCGCCGGCCGTGATCTGCGGGCCGTCGGCCAGGCTCTCCTGCCGTGGCCGGAGTCCGTCGAGCAGCGCGAGCACGGTGATCAGTTCCAGCAGCTCCGAGGTCCACTCCTGGGGCCAGGCCCGGGGCCTGACCGCTTCCAGGCCGTCCATGTCCTCCGCTCCGGCCGCCGCCGTACGGCGCTCGAACCACAGCTCCAGCATCCGGACCCCGCCCACCCGGAACTCCCATGCCCCGGCCGGCACGGGCGAGATACGGCCTGTGTCCAGCGTCAGCGTCTCGTCGGCAGGGTCGTACTCCAAGGCGGTCGGTACGGGTGGAACCGCGGCCCGCACATAGGGGCGCCGCCCACCGGGCAGCCGCGGGCGCTCCCCGCCCCGGGCGCCGCGCAACTGCAACCGCAGCAACTCCTGCCCCAGTTCGACCCCCGCCGACCAGCGCTCCGTGTCGGCGGGCAGCGGCACCACGCACCCGGCCGGGGAAGGGCGGGCCGCCGCGAGTGTCCATGCCAGCACGGACCGATCGGTGACCGCATCCCCGTGGCGGGCCCGCAGCAGCGCGAGCAGTCCGGGCGCCAGATTGGGTTCCAGACCGCCGGGGCGCCGGTACAGCGGCCGGATGCGGCCCGGCCGGCCGGCGGGGGAGTGACCGTCCGGCAACAGCGCCGTCACGGAGAGGGCGGGGCCGGCGTCCTGGGGCACGTAACCGTGCTCGACGGCGAAGAGCTGGTGCCCGTCGGCGACCCGCCACAGTTCGGGGCGGGCGGCATCGATCAGCCGGTGATCGGGGAGCAGCCACTGTTCGTCGAACGGGCCGTGCAGGATCCGTACCGGCTCGGGGCACGGTCCGGTCTCCCGGGCGAACCGGCCGGTGGAGGTGGCCTGTCCGGGAAGTGCCGCCACCGGGGTCTGCGGGGTACGGGAACGGGTGGGCCGGAACAGCCGTTCCCGTTCGGCGGCCTCCGCCCGAACCAGCCGCTCCCAACGGGCCTTGAGCGAACCGGCATCCGGGGCGGTCACCCAGGGGCGCCCGGTCCGCAGAGGCCGTACGGACCATGGCATGAGGTCGTCGAGCAGCGGGATGTCGTCGTCACCGCCGGCTCCGGCCGCCGCCCGTGCTGCCACCGTGTCGTCCTCCCCGTCGCCACGCCGCCTCCAGGGCCGGTCCGGCGGAGCACGGCCGGGGTCCGCCCCTGATCCACCGGACCGGCCCTGGCATCGTAACGGCGCCGGAGGGCGGGCCGTCAGTGCGCCTCCACCGTCACCGAGAAGGAGAACCGGTCGCCCCGGTAGCGGATCTGCGCCACATCCACCACCCGGCCGCTCTCGTCGTACGTCACGCCCGTGTAGAACAGGATCGGGCTCAGCAACGGCACCTGGAGGAGTCCGGCGGTGGCCGGGTCGGCGAGGCGCGCCTCGACCGTGTCGGTGATGCGCGCGATCCGGACACCGACCCGGTCGCGCAGCACCTTGGTCATCGGCCAGCGTTCGAGATCGGCCACATCGAGCCGGGCCGCGACCTCTGGATGCACCGCGTTCTCCGCCCAGTTGGTGGGCTCGTCGCTCTCCCCGTCGCGGCGCAGCCGGCGGTAGCTGACGACCTCCGCGCAGTCGGAGAAGTACTCGGTGAGGTCTCCCGGCACGGCGACCGGACCATGGCCGAGGATCACGGTCCGCTCGCCCGACTGCTGGGCCACGATCGCATCGATCGAGCCCAGCAGCCGGACCGGTGACACCCGGCGGGCGCGCGGCTCGATGAAGGTGCCGCGCCGCCGGTGCCTGCTGATCAGTCCTTCCGTCTCCAGCTCCTTGAGCGCCTGGCGCATCGTCAGGACGCTGACGCCGTAGTGCGCGGCGAGCTGTTCCTCGGTCGGCAGCCGCGCCGATGCGTCCTTGGCGCGGCCCAGTATCGAGGCGCGCAACGACTGCGAGACCTGGTACCACAGCGGCAGTTTGCGGTTCAGGACCAGCGAATCGGGGGCGAAGGCATGCCCTTGGGGCATCTTGGGCATCTGAGGCACCTGGGTCACCTGGTCTCTCCGTACTGCGACACAGCGGACGCGACGACGCGGGGGCCGAGAAGCGGCGTCGTTGCCTACGGCCTGAAGTTGCGGCTCAGACCCTGCCACACGTCGTCGTAGCCACGCTGCAGATGGCCGGCGGCAGCCGCCTGCCCGGTCGCCGTCACCGGCCAGCGGGTCTCGAACATGAAGGCGAGACCGTCGTCGATCTTCTGCGGCTTCAGCTCCGCCTCGCTCGCCCGGTCGAAGGTCTCCCGGTCCGGGCCGTGCGCCGACATCATGTTGTGCAGCGAGCCGCCGCCCGGGACGAAGCCTCCCTTGCCGGCCGTCTTCGCGTCGTACGCGCCCTCGATCAGGCCCATGTACTCGCTCATCACATTGCGGTGGAAGTACGGCGGCCGGAAGGTGTCCTCGCCGACCAGCCAGCGCGGCGCGAAGACGACGAAGTCGACCCCGGCCAGACCGGGGGTGTCGGACGGAGAGGTCAGCACCGTGAAGATCGACGGGTCGGGGTGGTCGTAGCTGATCGAGCCCATGACATTGAAACGGTGCAGGTCGTAGACGTACGGAGTGTGGTTGCCGTGCCAGGCGACCACATCGAGCGGCGAGTGGTCATAGGTCGCGGACCAGAGGTTCCCGCAGAACTTGTTGACCACCTCCACCGGGCGGTCGTCGTCCTCGTACGCGGCGACGGGGGCCAGGAAGTCCCTGGCGTTCGCCAGGCCGTTGGCGCCGATCGGGCCGAGGTCGGGGAGGGCGAACGGCTGGCCGTAGTTCTCGCAGACATAGCCGCGGGCGGTGGCATCCAGCAACTCCACGCGGAAACGGACGCCGCGCGGGATCAGCGCGATGTGCCCCGGTTCTGCGCGCAGCAGGCCCAGTTCGGTACGGAGCAGCAGACCGCCGCGCTCCGGGACGATCAGCAGCTCGCCGTCCGAGTCGCTGAAAACCCGGTCGGTCATGGACGAGTTGGTGTGGTAGAGGTGCACGGCCATGCCGGTGCGCTGCGTCGCGTCGCCGTTGCCGCCGAGGGTCCACAGGCCGGCCAGGAAGTCCGTCCCGGCCGCGGGCTCGGGGAGCGGATCCCAGCGCAGCCGGTTGGGGTCGGGCACGGATCCGGTGAACGGGGCGGTGCGCACTGTGCCGTTGTCGATACGGACGAACGGGGGATGAGCGGCCGACGGGCGGATCCGGTAGAGCCAGGAACGGCGGTTGTGCACCCGCGGTTCGGTGAAGGCCGAGCCGCTCAGCTGCTCCGCGTAGAGCCCGAGGGGCGCGCGCTGAGGCGAGTTGCGGCCGTGCGGCAGCGCTCCTGGCACTGCCTCCGAGCTGTGTTGATTGCCGAAACCGGCGGAATGCTCAAGCCCTTCCGCGGTCTTCCTCGCCTGCTCGATGCCGCTCATGTGCGCTCCCGGTGCCGAAGGAATCCTATGGACAACCGTAGGAATCAGATCGGGGCGCGTCAACGGCATCCGTGGTGCGCAGGGGGGTTCCAAAAGTTGAACAATGCTCTACTCTCCCGCACATGTCGTGGACACGAAGACTTCTGGTGGTCCTGGCGGCGCTCGCCGTCGCCCTCCTCGCGGCTCCGGCCGCCCAGGCGCACGAGGAACGTCCGGTCACCCTGCCCGACGGAACCGGCAGCGTCCCCGTGTACCGCACCGGCGAACCGGATCTGCTGGTCTGCAAGAGCGACCGGGCGGACTTCGAGCGCCGCATATCCGGCTTCCCCGACGGGCTGCGGGCCCGGAACCTGCAGCTGTTCGACCGGTGCCTGAAGTCCGGCTACCACCATCTGCAGCAAGCCGTCGACGCGGTCGGCAGGCCCGGCATGAACATCGCGATCCTGCCCGGCCTGTACGAGGAGGAGCCCTCACTGCCCGGACCGGCGGGGGAGTGCACTCGCCTGAAGGCGCCCGACTCCAAGCTCGGCTACCAGATCCTGTCCTACGCGCAGCAGACGCAGTGCCCGCACAACCAGAACCTGGTGGCGATCCTCGGCAAGAAGAACCTCCAGATCGAGGGGACGGGCGCCGAGCGCACGGATGTCGTCATCGACGCCAAGTACCAGAAGCTCAACGCGATCCGCGCGGACGGCTCCGACGGCATCTACTTCAAGAACTTCACCGCCCAGCGCACCACGTTCAACTCCCTGTACGTCCTGGCGCAGGACGGATTCGTCATCGACTCCGTCCTCACCCGGTGGAACGACGAGTACGGCTTTCTGACCTTCGCGAGCGACCACGGGCTGTACAAGAACTGCGAGTCGTACGGAAACGGCGACTCCGGCATCTACCCCGGCAGCGCGTCCGACATCAACGACGGGTACGGCTACAAGGTCCCGCGCTACTCGATCGAGATCACCGGCTGCCGCAGCCACCACAACATGGTCGGCTACTCCGGCACCGCGGGCGACTCCGTCTATGTTCACGACAACGAGTTCGACCACAACATGGGCGGCGCCTCGATGGACAGCGCCTTCCCCGGCCACCCAGGACTGCCGCAGAACCACGCCCGCTTCGAACGCAATCTGATCCACGACAACAACGCCGACTACTACCCGTATGTCGCCGACGGGACCTGCGCCAAGCCGCCCGTGGACCGCGGCTACGAGGACGGGGTCGTCTGCCCGCAGATCTCCATGCCGCCGGGCTCCGGCATCATCACCGCCGGCGGCAACTGGAATCTGTACGAGAACAACTGGATCTACGGGCAGAAGCGCGCCGCCTTCTTCCTGACCGCGGTCCCCGCCTTCATCCGCGGCGAGAGCGCGCTGTCCAGGCAGACCGACACCTCCCACCACAACCGGTACGCGGGCAACCACCTCGGCACGGACAAGGCGGGCAACTCCCGGCCCAACCGCACCGACGTGTGGTGGGACGGCCAGGGCGACGGCAACTGCTGGCAGTCGGACACCGGGCCGTCCTCCCCGCGCACCCTGCCCGCCTGCGGCTCCGAGCGCGGCGCCGTGTCCGGAC
Source organism: Streptomyces sp. NPDC058239 (assembly GCF_042882185.1). Taxonomy (NCBI): domain Bacteria; kingdom Bacillati; phylum Actinomycetota; class Actinomycetes; order Kitasatosporales; family Streptomycetaceae; genus Streptomyces; species Streptomyces sp. NPDC058239. The sequence goes on from NZ_JBHVWS010000003.1 coordinate 101,813, forward strand.
GCACCGACCGGCTCGTCGGCGAACCGGTCAAAATCGCCCAACTGCTGGTCTGCGCCGACTACAACGTGCAGGCGCGACGGCTTCCGGCCGGCTGCGACTGGTACGGAGCACGTGGCATCGAGCGCATCGAGGTACAGGTGACGCTGGCGATCACGGTGGTGCTCGCGCTGGTCGGCGGGGTGCTGTGGTGGCGCAGACTGCGCGGCAGCGGGCTCGCCACGGCGGTCACGGTGCTCGGTGCGACAGGCCTCGGGCTGGATGTGGCCGGATCGACGATGGGGCTGGCCTCCACCTATGTGCCCGCGCTGGCACTGCTGCTGACCGGGGTGTGGTGGACCGGGATCGGGCTGGTGCTGCGGGGCGAACGGCCCTGGCTGGGATGGACCACGGTGGTCCTGGGTGCGCTCACCCTGCTCGACGCCGTGGACAAGGCCGTTTTCATGATCCCGTGGATTCCGCTCAGCCCGGCCTGGGTGCGTGGACTGCTCGGTGTGATCTGGGTGGTGTGGGCCGTCGTGGCCGCAGCCAGGCACGGCGAACGGGGAGCGACGGGTGAACAGGGAGCGTCGCAGGAGGGCCCCGCTACGGACGCGGGCGTGGACGCGCCTGCCGCCCCGGCCCTCGCTCCGGCCCCCGCCCCGGAAGGAGATGCATCGTGAAGCGTTCGCGCAGGCGACTGCTGCCCGCCCGGCCGGGCGTCTGGGCCGTCATCGTGCTCACCGCAGGCGCCCTCGTGTTCGGTGCGAGCGCCTGTGGTGGGCGAGCCACCACCCACCACAAACCGGGCACCAGCCATGAGCAGGCCAGTGGCAGCGTCGGCCGGCTCCTCGCCGCCGACGACGGCTCCGGCCACCGGCTGCGCCAGGTCGACGCCAAGGGTGCTCCCAAGGTGACGGTGGCCGTCCGGCGGGACTCCGAGGACGGCTGGAACGTCCGTCTTTCCGTACGGAACTTCCGGTTCACCCCGGACAGCGTGGGCGGCGCCGCTCTCCTCGGGCGCGGCCACGCCCGGCTCTTCCTCGACGGCCACCCTCTCGCCCGGGTCTACGGCTCCTGGTACCACCTCCCCGACTCCCTCGTCCGCAGCGCCGGCGGCGGCGCCGGCCTCACCGTCCGCCTCTACGCCGACGACCACACCGCCTGGGCCGTGAACTCCGCCCCGATCCAGGCCACCACCTCCCTCACCACTGCCTCCGCGCAGCCCACCACCCCCGCGCCGCACCAACCGCAAACGCCCCGGCCCGACACAACACTTGAGATGGTCGTCTCCCACGGCAAGGTCAGCCCCGCCCCCGGCCGCACCGAGATCAAGAAGGGCCAGGTCATCGAACTCCGGGTCCGCAGCGACCACGCCGACACCCTCCACGTCCACGGTTACGACAAGGAGGCCCGGCTGCCCGCAGGAAAGACCGTCACCCTCACGTTCACCGCCGACCGCACCGGGCTCTTCGAAGTGGAGACACATGAGTCCGACCTGCTCCTGACCCAGCTCGTCGTACGGTGAGCGTCCTCGCCCATGGCATCGGCGCCCAGCACGACCTTCCGCTGTCCCCCTTCTACGCCTTCGCCGGGGCCTTCGCCGCGCTCTTCGTCTCCTTTCTCGCGCTCGGCCTGCTCTGGTCCTCCTCCCGATTCCGCGGCGACCGGGCGGGCCGCCCGCTCCCGGCCGCCGTCCAGCGCCTCGCCGACGCACGCCCCACCCGTGTCGCCGTGCGCGTACTCGGGCTGGCCGCCGCCCTGTTCATCACGCTCCACCTCCTCCTCGGTCCGGACGACCCGGACCGCAACCCGGCCCCCGGCGCCGTCTACGTACTCCTCTGGGTCGGGCTCGTCCCCGCCTCACTCCTTCTCGGCCCCGTCTGGCGACTGCTGAACCCACTCCGCACCGTCCACCTCCTCGGCTGCCGCGCGCTCGGCCGCGATCCCGCCGCAGGCCGCCCCCTTCCCGCACGCCTCGGTCTTCGGCCCGCCGCGGCCGGGCTCCTGGCCTTCACCTGGCTCGAACTCGTCGTCCCCGACCCCGCTTCGACCACCGCCCTACTCCTCTTCCTCGCCCTCTACGCCGCCGTCCACCTCGCAGGCGCCGCCCGCCACGGTGCCGGATGGTTCGACCACGCGGACGCCTTCGAGGTCTACTCGGGGCTGCTCGCCAGGCTCTCCCCGCTCGGCCGCCGCCCCGCCGACCGCCGCCTCGTACTCCGCTCCCCTTTCAACGGCCTCGATGCCACCCCGCAGACCCCCGGACTCGTCGCCACCGTCTGCGTCATGCTCGGCTCCACCGCCTACGACGGCTTCTCGGACGCCCCCTCCTGGATCGCCACGGTCCAGACCTCACCCCTGGGCCGCACCACCGCGGCCACGCTCGGACTCCTGGGCGCCGTCGCCCTCGTCGCCACCCTTTATGCCCTCTGCACCGGCGCCACCCGGCTGATCTCCGGTCAACTCCGCCACCCCCTCACCGCCTTCGCACACTCACTCGTCCCGATCGCCCTCGGTTATCTCATCGCCCACTACTTCACGCTCTTCGTCACCGAAGGGCCACGCACAGTCATGGTGGCATCCGGCACCGACAACCCCGTCCCGCCCGAGCCGCCCCTGGGTCCGGGGGGCGTCGCCGTGCTCCAGGTCGCCGCGATCGTCCTCGGCCACGTAATCGGCGTCATCGCAGCCCACGACAGGTCCGTGCGCCTCTTCCCGCCCGGCCGCGCCGTCGCGGGGCAACTCCCGCTGCTGGTCCTGATGATCACGTACACCATCGGCGGGCTGTCCCTGCTCATCGCATGACGGCCGCACCGGCCCCGACCTGCCACCCGCAGAGGAGACCCACGGCATCATGGATCCCGTGCCCCATGCGAACACGAACCTCCGCCGCGCCCCCGTGCAGCAGCGCAGTGCCGAACGCCTCGCCCGGATACTCGACGCCTGTGCCGAACTCCTCGACGAGACCGGATACGAGCAGCTGTCCACCCGCGCCGTCGCCGTCCGTGCCGAGGTCCCCATCGGCTCCGTCTACCGGTTCTTCTCCAACAAGCGCGCGCTGACCGATGCGCTCGCCCGTCGCAACCTGGACAGCTACGCCGAACGCATCACCGCCCGCCTCGCCGCCATCCCGGCCGCCGACTGGCGCAGCGCCATCGATGCCGTCCTGGACGAATATCTGGCCATGAAGCGCTCCGTGGCCGGCTTCGCCCTCGTCGACTTCGGCGCTCCGGCCCCCGACGACGACCCGGCCGGTGACGCCAACCACCGGGTCGCCGGCCGGCTCACCGAACTGCTCTCCGGGTACCTCGGCCGCGCCCCCGACGAGGAGCTGCTCCGGACGATCCTGGTCTGTGTCGAGGCCGCCGACGCACTCCTCCAACTCGCCTTCCGCACCGACCCGTCGGGCGACCGGGCCATCGTCGGCGAGACCCGCGTCCTGCTCCGGGCCTACCTCGCACAAGTCCTGGACTGACCGCGAGGGCCTCGTCCCACGGCCCGCCCCCCGACCCGCCCCGCGCCCGTCCCAAGGCCCGGCAATATCGGCGCGACAACACCTCCCCACCATGCGTACCGGTCGGTATGCTCGGCCGTGCTTGCCCACGTACGCGCGCCACCGCTGTCGCCGCCCCGGGGAGGGCCCATGTCGCACGACCCCAGCAGCTCCCGCACCGCCCTGCGCATCTGCCCCCTCTGCGAGGCCACCTGCGGACTCACCCTGACCATCGAGGGGGCCAGGGTCACCGGCGCCCGGGGTGACCGGGACGATGTCTTCAGCCGCGGCTTCATCTGTCCCAAGGGCGCGTCCATCGGCGGGCTCGACGCCGACCCCGACCGGCTGCGCACCCCGCTCGTCCGAAAGGGCGGCGTCCTGACGGAGGCGAGCTGGAGCGAGGCGTTCGACGCGATCGCCGGCGCCCTGCCCGCACTGACCGAGGAGCACGGGCAGCAGGCCGTCGGCGTAGTCCTCGGCAACCCGAACGTGCACACGATGGCCGGCGCGCTCTACCCGTCCGCGCTGCTCTCCGCCCTCCGCACCCGCGCCCTGTTCACCGCGAGCACCCTCGACCAGATGCCCAAGCATGTCTCCAGCGGACTGCTCTTCGGCGACCCGAACGCCATCCCGGTGCCCGACCTCGACCGCACCGACCATCTGCTGCTCCTCGGCGCCAACCCCCTCGAATCCAACGGCAGCCTCTGCACCGCCCCCGACTTCCCCGGCAAGCTCAAGGCGCTGCGCCGCCGTGGCGGCACCCTGACCGTCGTCGACCCGCGCCGCACCCGCACCGCCCGCCTCGCCGACCGGCACGTCGCCATCCGCCCCGGCACCGACGCCCTCCTCCTCGCCGCACTCACCCACGTACTCTTCGAGGAGAAGCTCACCGACCCCGGCGCACTCGCCGAGCATGTCGAAGGCATCGACGAAGTGGCCGAAGCCGTAAGGGAGTTCACTCCCGAGACGGTCGCCGAGGCGTGCGACGTGGACGCCGCGGCCATCCGTGCGATCGCCAGGGAACTCGTCGCCGCCCCCACCGCAGCCGTCTACGGACGCATCGGCAGCTGTACCGTCGAACACGGCACCCTCGCCAGCTGGCTCGTCGATGTCCTCAACATCCTCACCGGCAACCTCGACCGTCCCGGCGGTGCGCTCTTCCCGCTCTCCGCCACCGCCCGCGCTCCCCGTCCCGCCGCCCCCGGCAAGGGCTTTGCCCTCGGGCGCTGGTCGAGCCGGGTCTCCGGACACCCCGAGGCCAAGGGCGAACTGCCCGTCTCCGCACTCGCCGAGGAGATCGAGACGCCGGGCCAGGGCCGGATCCGCGCCCTGATCGTCCTGGCCGCCAACCCCGTACTCTCCGCACCCGACGGCGACCGACTCGACCGGGCTCTCGACGGGCTCGACTTCATGGTCAGCGTCGACCCGTACCTCAACGAGACCTCCCGCCACGCACACGTGGTGCTGCCCCCGCCGCCGCCCTCGCAGAGCGCCCACTTCGACTTCGCGTTCAACGCCTTCGCCGTGCACAACCAGGTCCGTTACACCCGGCCGGCCGTCCCCCTCGACGAGGGTCTGCTCGACGAGAGCGAGATCCTCGCCCGGCTCGTCCTCGCCGTCTCGGGGATGCACGGCGGCGACCCGTCAGCCGTCGATGCCATGGCCATCGACCGGATGCTGACCAGGGCTGTCGCCGACCCGCACTCTCCCGTGCACGGCCGCATCCCCGCCGAACTCACCGCCGCCCTCACCGGCCGCACCGGACCCGAACGCCGCCTCGACCTGATGCTCCGCCTCGGCCCGTACGGCGAAGGCTTCGGCGCCGACCCCGACGGCCTCACCCTGGGGCGGCTTCTGGCCCACCCGCACGGCATCGATCTCGGCCCGCTCCGGTCCCGGATCCCGGAGGTCCTCACCACCCGCAGCGGACGCATCGAACTCCTCCCCGCACCGATCGCCGCCGATCTGCCGAGGCTCCGCCACGCCCTGGCCGACCGGCGCGGACCGGACGCACTCCTCCTCATCGGCCGCCGCCATCTGCGTTCCAACAACAGCTGGATGCACAACATCGCGGAGCTGAGCGGCGGCTCGAACGTCTGCACCCTGCAGATGCACCCCGCCGACGCGGCCCGGCTCGGACTGACGGACGGCGGCGTGGCCACGGTCACATCGGACGGCGGCTCGGTGACCGCCCCGGTCGAGCTCACGGAAGGCGTACGCACCGGAGTGGTGAGCCTCCCGCACGGGTGGGGGCACAACCGCCCCGGCACCCGGCTGTCCATTGCCGCGGCCCACCCCGGCGTCAACGTCAACCAGCTTCTCGACGGCAGCCGGCTCGACCCGCTCTCCGGCACCGCCGTGCTCAACGGCATCCCGGTCGCTGTGACGCCCGCCACGACACCCGACACCGTGACCCAGGGGGTGCCGCCGGTTGTGCCCATCACATGATCACCGCGTTGACCTGGGGTTTTGCTCGTATTGCTCGCATGTCAACATCTTGTTAACGCTGCGAGGCGCGCCCTAACGTCATCCGCACCGCCGACTCCGGTGGGAGTTCAAGGGTGAGCGATAGGTATCCCACATGCTGACAATCCTCGGCTTTGCCATGATTGCGACCTTCCTGGTCCTGATCATGATGAAGAAGATGTCGCCGATCGCGGCGTTGGTCCTGATCCCCGCACTGTTCTGTGTCGCCGTCGGGAAGGGTGCGAAGCTCGGCGACTACGTCATCGAGGGCGTCGGCAATCTGGCCCCGACCGCCGCGATGCTGATGTTCGCCATCGTCTACTTCGGCGTGATGATCGACGTCGGCCTCTTCGACCCGATCGTGCGGGGCATCCTGCGCTTCTGCAAGGCCGACCCGATGCGGATCGTGGTCGGTACGGCGGTGCTCGCCGCGATCGTCTCGCTCGACGGCGACGGCTCCACCACCTTCATGATCACCGTCTCGGCGATGTATCCGCTCTACAAGCGCCTCAAGATGAGCCTGGTCGTGATGACCGGTGTCGCCGCCACGGCGAACGGCGTCATGAACACCCTTCCCTGGGGTGGCCCCACCGCCCGCGCCGCCACCGCGCTCAAGCTGGACGCGGGCGACATCTTCGTCCCGATGATCCCCGCGCTCGGCGTCGGACTGGTCGCCGTCCTGCTCCTGGCCGTCGTGCTGGGCCGGCGCGAGCGCAAGCGGCTCGGCACGCTCACCCTCGACGAGGTGCTGGCCACCGAGACGGTCACGGAGTCGGAGACGGTTCTCGTCGGGGCGGGCGGCGGCAGCGACCGTACTCGCAAGAGCTCCGGTGGAAGCGGTACGGGCACGGGCGCTGCCGGCGACGAGGCGGCAGACGCCGAGGCGAATGCGGACGAGGGCTTCAAGGGCCTGGACCCGCACCGCGCCACCCTGCGCCCCAAGCTCTACTGGTTCAACGCGGGCCTCACCGTCGCCCTGCTCACCGCGATGATCATGGAACTGATGCCGATCCCGGTGCTCTTCCTGCTCGGCGCGGCTCTCGCCCTCACCGTCAACTTCCCCCACATGCCCGACCAGCGGGCCCGTATCGCCGCCCACGCCGACAACGTCCTCAATGTCTCCGGCATGGTATTCGCAGCCGCCGTCTTCACCGGCGTCCTCTCCGGCACCGGTATGGTCGACCACATGGCCGACTGGCTCGTCGGCGCGATCCCCGACGGCATGGGCCCTCACATGGCGATCGTCACCGGCATCCTGAGCATCCCGCTGACGTACTTCATGTCCAACGACGGCTTCTACTTCGGCGTCGTTCCCGTGCTCGCCGAGGCCGGTGCCGCCCACGGTGTCTCCCCGCTGGAGATCGCCCGCGCCTCCCTGGTCGGACAGCCCCTGCACATGTCGTCCCCGCTGGTCCCGGCCGTCTATGTGCTCGTCGGCATGGCGAAGGTCGAGTTCGGCGACCACACCAGGTTCACCGTCAAGTGGGCCGCGCTCACCTCACTCGTGGTGCTCTGCGCCGGACTCCTCTTCGGGATCATCTGACCGTGCCCCGTACACAGGAGCCCGGCAGGAGCTGGCTGCTGCGCCTCGTCATCGCCTTCGCCTTCGCGCAGGGGGCGGTGTCGATGGCGCGGCCCGCCGTCTCCTACCGGGCTCTTTCGCTGGGCGCGGACGAGCGTGCCATCGGTGTGATCACGGGGGTGTACGCGCTCCTGCCGCTCTTCGCCGCCGTCCCGCTCGGGCGCAGGACCGACCACGGCCGGTGCGCGCCCCTGCTGCCGATCGGCGTCGTCCTGATCGCAGGCGGCTGCGCACTCAGCGGCAGGGCGGGCTCATTGACGGCGATGGCGGCCTGGAGCGGTGTGATGGGGCTCGGCCATCTCTGCTTCGTCATCGGCGCCCAGTCGATCGTCGCGCGGCAGTCCGCCCCGGCCGAACAGGACCGCAACTTCGGCCACTTCACCATCGGCGCCTCCCTCGGCCAGCTCATCGGTCCGATCGCCGCCGGGTATGTGATCTCCGAGCAGGACGGCGCCATGGCCCGTACGAGCGCACTCGCCCTGACCGTCTCGGCGGCCGTCGCGGCCGTCTCCTTCGTCTCGCTCTGGCGCATCGAGCACCGCTCCGCGCCCACGGCCCGCCGCGCGGATCCGGTCACCAAGGTCCCCGTCGGACGCATCCTGCGCACCCGCGGGGTTCCGGCCGGGATCTTCATCAGCCTCGCCGTGCTCTCCGCCACCGATATCCTCACCGCGTATCTGCCCGTCGTCGGTGAGCACCGGGGCATCGCCCCCGCCACCATCGGGCTGCTGCTCAGTCTGCGCGCCGCCGCCACCATCGCCTGCCGCCTGGTGATGACCCCGATGCTCCGCGTCCTCGGCCGCACAGCGCTGCTCACCACGACCTGTCTGCTGGCCGGATTGCTCTGCGCGGGCATCGCCCTGCCCGTACCCGTGGCGGCGCTGGCCGTGATGCTCGCCGTGCTCGGCTTCTGTCTCGGGGTCGGCCAGCCGCTCTCGATGACCACCGTCGTCCAGGCCGCCCCGGCCCAGGCCCGCTCCACCGCACTCGCCCTCCGGCTGACCGGAAACCGCCTGGGCCAGGTCGCCGCACCGGCGTCCGCCGGTCTGATGGCCGGAGTGGCGGGTACCGCGGCGCCGTTCGTCATGCTCGGCGCGCTCCTGCTCGCGGCGGCGGGGCTGGGGGTAGGCGGCGGGCGCGCCCGAAACACCGAAGCGACCCCGGCCGTGCCGGCGCCCCGGCCCCGACAGCGCCCCGCGGACCGCAGCCGCACCTGACGATTCCGTGGCGCCCGCCCGAGTGCGAGCAACCTTTGCGCGAGTCATTCCCACCGCCCCGGACCGCCCCGCGATCACGGCCGCCGACCTCGTCGTCCGTACCGGCCCCGGCATGCGGCTGCGCACCGGCGGACAGGTCCCGTTCCTGGCCGATCTCGCGCACCTGTACGTCGTCGGCCACCACGGCCGTCGGATCTGCCCACTGCCCAAGGACATCCCGGGTCTCGACGTCCGGGAACTTTCGTCCGGACCCGGGCGGTTGACCTCAAGTCGACTGGAGGTCGTACGTTCCTCCCATGAGCATGGAAGCAACCGCGTGGACGCAGCTCCACAACGTCATGAACGCGCAAGCGGACCGACGCCCCTTCGACCGAGCCACACTGCGGCGCATCGCCGCGTTCGCCCGTCCGCACCGGCGCCGGGTCGCCCTGTTCCTGATGCTGAGCGTGGCGACGGCGCTGCTCGCGGTCGCCACCCCCGTCCTCGCCGGCCGTGTCGTGAACGCGATCGTGACCGGCGACGACGGGGGCACCGTCACACGGCTGTCCCTGCTCATCGCCGTGATCGCCGTCGCGGAGGCGGCACTCGGCCTGGTCGGCCGATGGCTCTCGGCGAACCTCGGCGAAGGGCTGATCCTCGATCTGCGCACCGCCGTCTTCGACCATGTGCAGCGCATGCCGATCGCGTTCTTCACCCGCACCCGCACCGGCGCGCTCGTCAGCCGCCTCAACAACGACGTCATCGGCGCCCAGCGCGCCTTCAGCAACACACTCTCCGGCGTCGTCAGCAATGTCGTGACGCTGCTCCTCACCCTCGGCGTCATGCTCTCCATCTCCTGGCAGATCACCGCGCTCGCACTGGTGCTGCTGCCGGTGTTCGTGCTGCCCGCGCGCCGCATGGGTACGCGGATGGCGAGGCTCCAGCGGGAAGCCGCGGCCCACAACGCCGCGATGGGGACCCGGATGACCGAGCGCTTCTCCGCACCCGGCGCCACCCTGATCAAGCTCTTCGGCCGGCCCGCCGACGAGTCCGCCGAATTCGCCGCCAGAGCGGGCAGGGTGCGCGACATCGGGGTGCGCACGGCCATGGCCCAGTCCGCATTCATCACCGCCCTCACCCTCGTGTCCGCGCTGGCGCTCGCCCTGGTCTACGGGCTCGGCGGGTTCTACGCCCTGCGCGGGCAGCTGGACGCGGGCGCGGTCGTCTCCCTGGCCCTGCTGCTGACCCGGCTGTACGCGCCGCTCACCGCCCTTGCCGGGGCGCGCGTCGAGGTGATGAGCGCCCTCGTCAGCTTCGAGCGGGTCTTCGAGGTCCTCGACCTCAAGCCGCTCATCGAGGAGAAGCCGGACGCCCGGACGGTCCCGGAAGGGCCGGTGTCCGTGGAGTTCGACGACGTACGCTTCGGCTACCCGTCCGCCGACAAGGTCTCCCTCGCCTCGCTCGAAGACGTCGCGGCCCTCGACACCCGTGGCGGCAGCGAAGTGCTGCGCGGGGTCTCCTTCCGCGCCGAACCCGGCAGGACCGTGGCACTCGTCGGCTCGTCCGGCGCGGGTAAGTCGACCATCGCGCAACTGCTGCCGCGCCTGTACGACACGGACGAGGGTTCGGTGCGCATCGGCGGCATCGACGTGCGCGACCTGTCCGCCGACACCCTGCGTGACACCCTCGGCATGGTCACCCAGGACGGCCACCTCTTCCACGAGTCGGTCCGCGCCAACCTCCTGCTCGCCCGGCCGGAAGCCACCGAGGAGGACCTCTGGGACGCCCTGCGCCGCTCACGCCTGGACGGTCTGGTCGCCTCGCTGCCCGACGGGCTCGACACAGTCGTCGGCGAACGCGGCTACCGCCTCTCCGGCGGCGAACGCCAGCGGCTGACCATCGCCCGGCTGCTCCTGGCCCGCCAGCGCGTCGTCATCCTCGACGAGGCCACCGCCCACCTGGACAACACCTCCGAGGCAGCCGTCCAGGAGGCGCTCACCGAAGCGCTCGCCGGACGCACGGCAGTCGTGATCGCCCACCGGCTCTCCACCGTACGGGCGGCCGACCTCATCCTTGTCGTGGAGAACGGGCAGATCGTGGAGCGGGGCACCCACGAAGAACTCCTCGCGGCCGGCGGCCGTTACGAGGAGCTGTACCGCACCCAGTTCGAGAGCCCCGGTACGGAGGCCGCGGAGCTCGGCTGACAACGGCCGCCCGGACCACCGGTCAGCCGGGGAATCCGGTACGGGTGGCGGTCCAGTCCGCCCGGCCGGCCTCCTCCACCGCGAACGCCCCAGCGGGATAAGGGAGTTCCCCTGCCAGGGCCGCAGCCCGCCCGAACTCCTCGTGTGCCGCCGCCGCCCGGCCCAGCGCCGCGAGCGCGGCGGCATGCACCGTGCGGGCATCGGTCTCCGACAGCCGCTCGCCGACCCGTTCCGCACGCAGCGTCTCTGCCACCGCCCGCCGCGCCGCCCGCTCCGGGTGACCCGACAGCAGTTCGGCCCAGGCGAGCAGAGGCGCCGCCGACGGGTCTCCGTCGTCGGCCAGCAGAGTAAGGGCTTCCTGCGGGCGGCCCTCGCGCACCAGGCGTTCGGCGTCCGCCGTCCGCACCTCGTGCACGGCCTGCCGGTCGCGCTGCGCCTCGGCGGTCCGCCCCGCCCGCGCCAGCAGTTCCGCCGCGCCGGGCTCACCGGTTCTGATCCGGACTCGGGCCAGAGCGGCCAGAGCGTACGGGGTGCACCAGGCGGGACTCGGTCCCCCGTCCCGGACGGCCGCCCCGGCCTGTTCCCGCGCCTCGGCGAACTCACGCAGCAGCAGATGCAGTTCGGCCAGATTGGCGCGCTCGAAGGCCACCGTCGTCGGATCACCGGTGTGCTCGGCCAGGCTCAGTGCCTGCCGGCCGATGGAGACCGCCTCGCCGAGCCGGCCGGACCGGCGCGCGTGCTCCCGCAGCACCGAGAGGATGGTGACCAGCAGCTCCTGGTCCCCGTACGCCTCGGCATGCGGCAGCGCCAGATCGGCCGCTGCGCGGGCCTGCGCGAACCGGCCCGCGAGGCCGAGCGCGGTCGCCCGGCTCCCCAGGGACCGGGCCAGCAGACCGCGGCGTTCGCCGCCCCGCACCGCCTCGGCGGCCTCCTGCGCCCTGCGGGCAGAGGCGTGCGCGGCCTCGTACCGGCCGCCCACGAACCGCAGGACCGCCGCCGCCAGATGGTGCGTCGCGGTGGTGGTCGGCGGGGTGTGCGGGCCCGGGGGGTACGTACGCAGCAACTCCTCGCCCTCGTCGGTGCCGCGATGCTTCGCCAGCACCTCGGTCAGCCGGGCCGCGGCCAGCACCTGGCCGTCCTCGTCGCCGCGCCGGACCATGTCCGCCAGCGCCTCGCGCAGTACGGTGGCCGCCTCCTGGTACCGGGCCATCCGGCGCAGGACGGCTCCCCGGTCGATCCGGGCCTGTGCCGCATCGGAGGCCATCGTGTCGAGCCGGGCGGTCAGTTCGGCGTAGTAGCGGTCGGCGGTGTCATTGGCGCAGAGGGCCGCGGCGCGTTCGGCGGCCTGCCGCAGGTACTGGGTGGCCCGCGGGTCGTCGGCCCGGGTCAGATGCGAGGCCAGCGTGTCGACGGCGTCGGGGCGCCGCCTCAGCACCGCCTCCGCGTACGCCGAGTGCAGCTGCCGGCGGCGCGCGGCGGACAGCCCGTCGTAACACGTGAGTCGCACCAGCGGGTGGCGGAAGGCGAGGCCGGGCAGCGGCCGGCCACCGACCACCACCGGCCGTTCCGCCACCACCGAGGCGGCGACCGCCGCATCCACGGCGTCGGTCGCCTCGGCGGAGGAGAGCGGCGGATGCAGACCGTGCTCCGCCACATCCAGGATCTCGCCCAGCGCGGCCCCGCCGCCGGCCACGGAGATGGCCTCGACGACCCGGCGTGCCGCGGGCCCGAGCCGCGCAAGGCGAGCGGTCACCAGCTGACGGACGCCCTCCGGGGCGCTCAGCCCCGCGGTGTCCGCGCCGTCCTGAGCGGAGCGGGCGAGCTCCAGGGCGAACAGCGGATTACCGAGCGAGAGCTCCCAGACCCGGTCGAGACCGGTCCTGGCACCCGCGTCCTGTGCGACGGCCAGACACTCCGCGCGTCCCAGTCGCTCCAACTCCAGTGAGTGGGCGAGTCCTTGGCGGGACAGCGCTTCCAGTGCGGTGCGGCGCGGGTCCGTCCCGTCGAACTCCTCCGCGCGGTACGTGACGACGAAACGCCACGCGGCTCCCGTGGCCGACGCCCGCCGGGCCAGATGGCTCAGCAGCTGGTACGACCCCGTGTCGGCGGCATGCAGATCGTCCAGCACCAGCAGGACGGGCCCGGCCGCCGCCAGATCGCCGAGCAGCCCGGCCGTGGCCCGGAACAACCGGTCACGCTGCTCTTCGGGGCTGCGCTCCGCGCCCGCCCCGATCTGCCCCAACGTGGGCAGCAGCGAGGCGAGTTCGGGGTACTCGCCGCCGATCCTGGCCCGTTCGGCGGACGGCCGGTCGGCGAGCCAGGCATCCAGCGCCTCGACGAACACGCCGTACGGGGTGTGCCCCTCGGCATCGTGGCCCGCGCCCCACAGCACGGTCGTCCCGGCCTCGGCCGCCCGCCGGGCCGCCTCCGCCGTCAGCCGCGTCTTGCCCACGCCGGCCTCGCCGCCGACGAGCCGCACCGCAGGGCCGTCGGCGGCCAGCAGCACGCCGAGTTCCTCGGTCCGGCCCCGCAGCGGCGGACCGGGCGGGGTGCGTATCGCGGCCGGGAGAACGGGCACGGATGCGGTGGGGATCACGGCCGTGGATGCGTCCAGGGCCAGCAGGTACAGCTGCTCGGTCGCCGCGCCGGGCCGTACGCCGAGTTCGGCGTCGAGCGCCTCCCGGCACAAGTGGTACTGGCGCACGGCCTGCCGGCGAAGGCCCTGGCGCAGATAGGCGTCGATCAGCACTCGGTGGGCGCGCTCCTCGGCCGGGGCGGCGGCCATGGCACGCAGCGCCACCTCGGTGGCCGATTCGGTCTCGCCGTCGGTGAGATGGGCCTCGGCGAGTGCGAGCCGCACCCGGTCGCACAGCGCGGAGAGCTGCTCGCGCCGGGCCTCGGCCCAGGGCGCGTACCGGTCCTCGGGCAGCAGCTCGCCGGTGAACGCGGCGAGTGCGGTGGCCAGCTCCTCGGCCGTACCCGCGCCCAGTGCGTGCTCGGCGAGGCTCTCGGCGTGATCGGCGTCGATCACCACGGTCTGCGGATCGAGCCGGAGCAGGGTGCCCTCGCCGGTCAGATAGGACGAGGAGGCGCGGGGGGCCAGCTCCGGTTCCAGGGCGCGGCGGGCGGCGTGCAGGGCGACCCGCAGACTGCCGAGTGCGGCCCGGTCGTCGGAGTCCGGCCAGCAGATCTCCATGGCCTGCTCGCGGTGGAGGCTGTGGCCGGGGGAGACGGCGAGGAGTTTCACGAGGGCGCGGGCGCTGGGGCGGGGCCATTTGTCCGCGAGCGGGGGCCCGCCGTCGCGAGTCACCCGGAACCCGCCGAAAAGGTGCAGTCGCAGCAGCGGCGGACCGGCGTCCGTGCCGTGTCCCGTTCGCTCGGCGTCCATAAGGGCGCCACTGTAACGCCCCTGTTCGGGCAGGCCGCAGGCCCCCGGAGCGGAGTCCGGGGGGCCTGCGGCAGGGCGGGGCCTGTCAGGAGAGCGTGGACACCGTCATCTGGGAGATGGCGGTGAACTGCTGCAGATACCTGCCGCCGAGCAGCTCGGTCATGCGGTCGTAGCCCGTCTCGTCGAAGCCGAGGTTCACGACCTCGTCGACGCCGTCACCGTCCAGGTCGCCGGAGAAGTAGTTCCTGGCGCCCAGGAGAGTGATCTCGCCCACCTCGTCGGGGTAGTTGTGGCCCGCGGTCAGTACAGCCGGGTCGTACAGGTAGGTGCCCGCATCGACGCCGCCGATGAGGAGGCGCCGCCCGCCGGGCCCGGTGAGGAACCCGCCGGTCTGCACCGTCGGCAGGGTGAATATCGAGTAGTCCTGGCCTCCGGCCGCGTACGTCCGGAACGACGCCGTCCCCGCGAGGATCAGCCCCTCGGGCCCGGTGAAGAAGTTCCCGTTCGTCCAGGCGCCCCCGGCCAGGCCGTGGTGGAGGACCTCACCCGTGCGGCTGTCGCGGATCTCGACCACGTTGCGCAGGCTGGAACCGTCCGGCGTGCCCTCCGCCGTCGTCGAGGTGGCCGCCATCCAGGTGTAGACGACCGCGTGCCCATCGGCGTACGGGATCTTTGGCGAGGTGAAGACACCGTGGTTGAGGACGGCGCCGTACAGCTTGCCGTCCACGCTCTCGGCCGGGGCCTTCGGCGCGGCGGTCCAGCGCACGGTGCCCTTCCCGGCATCGAGCGCGACACCGTCGACCGCGGGCGACTCCTTGTCGAGGGAGCCGGTGCTCGCGTATTGCGCGTACACCCGCCCCTCGCCCACCGCGAGGTCGCCGAAGACGACGCTCCCCGCGCTGTCGGGCGCGCCGTAGGTCCACAGCTTCGATCCGTTGCCGCGGTAGGCCCGCAGCTTGTCGGTCGGCACGACGATGTCGGCGCGCTTGTCACCGTCGAGGTTCGCGACCGTCACGGAGCGGACGAACTGCCCGTTGCCGTCGATGCGTTCGATGACCTTGCCGGTGCGTCCGTCGATGACCGCGACAGCCGTGTCCGCGGCCACCGCGAAGTCGTCGTGGCCGTCGCCGTCGACGTCGCCCTTCTCGATGCGGTGCACCTGCCCGGGGACCGTGGCCTTCCACAGCAGCTTGGGCCTGCCCGCAGTCAGCGAAGAGCCCGAGTAGGCCCACACGCCGTTGGACTTGCCTCCGACGACGAGGTCCTTCTTCTTGTCGCCGTCGATGTCGGCCGACTGCGCCGACGACAGGTCGCCCTGGAGCGGCAGAAGGCTCTGCTGCTTGCCGTTGCCGAACCCGAAGGTGCGGACGTTCTCGTTCTGGTCGACGGTGCGCACGTGCCGGCCGTCGGCGTCGCGGTAGACCTGGTTGAAGAGGGGTGAGGCGCCGATTCCCTTCTCCCGCCAGCGCACGTCGCCGCTGCCGGAGAACACGGTGAGGGAGCCGTACTGCCCGTCACCGGGGTTCTCGGCGGTGTTCATGCCGGTGTCGTCCTGGGCGGACGTCACCAGATTGCCGTCGACGACGTCGAGGCTCCAGGCGCTCGGTCCGTCGTGGCCGTTGTCGGCGTCGCGCTTGACGGTGGAGGACCACAGCAGGCTGCCGGGGTCCGTGCCGTCCACGACCCGCACGGTGTTGGCATTGATGTACAGGTGCGGGTCGAGCGTGGACTCACTGACCGCGTACTCGGACTTCCGGTCGCCCCGCAGATCACCCGTCGTCATGTCGATGGGCAGCGCGTTGATCCGGGTGTCGAGCGTGGTGCGCCTGCCGTCGGCGAGGGAGTAGGAGTCCAGTTCGTACTTCACGCCGTCGGTGGGGTCGGACTGCTCCAGGGCGACGAGCCGCCCGCGCACGGTGTCCAGGTGCAACTGGCGCGAGTAGAGGGCGCTGTCCGTCTGCCACTTGACGGAGCCGTCCGCGGTGTCGAGCACCAGGGTGCGGCCGCGCCCCGCGGCGGTCGGGGTCCTGCGCTGGTTGTACGACGCGGCGACCAGTCCGCCGCCGAGGTCCTCCAGGGCTCCCCACGCCGTGCCGGCGCGCACGCCCGTGTCGTACGTCCAGGTGGCGGAGGGGGACAGTGTCCCGTCGGCGTACGAGAAGCGGATGCCCGACACGGTGGCGGTGGCGGCGGCGGGGGAGTTGAGGTTGTAGTACGGCGCGTCCGTGACGACGAGCGTCCTGCCGACGAGCTTCACGTTGTAGGCGTACGCGTACAGCTTCGACCACAGCGTCCTGCCGGTCCTGCCGTCGAGGACCGTGACGAAGGTGCCGTTGGCCAGCGAGGAACCGGGGGAGGTGAACGGGCGGTAGGGGGACACGCCCACGCTCGCCGAGAACACCACGTCGTCCACGCCGTCGCCGGTCAGGTCGCCGGTCACGTACCCCTGGTCCGACGCCGGCGTGAACGGGCTCACCGCGTTGTAGCCCATGACGATGCGCGCCGGGTACGGCTCCGTCTGCCAGGGCCGGCTCGGCTCGACGCCCCAGTCCGTGTACAGCGAGGCGTTGTCGCGCCGCCACAGGGCGGTGCCGTCGGCCTTGCTGCGCTGGACGCTGCCGAGGCTGTGCAGGGTGAAGTAGTCGCCGCCCCTGCCGGCCGGGAGGGTGGCGGCGAGGCCGCGTACGCCTTCCAGCGTGGACTTGGGGGAGATGGTCACGCCGGCATCGCTACCGGCGCCCGTACCGGTGCTTTCGTCGAGGTGGGAGCCGGAGCCCGGGTCATCCGTGCCCGAGCCGTCGGAGCCTTCGGTCGCGCCCTGCGGGTCGACGGTCTCGCGGTCGGCGTCCGCGTAGGCGTTCAGCTGGGCGTGGTCCCCCAGCTTCTCGGCCTGGCTTTCCGTGAGCGTGAGCAGGCTGCTGCTGCCGTCGTCGGAGGCCAGTGCGGGCGGTGCGGCGCTCAGCGCCAGACCGGCAGCGACCAGCGCGGAGACGAGCCGCAGCGCTCGCCGGGAGTCGGTTCTCATCACTTGGTCCCCTGCGCGATGCGAATGGCGGACCGGTCCGTGAGGACCGGCTCGTTGAAGGAGTACTGGAGGGCGTCGGTGCCGGCCTGGTTCTCGATGCCGACGGTCGCGCTCGCGCCGTTCCCGGGCGAGGCGGCGGACAGACCCCGGTACTGGAAGGTGACGGAGCCGGTGGCCTCGTCGAAGACGGCCTCGAAGGAGACACGGGCCGAGGTGTTGCCGGCGAAGGCGGCGTTGTTCCAGACGACCGCGAACTTGCGACTGCCGGCCGTGCCCGTGGTGGCCGTCTGCACGCTGGACCTCCTGTCCAGGGTCAGGTCGTCCCAGAAGGCGGCGACCGTGCCGTTGGGCTTGTCGGCCGATGGGAGCGCGACGTTGTCGTAGTCACCGAGGCGCGGTTCGAGGAAGTTGATCAGGCCGTTGGTGGTGACGCTCGCGCCGGAATAGGAGACGCCGTACAGCTTCACCGGGAAGGGCAGCGCGATCGTCCTCGCGTCCTCGTCGCCGCTGAGCGCGACCTTGCTGCTGCCGCTGATCCAGGAGTACGTCGCCGGGGCGCAGCTGTTGCCGTAGGCGTCGCTGCGGGCGGGCGCCCGGGCGGTCAGCGACTCGTCACCGTCCACGGTCAGCTTGCCGCTGTAGATGCCGTTGCACAGCACGGGCGCTGCGGGCGCGGCGGTCAGGGTGTACGAACCCTCGGCGACCTTCGGCAGGTTGAAGTGTCCGGTCGCGTCCGTGGTGACGGAGGCGACCGGAGTGCCCGCGACCTGGACGGTGGCCTCGGCGAGGGGCTTGCCGGTGACGTCGAGGACGGTGCCGGACACCGCGTGGGAGGCGACCGCGTCGAGTGTGAAGTCCTTGGTGAGCTGCTCACCGGTGGCGACCGTGACGCCGGACGCGGAGCCGTTCGCGTAGCCGTAGCCGCTGAGGGCGAAGTCGTACGTGCCCGCCGGCAGCGTGAGCCGGTAGGAGCCGCCCGCCGAGGTCGTCACGGTGCGCGTCGAGGCGGACCCGAAGGCCTTCACCGTGATGCCGGTCAGGGCGGAGCCGGTCGCCTTGTCGGTGACCTTGCCGGTGAGGACGGCCGCCGTGTGCGGGGCCCTGTCGACGGAAGCGAAGATGTCGAGCTTGCCCTCGCCCCAGACGTTGTTCGCGTCCGCGGTGCCGCCGCAGTGCGTGTCGTCGACGTCGACGGCGCCCTCGTTCAGCAGTGCGCGGGTCGCGTCGATGTTGCCGATGAGGGAGGGGGCGGACGACCACAGCAGGGCGACCGCGCCCGCGACGTGCGGCGTCGCCATCGACGTACCGGAGATGGCCTTGTACGTGTTGCCCGGCCAGGTGGAGCGGACATTGACGCCCGGGGCCGAGATGTTCGGTTTCATCGAGCCGTCGAGCCTGGAGGGACCGAAGCCGGAGAACGACGCGATCCTGCCGTCGACGTCATAGGCGCCGACGCCGTATGCAGGTGCCTGCGAGCCGGGCGCATGGCCGGTCGAACAGGTCGCGCCGTCACCGTCGTTGCCGGAGGCGAACGCCTCGAAGATCCCGGCCGCGTTCCACGCCTCGACGATGTCCTGGTAGAAGGTCGTGTCGCCGCCACCCCAGGAGTTGTTCACGATGTCGGGGGCGAGATCGGGGCGCGGGTTGCGACCGGTGTGGTCGGTCGGCGCGAGGATCCACTGCCCTGCCGCGAGCAGTGAGGAGTCCGAACAGGAGCTGGACTCGCACCCCTTGGCGGCGATCCACTTGACGCCCGGCGCGACACCGACACCGCCTGCGCCGGCCATGGTGCCCATGGTGTGCGTGCCGTGGCCGTTGTTGTCGCAGGGCGCCGACGTCGTGCACTGGCCCGTCGGGTCGTACCAGTTGTAGTCGTGCGTGAAGGAGCCGTCGCCGTTGTTGCCACGGTAGTTGCCGACGAGCGCCGGGTGGTCGTACTGGACGCCCGAGTCGACATTGGCGATGACGATGCCCTCACCGCGGTCGTCGTACTGGTCCCAGACCTGGTCGGCCTTGATGTCCTCGACGCCCCATTCGGGGGTGACCGGGTCGGCGTCGGTGGCGGCGTCCGACACCGCGCCCTCGGTGGCGTCGAGCTCGTAGTGGTGCTCCTTGACGATGCTCGCCACGTCGGAGCGGTTCGCCAGGTCCTCGACGAGCTGCTCGTCGCCCGTGACCTTGACGGCGTTGGCTATCCAGAAGGACCGGTAGCCGACCTTCTCCTTGTCCAGGAAGGACGTGAGCGGCTGCTGGCTCCTGTTGGCCTCGGCGCGCAGCGACGCGAACGCCGACTTCGCCTTTGCGGCGTGGCCGCGCCCGCCCTCGGCCGCGGACAGGTCCGCCTGCTTCTTCAGGACGACGAAAAAGGTCGACTCCTCGCCCTTCTCGACAGTGTCGAGAACGGCGGAGTCGACCTTGGCGGTGTTCCTTGCGGCGGTGTTCTTCGCGGCTGTACCGGTAACGGCGGTGCCGGACTGCGCGAAGGCGGGGGCCGGGCCGATCAGCACGGCCGCCGCCGTGATCGCGGCCGCCGCCCACGCGGCGGATCTGCGCCGGGGGGATCGGGGCAGGTGCATGGATCGCTCCTCCTGGACGGGTACGGGGGAGCCGGCCCCCGTACCCGGACCTACGAGAGGAAGTACGGGGTGGGGCGGGCTGGTGCCGGACGCTAGGAGGAGGCCGTTACTGGCGTATTACTGGCCGGGGCGGGCGGACTTCCGGCGCATGGCGTGACACCGTGACGGGAGCGATGGGAACGGCCCCTGGCGCCCAAAAACTAACAGCGCTAGTTTGGGGCGTCGACGACTACGCCGTAGCCACGGCACCCCGGGAGGAATGCGATGAAGGCCCACGACGGGATGTACATCGGCGGCGAGTGGCGGGCCGCCGCAGGCACGGACCTGATCGCGGTGGTCGATCCGGCGGACGAGCAGGTCATCGCCCATGTCCCGGCAGGCACCGCCGAGGACGTCGACGCCGCCGTGTCCGCCGCGCGTGAGGCCTTCCCCGTGTGGGCCGCGACCCCGCCCACCGAGCGCGCCGCGAAGATCGCCGCCCTGCGCGACGTCCTCGTCGCCCGCAAGGACGAGATCGCGGAGACGGTCACCGCCGAACTCGGCGCACCGCTGCCCTTCTCGCAGACGGTGCAGGCGGGCGTACCGATCCTGGTGGCCGGCTCGTACGCCGAACTCGCCGCCTCGTACGCCTTCGAGGAGAAGGTCGGCAACTCCACCGTCTACGCCGAGCCGGTCGGCGTCGTCGGCGCGATCACGCCATGGAACTACCCGCTGCACCAGATCGTCGCCAAGGTCGCCCCCGCGCTCGCGGCGGGCTGCACGGTCGTCCTCAAGCCCGCCGAGGACACCCCGCTGACCGCCCAGCTCTTCGCGGAGGCCGTCCACGAAGCGGGCATCCCCGCAGGCGTGTTCAACCTGGTCACCGGCCTCGGCCCGGTCGCGGGACAGGCGCTGGCCGAGCACGGGGGAGTCGACCTGGTCTCCTTCACCGGCTCCACCGCCGTCGGCAAGCAGATCGGTGCCGCGGCCGGCGCGGCCGTCAAGCGCGTCGCCCTCGAACTGGGCGGCAAGTCCGCCAATGTCATCCTGCCGAGCGCGGACCTCGCCAAGGCCGTCGGCGTCGGTATCGCGAACGTCATGGGCAACTCCGGCCAGACGTGCAGCGCCTGGACCCGCATGCTCGTGCACACCTCCCAGTACGACGAGGCGGTCGCGCTCGCCGCGGAGGCCGCCGTCAAGTACGGCGACCGCATCGGCCCCCTCGTCAACGCCAAGCAGCAGACTCGGGTGCGCGGCTACATCGAGAAGGGTGTGGCGGAGGGTGCGCGCCTCGTCGCGGGCGGACCCGAAGCCCCGTGCGAGCAGGGGTACTTCGTCAGCCCCACCGTTTTCGCCGACGTCACCCCGGAGATGACCATCGCCCAGGAGGAGATCTTCGGCCCGGTCGTCTCGATCATCCGCTACGAGGACGAGGACGACGCCCTGCGCATCGCCAACGGCACCGTGTACGGGCTCGCGGGAGCGGTCTGGGCGGGTGACGACGCCGAAGCGGTGGCCTTCGCCCGCCGGATGGACACCGGGCAGGTCGACATCAACGGCGGCCGGTTCAACCCGCTGGCCCCGTTCGGCGGATACAAGCAGTCCGGCGTCGGCCGCGAACTCGGTTCGCACGGGCTCGCCGAGTACCTCCAGACCAAGTCCCTGCAGTTCTGACCTTCCCCGCCCCTGCCCCGATCCCTGCTGCCGACCGTCAAGGAGCCTGTTCGTGGTCCGCGCCGCCGTACTGCCCGCCGTCGGAGCTCCCCTGGAGATCACCGACATCGAACTCCCGGAGCCCGGCCCCGGCCGGGTGCGAGTCCGTCTCGCCGCCGCCGGCGTCTGCCACTCCGACCTCTCCCTGTCCAACGGCACCATGCGGGTGCCCGTCCCCGCCGTCCTCGGTCATGAGGGTGCGGGCACCGTCGTCGCGGTCGGTGAGGGCGTCACCCATGTCGTGCCCGGCGACGGCGTCGTACTCAACTGGGCGCCGTCCTGCGGCAGTTGCCACCACTGCGGGATCGGCGAGGTCTGGCTCTGCGTCAATGCCCTGTCCGGTAAGGCCGGCATACATGCCCGTACCGCCGACGGCACCGAACTCCACCCCGGCCTGAATGTGGCGGCGTTCGCGCAGGAGACCGTCGTCGCCGCGAACTGCGTCGTGCCCGCCCCCGACGGCATCCCGCTCACCGACGCCGCCCTGCTCGGCTGCGCGGTCCTCACCGGATACGGCGCGGTCCACCACAGCGCCCGGGTCCGCCCCGGCGAGTCCGTGGTCGTGTTCGGCATCGGTGGTGTCGGCCTCGCCGTGCTCCAGTCCGCCCGGATCGCGGGCGCCTCGAAAATCATCGCCGTCGATGTGTCCCCCGAGAAGGAGGAGCTGGCCCGGCAGGCGGGCGCCACCGACTACGTGATCGCCTCCGACACCACCCCGCGTGCCGTCCGGGGGCTCACGGGCGGCCAGGGTGCCGACGTCGCGATCGAGTGCGTCGGACGGCCCGCCACCATCCGGGGCGCCTGGGACTCCACCCGCCGCGGCGGCCGCGCCACGGTCGTCGGCATCGGCGGCAAGGACCAGCTGGTGTCCTTCAACGCGCTGGAGATCTTCCACTGGGGCCGCTCGCTGACCGGCTGTGTGTACGGGAACAGCGACCCGGCCCGCGACCTGCCGGTCCTCGCCGAGCACATCCTGGCGGGCAGGTTCGACCTCTCCATGATGGTGACCGAACGGATCGCGCTGGACGGCATCCCGGCGGCCTTCGACAACATGATCGCGGGCAAGGGCGGCCGCGCCCTGGTGGTCTTCTAGCCGACGCCCGGAAGCGACCCCGGCCGCCCTCGGCGGCGGCGGGGATTCGCCGTGCCCGGCCTCTCCTCGTGGGCGCTGGCGGTGTTCGGCGGCGGCCTCGCCATCAAGGTCCTTGCGGGGCGGGCGAGTTCACGCTGATCGCGGCTCCCGGACCCGGTCCGGCCCCGGCGCCGGTGCCTCCCCCACCGGTGCCGGAGCCGTCGCGCGCCGAGCAGACCGTTACGTCGTCGTCCCGCCCTCCGTCCGCCCCGTGGCGAGCAGCCGGGCCTCCATCTCGCCGCGCTCGAAGAGCTGGGAGGCCGGGCCGACGATCAGCGGGTCCGGCTCGCCCGCCACGTCCATGTCCTTGTCCGGGTAGTCGAAGCGGTGCAGTACGTGCCGGATCGCCTCCAGCCGGGCCCGCTTCTTGTCGTTGCTCTTCACCACGGTCCAGGGCGCGTCCGCCGTGTCCGTGTGGAAGAGCATCAGCTCCTTGGCCTCCGTGTACGCGTCCCACTTGTCGAGGGAGGCGAGGTCGACCGGGCTCAGCTTCCACTGCCGTACCGGATCGATCTGCCGGATCATGAACCGGTTGCGCTGCTCGTTGCGCGAGACCGAGAACCAGAACTTCACCAGGTGGATGCCGTCCCGGGCGAGCATCCGCTCGAAGCCCGGCGCCTGGTGCATGAATTCAAGGTATTCGCGGGTGGTGCAGAACCCCATCACCCGCTCCACACCCGCCCGGTTGTACCAGGAACGGTCGAACAGCACGATCTCCCCGGCGGCGGGCAGATGGGCCGCGTAGCGCTGGAAGTACCACTGGGTGCGCTCCCGTTCGGTGGGCTTCTCCAGCGCCACCACCCGCGCACCACGGGGGTTGAGATGCTCGGTGAAGCGTTTGATCGTGCCGCCCTTGCCCGCCGCGTCGCGCCCCTCGAAGAGGATGACGAGGCGTTCGTCGCGCTCCTTCACCCAGTGCTGGAGCTTGAGCAGCTCGATCTGCAGGGCGCGCTTGGACTTCTCGTACGCCTTCCGGCCGAGCTTGTTGTCGTACGGATAGTCCTCGCGCCAGGCGTCCCGGGCCCGGCCCTCGGGCGTCACCAGGACCGGATCGTCGTCACCGCTGTCGGCCACAGCGAAGCCGTCGAGCCCGGAGCCGCCGTAGCGGGCCGCCTCGGTGAGGGCGTCCAGCATGGCTTCCCGGGCCCCGGCCGACTTTTTCTCCGTCTTCTTCCTACGGCCGCTCGGTTCCTCGGCGCTCCGCGTCATGTCGGCGTCCCTCCACCGGCTGTGCCGGATTCTTCCGCGTCAGGCCAGTCTGCGGACGCATCCGGGAGACCGCCACCCCGGCCAGACAGAGCAGACCCCCGCCGACGGTGAGCAGCGCGGGCACCTCGTCCAGCAGCAGCCAGGACATCAGCACCACCAGCGCGGGCACCGCATAGGTGGTTGCTCCCATTCGTCCCGCGGTGGTCCTGGCGAGTGCGTAGGCCCAGGTGGTGAAGGCCAGCGCGGTCGGGAAGAGCCCGAGGTAGACCACGTTCAGGGTGGCGGACAGAGGCGCATCGGCGGCGTCGGAGATCAGCGCACCGGAGAACGGCAGACAGGCGACGGTGCCGACCAGACAGCCGAACGTGGTGATCTGCAGTGCGGAGCCGTGCCGCAGCGCCGGCTTCTGGCTGACCACCCCTGCCGCGTACGCCACCGCGGCCAGCAGACAGAGCGCCACGCCGAGCACCGACGCGTCCCCGTGTCCCGACATCGAGAGTCCGACCACGGCGGCGCCCGCGAACGACACGGCCATGCCCGCGATCAGCCTGCCGGGCAGCCCCTCGCCGAGCATCCGGGCACCGAGCAGCGCGATCAGCAGGGGTCCGATGTTCACCACCATCGCGGCCGTGCCCGCGTCGACCTGCTGCTCACCCCAGTTGAGCACCACCATGTAGAGGCCGAACCAGAGCAGGCCCGACCATATGATCCCCGGCCAGGCGGCCCGCGGCGGCAGCCCCTCGCGCCGCAGCACCAGCAACGTGCCCAGCGCCAGGGAGCCCGCGAGCAGCCGGCCGAGAGCGAGCGCACCGGGCGAGTAGGCATCCCCGGCGCTGCGGATGGAGACAAAGGCGGAGGCCCACAGCAGCACAGTGGTGCAGGCCGCGGCAGGGGCCCGCCAGTCACGATGTGCCGCGGGTGTCGCCGCCGGGGCGGGTGTCGTCGTCATGTACCCGACCGTAGGGCCGCGACCGTTCGGCACCTACCGAATTGTTTCCGGCTCGATGCCGAGGTGTTCGTGGAGCGCCCGTTCCCCGTCCGGGGTCGCTCTCACCGCACGCCCGGACCCGATCCGTACGCACCACCCGGCATCCAGCGCATGGCGGCACAGCGCTGCTCCCGCCACCCCTGCCAGATGCGGCCTGCGCTCCGTCCAGTCCAGACAGCTCCGTACGAGCGGACGCCGCGACCTCGACCCCAGACCGATACCCAGTCCGTCGAACCAGCCGAGCCCGTCGTCGGTGAGCGCGAAGCCGGTGTCCTGCTCCAGCAGTCCCCGTACGGTCATGGCATCGGCGATCGCGATGCCGATCCGGCCCGCGAGATGGTCGTAACAGGTGCGGCCGCGAGCGAGTGCGCTGCCCGCGCTCGCCGCGCTCAGGGTGCGCGGCCGCTCGGGCGCGGTGCCGGGGACGACCTGGGCGGCCAGGTCCTCGACCAGGTGCGCGGTCCGTTCGTCGGCGAGCCGCAGATAGCGGTGGCGGCCCTGCCGCTCCTCGGCCAGCAGCCCGCCCGCGACGAGTTTGCCGAGGTGTTCGCTGGCGGTGGACGGTGCCACCGAGGCGTATCTGGCCAGTTCGCCCGCGGTCCAGGCGCGGCCGTCGAGCAGGGCCAGGCAGAAGGCCGCGCGGGTCTCGTCGGCGAGGAGCGTGGCCAGGGCGGCGAGGCGGGGTGCGGCCGGGTCGGGGTGTGCCATGCGTGCCATGTGTTCCAGGATGCGTCAGGAACGCTTCGGTGCCGGTCGAACAGTCCCGGCGGACGCCAGCTGCTCGTACTGGAGGCAGAGGCCGTCGACCAGCGCTCGCAGCCCGGTCTCGAACGCGCCCTCGTCGACCTTCTGGCGGCGGTCGGCCAGCAGATGGGCCTGGCCGAGGTGCGGATAGTCCGCGGGGTCGTACGCCGTCTCGTCGTCGACGAAGCCGCGGGCGAACGAACCGAGGGCCGAGCCGGTGATGAAGTAGCGCATCAGGGCCCCGATGTACGTCGCCTGGGCGGGCGGCCAGCCGGCCCTGACCATCGAGCCGAAGACCGCGTCGGCCACCCTCAGACCGGCCGGGCGGCGTCCCGGGCCCTGGGCGAGCACCGGGACGATGTGCGGGTGCTCGGTGAGCGCCGCACGGTAGGAGACGGCCCAGTCGTGCAGGGCGGCGCGCCAGTCGCGGGTGTCCGACTCGTCGAACATCGACAGATCGACCTGGGCGGACACGGCGTCCGCGACCGCGTCCAGGATCTCGTCCTTGTTGCGGAAGTGGTTGTAGAGCGAGGGTCCGCTGACCCCGAGTTCGGCGGCGAGCCGGCGGGTGGAGACGGCGTCGAGCCCCTCGGAGTCCACGAGTGCGCTCGCCGTCTCGACGATGCGGTCTCTGCTGAGGAGGGGCTTGCGCGGTCGGGCCATGCGGCACATAGTAGGGCCTGCAAACGAAAAACTAGCAGTGCTAATTAAAAGTGGAGAGTCGAAGGATGAACCTGGAGCTCAGCGAGGAGCAGGAAGCCGTCCGGCAGCTCGCCAAGGACTTCGTCGCCCGCGAGATCGCGCCCCATGCCGTGGAGTGGGACCGGGTCGAGAGCGTCGACAAGTCGATCGTGAAGAAGCTGGGCTCCGTCGGCTTCCTCGGCCTCACCGTCCCCGAGGAGTACGGCGGCTCGGGCGGCGACCACCTCGCGTACTGCCTGGTCACCGAGGAGCTCGGCCGCGGCGACTCCTCGGTCCGCGGCATCGTCTCCGTATCCCTCGGCCTGGTCGCCAAGACGATCGCGGCCTGGGGCGACGAGGCGCAGAAGCGGCACTGGCTGCCGAAGCTCACCGCGGGCGAGGCGATCGGCTGCTTCGGCCTCACCGAGCCCGGCACCGGCTCGGACGCCGGGAACCTGACGACGAAGGCCGTCCGGGACGGCGACTCGTATGTCATCAACGGCAGCAAGATGTTCATCACCAACGGAACCTGGGCCGATGTGGTGCTGCTCTTCGCCCGCACCAACGACACCCCGGGCCACCAGGGCATATCCGCCTTCCTGGTCCCCACCGACACCCCCGGCCTCGGCCGCCGCACCATCCACGGCAAGCTCGGCCTGCGCGGCCAGGCCACCGCCGAGGTGGTCCTGGAGGATGTCCGCGTGCCCGCCTCGGCGCTCATGGGCCCGGAGGGCAAGGGCTTCTCCATCGCGATGTCCGCCCTGGCCAAGGGACGGATGTCGGTCGCGGCCGGCTGTGTCGGTATCGCACAGGCCGCCCTCGATGCCGCCGTGGGCTACGCGGGCGAGCGCGAGCAGTTCGGCAAGTCCATCGCGAGCTACCAGCTCGTCCAGGAACTCATCAGCGACATCTCCGTCGACGTCGACGCCGCCCGGCTGCTGACCTGGCGGGTGGCCGACCTCATCGACCGCGGCGAGGACTTCGCCACCGCCGCCTCCAAGGCGAAGCTCTTCGCCTCCGAGGCCGCCGTCCGCGCCGCCAGCAACGCCCTCCAGGTCTTCGGCGGCTACGGCTACATCGACGAGTACCCGGTGGGCAAGCTGCTGCGCGACGCCCGTGTGATGACGCTGTACGAGGGCACCAGCCAGATCCAGAAGCTCATCATCGGCCGCGCGCTGACGGGGGTCTCCGCCTTCTGACCCCTTCGTCACCGCTCGAACGGGAGTCTGAGTACCGGACTGAGTACGGGGACGGATGTGGCACACACCACGTCGGCCGATGCTGGGCGACATGAGTGACACAGCATCGGTCAAGCAGCAGAGCACGGCGGCCTTCTACGGCCAGGCCGTCGCGTCCTTCGGGGTGGCGATGGCTGCGACGGCCCTCGGTATCTACTTCCTGGACGCCGACGCCTGGGTCCGCGGATTCCTCGCGATCGGCGTCCTCTATCTCGTCACCTCCTGCTTCACCCTGGCCAAGGTCATCCGTGACCGTCAGGAAGCGGGACAGATCGTCAGCCGGGTCGACCAGGCCCGGCTGGAGAAGATCCTCGCCGAGCACGACCCCTTCCAGAAGCTCTGACGATCCCGCCCGGACGGACCCTAAGCGCTTGCTCAGGTTCGGGGTATGGTGTTCGTCCTGCTGACGAGAGGGGCGAGTGACGATGAGCACGGCGGAGGAGACCGACGGCGACAGTGCGCCGTGGGCCGAGGTGACGCCCGAGGCGGCCAGGCGGCTCCTCGTCGCCGCCGTCGAAGCCTTCGCCGAGCGCGGATACCACGCCACCACCACCCGCGACATCGCCGGCCGGGCAGGGATGAGCCCCGCCGCGCTCTACATCCACTACAAGACGAAGGAAGAGCTGCTCCACCGGATCAGCAGGATCGGTCACGACCGCGCCCTGTTCGTCCTGGAGGCCGCCGCCGACGGCGGGGGCACGGCCGCCGAGCGGCTGGCCGAGGCCGTACGGTCCTTCGTCCGCTGGCACGCCGAACGGCACACCACGGCCCGCGTCGTCCAGTACGAACTCGACGCCCTCGGTGAGGAGCACCGCACCGAGATCGTCGAGCTGCGCCGCAAGAGCGACGCGGTGGTGCGCCGGATCATCAGCGAGGGCGTGCAGGCCGGGGAATTCGACGTCCCCGACGTCCCGGGCACCACGCTCGCGGTGCTCTCGCTCTGCATCGATGTGGCGCGCTGGTTCAACGCGCAGGGCAGCCGGACGCCGGACGAGGTCGGCGAGCTGTACGCCGACCTCGTGCTGCGCATGGTCGCTGCCAAGCGGTAGCGGTAGCAGGGGCGGGCCGCGCCGTCAGGAGCAGCCGCGCCGTCAGAAGTAGTAGCGCGACACCGACTCGGCCACGCATACGGGCTTGTCGCCGCCCTCGCGCTCGACCGTGACGAGGGCGGTGACCTGCACGCCGCCCCCCGCCTCCTCGACGCTCTTCAGGGCGGCAGTAGCACGCAGCCGTGAGCCCACGGGCACGGTGGACGGGAAGCGGACCTTGTTCGTCCCGTAGTTGATGCCCATCTTCATGCCCTCGACCCGCATGATCTGGGGTACGAGGGCCGGCAGCAGCGAGAGCGTGAGGTAGCCGTGTGCGATCGTCGTGCCGAACGGCCCGGCCGCGGCCCGCTCCGGGTCCACATGGATCCACTGGTGGTCACCGGTGGCCTCGGCGAAGAGGTCGATCCTCTTCTGCTCGATCTCCAGCCACTCGCTGTGACCCAGCTGCTCGCCCACCCCGTCGCGCAGCTCCTGCGCGGACGTGAAGATCCTCGGCTCTGCCATGTCCCTGGTCCCTGCCCTTCCAGCTCTCGGCCATCCGGCGTCGCGCCTCTGTCTAAGCGCTTGCTCAGCATGGTTGGCGGGTGCGTTCCTGTCAACGACGGACCGGCCGGGGGCGGACAAGTAGGGTTGGAGGGGTGCCCCAGATCCCACAGACACTCCATGAACTCACGGTCGGCCAGCTCTCCGCACGCAGCGGCGCCGCCGTTTCGGCCCTGCACTTCTACGAGGCCAAGGGCCTGATCAGCAGCCGCCGCACCAGCGGCAACCAGCGTCGCTACACCAGGGACGCGCTGCGCAGGGTCGCGTTCGTCCGTGCGGCGCAGCGGGTCGGAATCCCGCTCGCCACCATCCGGGACGCCCTCGCCGAACTCCCGGAGGAGCGCACCCCGAACCGTGACGACTGGGCGCGGCTCTCCGCGGCGTGGCGCTCCGAACTGGATGAGCGCATCGAGCAGTTGGGCCGGCTGCGGGACCATCTCACCGACTGCATCGGCTGCGGCTGTCTGTCGCTGGAGAACTGTGTGCTCTCCAATCCGGACGACATCTCCGGTCAGCGGATCAGCGGCTCACGCCTGATGCCGGAGCGCCGGTCGGCCGACTGTCCGTAGAAGCGGGGGCCCGGCCGCTCAGGCGCCCGACGGGCGAGCCGGGCGCTCTCGCTGTCCGTCACGCCGCCGACGCCAGATCCCGGCGCAGTGCGCCCCGGGCCTTCGCCAGCGCCCCCGGTGTGAGCACCGGCTGCGGCACCACGATCCCGCACCCCGTGCAGACCGGCCCCGACCACGGCTCGCACTCCAGATCCGGCCGCCAGACGATCTCGGCGCCCGCGCACACCGGACAGGACGCGCCCGGTTCCGACTCCAGCGCGGCGATCAGCCGGCCGAGAACCACGGCGAGCGGCGCCGAGGGGTGAACCGTCGGGTCCTCGCAGCGGGCGAC
This sequence comes from Streptomyces sp. NPDC058239, assembly GCF_042882185.1. Lineage (NCBI taxonomy): Bacteria > Bacillati > Actinomycetota > Actinomycetes > Kitasatosporales > Streptomycetaceae > Streptomyces > Streptomyces sp. NPDC058239. The sequence continues at coordinate 131,898 of NZ_JBHVWS010000003.1, forward strand.
GCCGTGGCCGCCCCAGGTGCGCCGGTGCCAGTCGTCGAACGCGCCGGGCCTGCGCAGCCCGTCGTGCTTCTCCCGCCTGCGGCGCTCGGCGAACCCCGCCTCGTATCCGAGCCAGACGGCCCTCGCCGCCTCCAGTTCGTCCAGTGCGCGCATCAGCCGCACCGGATCGGGGGACCGGTCCTCGGGCTCGATCCCGTGCCGGGCGCACAGATGATCCCAGGTCGCCCGATGCCCGTAGGGGGCGAACCTCTCCAGGCACTTGCGCAGCGAATACCGCCGCAGCGCCAGGTCGCCCCGTGGATCGCGGACCTGTCTCGCAAGACTCCGGAATCCGGCCACTGCACTGCCACCTCCGTCGCTCGTACTTCGGCGTCAAGGAATGGACGTACGGCTGCCCGATTCGGATCCATCGAAATATGCTGACGTCCAGCATGTGAGATGACTCGTCGTCATGGGGTCGCATGCGGCGCATGTGTTGATTCGGAAAAGGTGACTGTTGTTCACCTTACCGGCGGGTCATACCGCCAGTAACCTCCGGCGCATCGGCCTCTCGGAGGAGCGCGCATGCCCCCACGCACCGTCAAGTTCAGAGCCGCCACCGTCGCGGCGGTTCTCGCACTCGGCACCACCCTGCTGGCGGCCTCGCCGCAGTCCGGCGCCGCGGCAGCGGAACCCGCACCCGTCACCGACTACTGCCAGGGGCAGTGCGACGACATCCTGCCGCCCGGCGAGAACGGCAACGCCACGCTCGTCGACATCCTCGGCAACAAGGCGTTCGGTACGCACCCCGCCCACAGCGACGACCAACTCGACCGCTACAACGGCCTGGTGGCCGGGCACACCGGTCTCACCGACCAGAAACTGACCGACTTCTTCAACGACGCCTCGTTCGGCGTCCCCGAGAACCAGGTCGAGTCCGTCACCTCGCCGCGCGACGATGTCACGATCACCCGTGACAAGGCGTCCGGTGTCCCGCACATCAAGGGCACCACCCGTTACGGCACCGAGTTCGGCGCCGGATTCGCGGCCGGGCAGGACCGGCTCTGGCTGATGGACCTCTTCCGGCACATCGGGCGCGGCGAACTGACCTCGTTCGCCGGTGGCGCGCTGGCCAACCAGGGCCTGGAGCAGCAGTTCTGGCCGCAGGCCCCGTACACCGAGGCCGATCTCGAAGCGCAGGTCGAGTACATCAGGACCCACGAGGGTGCCCGCGGCGAACAGGCCATGGCGGACGCCCAGGCGTATGTCGACGGCATCAACGCGTATCGCGAGAAGTCCAAGAACGGCCGCTACTTCCCCGGTGAGTACGTCCTCACCGGAAAGATCGACGCCATCACCAACGTCGGGGAGATCCAGCCGTTCGAGCTGACCGACCTGATCTCGATCGCCTCCGTGGTCGGCGGTCAGTTCGGTGGCGGCGGTGGCGGCGAGGTGCAGGCGGCGCTCTCGCTGCTGTCCGCCCAGCAGAAGTACGGCGTCGCCGAAGGCACCAAGGTCTGGGAGTCGTTCCGGCAGCGCAACGACCCCGAGGCCGTGCTGACGATCCATGACGGCACGTCGTTCCCGTACGCCGGCAAGCCCGACACGGCCCGCGGCACCGCGCTGCCCGACAGCGGGTCCGTCACCGCCGAACCCCTGATCCATGACCGCACCGGCTCCGCGGGCACCGACAGGAAGGCCCCCGTCAAGGCCCCGGCCACGCTCAAGAAGGCCCAGGGCATCTACGACGACGGTGTCATCCCCGAGGGCTCGCTGCCCGGTTCCGGCTCCGCAGCCCAGAAGCGCGGCATGTCCAACGCCCTGCTGGTCTCCGGCAAGAACACCGCGAGCGGAAACCCGATCGCCGTCTTCGGACCCCAGACCGGCTACTTCGCGCCGCAGCTGATGATGCTCCAGGAGCTCCAGGGCCCCGGCATCAGCGCCCGAGGCGTCTCCTTCGCCGGTGTCGGCATGTACATCCAGATGGGCCGCGGCCAGGACTACGCCTGGAGCGCCACCTCGGCCGGCCAGGACATCACCGACACCTACGCCATCGACCTGTGCGAGCCCGACGGCTCCACGCCGACCAAGGACTCCACGCACTACCTCTACCGCGGTACGTGCACCGCCATGGAGACCCTCGAGCGCACCAACTCCTGGAAGCCGACCGTCGCCGACTCCACGGCGAAGGGCTCCTACCGGATGCAGGTCCGGCGCACCGATTACGGCATCGTCACCCACCGTGCCACCGTGGGCGGCAAGCCCGTCGCCTACACCTCGCTGCGTACCACCTACCGTCACGAAGCCGACTCGATCATCGGCTTCCAGATGCTCAACGACCCGGCGTACGTCAAGGACGCCGCCTCGTTCCAGCGGGCGGCGAGCAATATCGACTACGCGTTCAACTGGTTCTACGCCGACTCCCGCACCGCCGCGTACTACAACAGCGGTATGAACCCGGTGCGTGCGGCGGGCGTCGACCCGGCGCTGCCCGTGAAGGCCGCGCAGGCCTACGAGTGGAAGGGGTACGACCCGGCCGCCAACACCGCCGCGTACACCCCGTTCGCCGAGCACCCGCAATCCAGCGGCCAGGACTACTACGTCTCCTGGAACAACAAGCAGGCCGAGGGGTACGCCTCCGCGGGCTTCGGCCTCAGCGCCGTGCACCGGGCCGATCTGCTGGACGACAGGGTGGCGAAGCTGGTCGAGGAGGGCGGTGTGACCCGTGCGTCCCTCACCCGGGCGATGGCTGAGGCCGCCGTCACCGATCTGCGCGGCGAGCAGCTGCTGCCCGAACTGCTGAAGGTGATCCGCTCGCGCCCGGTCACAGATCCAGAACTCAACGGCGTCGTACAGCAGTTGGAGTCCTGGCGGGCGGCAGGTTCGCAGCGCAGGGAGAGCGGCCCCGGATCGCATGCGTACACCTACGCCGACGCGGTACGGATCATGGACGCATGGTGGCCGAAGCTGGTCGAGGCCGAGTTCAAGCCGGGTCTCGGCGACGGCCTGTACGGGGCACTGACCGCGAACCTCGCCACCGACGAGTCCCCGGCGGCCAGCCACGGGCCGAGCGGGGCGCACAGCGGTTCGGCGTTCCAGTACGGCTGGTGGGGCTTCGTGGACAAGGACCTGCGCCGGGTCCTCGGACAGCCGGTCAAGGGTCCGCTGGCCAAGGCGTACTGCGGGAACGGCGATCTGGGCAGCTGCCGTGACGCGCTGCTGGCGTCCCTGAAGGCGGCTGCGGCGGAGCCGGCCGCGGAGGTCTACCCGGGTGACGACAGCTGCAAGGCCGGCGAGCAGTGGTGCACGGACTCGATCGTCCACCGGCCGCTCGGCGGGATCGCCCAGAAGTCCATCCACTGGCAGAACCGCCCGACGTACCAGCAGGTGGTGGAGTTCCCCGCCCACCGGTAGTGCATTTCCGGCCCGTCCGGCGTTCGCGGACGGAACCGGTGCGCCGGGCGGGCCCGAACCCTCGGACCCGCCCGGCCCCTGTCACCGGTACTGGAGATACCTCTTCCGCACGGCCCGGAACGCGGCGAGATCCTCCGCCCACGCCCCTGCCACCTCATCCGTGCCGGCCCCCGCATCGATCATCGTGCGGACCCGTGTGTTGCCGGTGAGCTTGTCGATCCAGTTGTCGGAGCGCCACGCGAACCCGCTCCACGTCCGCTTCGCCGTCACCAGCAGCGCGATCCCCGTGCGTACCGGATCGAAGACCTCGCGGTCCTGGACGTGCAACTGCACCCCGCCGACCGTCTTCCCCTGGAACTTGGAGAACGTCGGCGCGAAGTACGCCTCGCGGAAAGCGACTCCGGGCAGGTCGAGCGCGTTCGCGGCCGCCGCCCACCGGTGGTCGATGCCCTCCGCGCCGAGCAGTTCGAACGGCCGGGTGGTGCCGCGCCCCTCGGAGAGGTTCGTGCCCTCGAACAGGCAGGTCCCCGAGTAGACCAGCGCCGTGTCCGGCGTCGGCATGTTGGGGCTCGGCGGAACCCAGGGCAGCCCGGTCGTGTCGAAGAAGTCCGAGCGCTTCCACCCCGACATCTTCACGATGCGCAGGTCGACCGGCCGCTGGGCCACGAACTCCGCGTTGAAGAGCAGAGCCAGCTCGGTGACCGTCATGCCGTGCGCCTGCGAGATCTCCCGGCGGCCCACGAACGTGGAGAACGCCGGGTCGAGCACCGGCCCGAGCGCCGCCCGCCCGGTCACCGGATTCGGCCGGTCCAGGACGACGAACCGCTTGCCCGCGAGAGCCGCCGCCTCCATGCAGTCGTACAGCGTCCAGATGTATGTGTAGAAGCGGGCGCCCGCGTCCTGGATGTCGAAGACGATGGTGTCCACGCCGGACGCGGTGAAGACATCGGCGAGCGGCTGCCCGCTCTTCAAGTACGTGTCGTAGACGGGGAGTCCGGTCGCCGGGTCGTCGTACCGCCCCTCGGAGCCGCCCGCCTGAGCGGTGCCGCGGAAGCCGTGCTCGGGTCCGAAGACCGCGACCAGGTCGACCCGCTCGTCCGGGTGCATCACATCGACGATGTGGCGCACATCGGAGGTGATCCCGGTCGGGTTGGTGACGACGCCGACCTTCTGGCCCTTCAGCAGCGCATAGCCGTCCGCCGCCAGCCGGTCGAAGCCGGTGCGGACCCGGCCGTGCCCCTTGCCGGGCGTGGGGGCGGCGGTCGCGACCCCGGTACCGGCGGCCGTCGCCGCGAGGGCTCCCACCGCACCGCCGGCGGCCAGCAAACCACGTCTGGACAGGCTCATTCAGCTACCTCCATGATCGCGACGTCTGTCATGGTCACGCACGCTAGCGCGCGTTCAGGCCATACGGAATGAGCCGGACGAGTCGGTTGTGACAGGAGTGTCGCCCGAGCGGTGCCGGCCCCTTCCACAATCACATACCGACTGGTTAGTCTGCTGGGGCAGTCGGCCGAGAGAGGCGGGACCCGATGAGTACGGTGCAGGGCGCGGGCGTAGTGGTCACAGGGGCCGGAGGCGGCATCGGAGCCGCTCTGGCCCGCCGATTCGCCGCGGAAGGCGCGCGGGTCGTGGTCAACGACCTCGACGAGGCCAGGATCAAGCCGCTGGCCGAGGAGATCGGCGGCACAGCCGTGGCCGGTGATGCCTCGCAGATCGTGGACGCCGCCCGCGACGCACTGGACGGCACCGTCGACATCTACTGCGCCAACGCGGGCCTCGCCTCGCCCGGCGACGTCTTCGCCGACGAGGAGGTCTGGGCCGCCGCCTGGGACGTCAATGTGATGGCCCATGTCCGCGCGGCGAGGGCGCTGCTGCCGGACTGGCTGGAGCGCGGCAGCGGCCGCTTCGTCTCCACCGCGTCCGCCGCCGGGCTGCTGACCATGATCGGCGCGGCGCCGTACAGCGTCACCAAGCACGGAGCCGTCGCCTTCGCCGAATGGCTCTCGCTGACCTACCGCCACCGCGGCATCAAGGTCCACGCGATCTGCCCGCAGGGCGTGCGTACGGACATGCTGACCGCCGCCGGATCGGCCGGCGAGCTCGTCCTCGCCCCCAGTGCCATCGAGCCCGAGGCGGTCGCCGACGCGCTCTTCGACGCCATGGCCGAGGACCGCTTCCTCGTCCTGCCGCACCCCGAGGTCGCCGGTTTCTACCGGGCCCGCACCAAGGACACCGACCACTGGCTCGGCAGTATGAACCACCTCCAGCAGAAGTGGGAGGAGACCGGCGCATGACCGAGTCCATCTACGCGGCAAAGCCCTGGATCTCCCTGCTCAGCGAGGCCCAGCGGGCCCCCGTCAGCCCGGCCGAGACCCTGGTCCATGCCTTCCGCTCCTCCGCCGCCCGCAGCCCCGGGCATCCGGCGCTCGCCTACTTCGACGGACGCCTGAGCTACCGCGAGACCGACGCGCTCTCCGACTCCGTGGCCGGGCACCTCGCCGCCGAGGGCCTGGAGCGCGGCGACCGTGTCGCGATCATGCTGCAGAACACCCCGCAGTTCGTGCTCGCACTCCTCGGCGCCTGGAAGGCCGGTGCCACCGTCGTCCCGCTCAACCCGATGTACAAGTCCGCCGAGGTCGGCCACGTACTGAAGGACGCCGAGGTCACCGCGCTGATCTGCGCGGACCGGGCCTGGGAGGCGTATCTGCGGGACACCGCGGCCGACGCCCCGACCGTACGGATCGCGCTCACCACCAGTGAGCTCGACCTCCAGACGCAGAACGACGAACGCGTACTGGGCTTCGAGCGGCTGCCCGTGCCCGAGGACGCCGACGATCTGGTCGCCGTCGCCCGGCAGGGCCTGGGGGCTCCCGAAGGGCGCGAACCCACCTCCGCCGACGTGGCGTTGATCAGCTACACCTCCGGGACCAGCGGCACCCCCAAGGGCGCCATGAATTCCCACGGCAACATCATGATCAACGCCGAGCGGCAGCGGACCGGCCACCCCATTGCCGAGGGCTCCTCCTACTTCGCGCTCGCCCCGCTCTTCCACATCACCGGCATGGTGTGCCAGCTGGCCGCCTGCCTCACCAACGCGGGCACCCTCGTGCTCGCGTACCGCTTCCACCCGGGCGTCGTCCTCGAAGCCTTCGCCGAGCACCGCCCCGCCTACACCGTGGGCCCGTCGACCGCCTTCATGGCACTGGCCGCCCACCCCGGCGTCACCCCCGAGCACTTCTCCTCCTTCCAGGTGATCTCCTCCGGCGGCGCACCGCTGCCGCCCGCGCTCGTGGAGAAGTTCCGGGCGGGCTTCGGCCCGTACATCCGCAACGGCTACGGCCTCACCGAGTGCACGGCCCCCTGCGCTGCCGTACCGCCGGAGCGCGAAGCCCCCGTCGACCCGGTCTCCGGAACCCTCTCCGTCGGCGTCCCCGGCCCCGACACGGTGGTGAGGATCCTCGACGAGAACGGCAGCGAAGTGCCCTTCGGCGAGCAGGGCGAGATCGCGGTGCGCGGACCGCAGGTCGTCTCCGGCTACTGGCGGCTGCCCGAGGCCACCGCCACCGCCTTCCCGGACGGCGAACTGCGCACCGGTGACATCGGTTTCATGGACAGCGAAGGCTGGCTCTATGTCGTCGACCGCAAGAAGGACATGATCAACGCCTCCGGCTTCAAGGTCTGGCCGCGCGAGGTGGAGGACGTCCTCTACACCCATCCGGCGGTCCGGGAGGCGGCCGTCGTCGGTGTCCCCGACGCCTACCGCGGCGAGACCGTCCGTGCCTACGTCAGCCTGCGGCCGGGCGCCACGGTCGAACCGGAGGAACTGGGCGCGTACTGCAAGGAACGGCTTGCCGCGTACAAGTACCCGCGCGAGGTCGAGATCCTGACCGAACTCCCGAAGACGGCGAGTGGGAAGATCCTCAGGCGGGAACTGCGTTCCCCTCGATAGACCGCTTCACGCACAGCACGGATTCACGCACGGTACGAAGGGAAGGTGGCGGCAATGGCCAAGGCGACGGACGGGGACACGGCCCCCGTTCCTCAGCGGCTGCTGGCCGCCGCCACCCGGCTCTTCGCCGAGCAGGGGTACGACCGCACCTCGGTCCAGGAGATCGTCGAGGCGGCAGGCGTCACCAAGGGTGCGCTCTACCACTACTTCGGCTCCAAGGAGGACCTCCTCCAGGAGGTCTACGCCCGGGTGCTCCGGCTTCAGCAGGAGCGCCTCGACGCCTTCGCGGACGCCGACGCCCCGGTCGAACAGCGGCTGCGCGACGCCGCCGCGGACGTGGTCGTCACGACCATCGAGAACCTCGACGACGCCTCGATCTTCTTCCGGTCCATGCACCACCTCAGCCCGGAGAAGAACAAGCAGGTACGGGTGGAGCGGCGCCGCTACCACGAGCGCTTCCGGGCCCTGGTGGAAGAGGGCCAGCGGAGCGGAGTGTTCTGCACGGCCACCCCGGCGGACCTGATCGTCGACTACCACTTCGGCTCGGTCCACCATCTGTCCACCTGGTACCGGCCCGACGGCCCGCTCAGCCAGCAGGAGGTCGCCGACCACCTGGCCGACCTGCTGCTGCGAGCCCTGCGTCCCTAGCCGACGGCTGAGGAGAGCCGCCGGTCAGCCGGTCGAGGAGTGCCTGCGCCACCGGGTTGCGGGGGCGGGGCGCCCGCCCCGCGAGGACCACCGTCCGGCCGGGCTCCGCCCCGGTGAGGATCACGCGCCGGCCGGTCCGGTCGAACAGCTCGGCGCCCAGCTCCCGTTCGAGGTTGCGTACGGAGGTGCTCGGCACGGACTGCACGATCAGCTCGGCACGGGCGGCGGCGGTGAAACCGCCGTGCGTGACCACCGCCATGAAGTGGCGGAGCCGGCGTATCTCCATCCATCCACGGTATCGATCACAGCCGGCTGAACCATCTGTTGGACCGACCACCGGTACGGGTCGAAGCTGGATGTATGACTCATATCCAGCCATCCGCACACGTTCCCGCACTCTGGGTCGCGGCATACGGCCCGCGCCACACACCGGCCGTCCGCCTCGTCGCCCGGTGCCTGTTGCGTGTGAGGGCTTTCGCCCGCGACCTGGCGCTGGCCGATCATGTGCCGTTCGGCGGCTACTGACGGGGACGAAATCCGTTGGTGGAGCCGGGAGCGCCCCGGTTAGCATCCGACGGTGAAGACGCCGGCCGACGAACAGTTCCACGACGCCGTACGCCGGGCCGACGCCGGGCGGCTGTCGAGACTCCTGGACGCACAGGACTGTCCACCGGCAGCCCTGGGACGTCTGATCCGGCACGCGGACGCCGCCCTGCGTCATCTGGGGCTGGTCCTGCTCACCGAGCGAGTGGCAGCGGGCCGCCCGTCCGACGACGGGGAGACGGCCGAACTCGCCCGGCTGCTGCCCGTATCGCTGATGGGGCCGCCGGAGGCGGATCTCCTCCTGGCGGGGCTCTACGAGCGACTCGGCCACCATCTCAGGGGCCGCCCCCGCCCGGCATGGCGCACGGCCGGGCTGCCGGTACGGGTGAGGATCGCGTGGCTGCGCACCGAACTCCTCGACGAGCCGGCGGTGATCCGTGACGAGGCCCCGGGCGAACTCCTCTACCAGGCCGTACGGGAGACGGGCATCACCGCGGCGCATCGGCCGGCTCAGCTCGTGGACGTGCTGGCGGACAGCGGCGACCCCGTGCTGCAGGCCGAGGCGCTGCGGCTCGCGCGGCAGGGGCTGCGCGCCGGAGTGCTGGCTCCCGCACTGGTCCGCGAAGACCTGATCGGCCTGCTCGACGCCGACAGCGACCGGGTCGTCACCGGTGCGCTGGGCGAACTCACCGAGCCGTGGGCGGCGATGGAGCCGCTGCCGCAGGGGCGCATCTCTTTGTTTCTCGCCGCCGGTTCGGCACGGGACAGGCCCGCGGTGGCCGATGCCGCCCTCGCGGCCGCCGCCCGCCACGGCCACAAGGACCTGCTGCGGCAGATCATCGACGATCCGGATCTTCCGCCGGGCCTTCGCCGACGAGGAATGGAACTGCTCGGCGATCTGGCGGACCGCGACGACATCGGTGGACTCACGGCCGTGGCCGCACGCGATCCGCTGCTGTTCGGCAGGCCGACGGTGACGTGCCTGCGCGGTCTCCACCGGCGCGGGTACTTCGTGGACGGTCCGGAAGTTCCGGCCGTGATCGGCCTGGCCCTGGCCGATCACTCGATTCCGCTCCGTGAGATCGCGACGATCCTGTTCACCTGCCGGAAGGAGGCGTTCCGGGTACTGGCGGAGGCAGCCGCCGATGATCCGAGCCGGCCGCGACGGCTCGCCCTGCTGGTGGCCCTGGCCGGGCAGGGAACGGGCGAGCTCCCGATCGGGGACGCGATCGCACGCGTACTTCCTTCGGCCCCCGCCCCCGGTCCGTTCCTCGACGCGATCCGGGAGCTGCGCCATGCGGATGCCGAAGACGCCGTGATCGCGCTGCTGCCCTCGGCGCCCGCCGCGGCCCTGGACGCCCTGGAGGCCATCGGAGGGCAGCGGACGGTACTGGCCCTGCGAGAAGGGCTGGGCCTGGCCGGTGACGCGATCGCGCCTCACCTGTACGCCGTACGGGACCGCGCCCTCGAACTGCTGTGGCAGCTGACCCGCGATCCGGCACACCGCCGCGCCCTCCTCGTACGGCTGGATCCCGTCGACCTGCCGGCGCGCATCGCGGCGGACCTGGGCGGCCCGGACGAGCGGGAACTGGCCCTGCTGAGTTCCCATCTGAACCCGGACGAGCCGGTGGCGGCGCTGTGCCGTCTTGCGGACCACGGCAACGCCGGCACACTGCCGGCCGTCGCAGACCTGCTGCTGCGCATCGTGGCCGAGCAGGCCGCGTTGCAGGATCGGGAACACGGACAGCCGGGCGGTGAGCCCGTGGTGCCCCAAGAGGTCCTGGACGCCGTGCACGCCCTGGGCCGCCGTCTCCACGAGCGGGGCGCGATCCGGCCGGTCTGCCTGCTCGACACGGCAGATGCGCAAGAGGCCGGCCACGCACTCGTCGCGACCATGGCACTGGATCTGCTGGACCGGCCCGGACTGTCCGACCGCGAGCGGGCGATCCTGCTCGAACTGCTGCTCAGGGCCCCCTGGGCGGGCACCAGAGCCCGGGTGCACCGGCTGCTGCGCCACCGCGACCGGCACGTACGCAAACACGTCATCGCCCTGCTCGCCCGCGACGCCACGGGCGAGGACGCACAGGCGCTGTCGGCGACCCTGATCGCGCTGACGACCGCCGAGGACATCCAGACCGTCCGGCAGGCCCTGCTCGCACTGGGTCACGCACAGGCCCACTGGGCGTGCACCGCGATCGCCGCATGTCTCGACCATCCGAACATGAACATCAAGAAGACCGCCGCCGAGGTGCTGGTCCGCGCGGGCACCGCGGCGGCGCTGCCCAAGCTGCTCTTCTGGCTCGGGCACCACGACAACCCCGGGCTGCGCGGCACGCTCGTCGCGGCCCTGCGCGCCGTCCTCGGCGACGCCTGCGCGGCGACAATTCTCGCCGCCGCCGAGCACAGCCGGGACGGCCGTACCCGTGAACTGCTGCTGGCGGGCCTCGACGGCGCCCTCGGCGCCCGCTCGGTCCTCGCGCTGGACGACCAGGCGTCACCGGTGGCGGCCACCCTGCTCTCCCTGGTGGCGGACGGCCGGGTCGCTCTGGCCTCCGGGGACGTCAAGGATCTGGTGATACCGCTGGCCAGGCACGGCATCACCACATCGGCCGTCGCACAGCGGTCATCGGTGGACAGTGCGGCGGACCGTGACATCAGGTCGCTGGTGGCCGGGGGCTGGAATCCCTCGGTCGCGCTGCGCGTCGCCGAGAGGGACGCGCCGCTCCACCCCGACCGGCTGAACGAGCTGAGGCCGATGCTCACGGACTGGCTCCGGCTGGCCGGCTCCCGGCCCGCGGCCCGGGACCGGCTGGTGCGGTTCGCGCTGCGTATCTGCCCCGCGCCACGGGCGGCCGGGGAGCTGACGGCATTCGCCCGGTCCACACGGGTCCTGCTCGACGCGCTCGTGGACGCCCGGGACGAGGACCGGCACGACCTGATCGCGGTACTCGAAGCGGTCGCGCCGACGCTGACGGCGGCCGGCAGACCGGCCGTTGCCGCTGCGGTACGGGCACTGCGTCCCGCACCCACGACGCCGAGCCGGTCCACGCTGACGCTGCTGCGCCGCCTCGGCGCGGTGCTGGTCCGCGCCGACCTCGATCAGGCACTCGCGTCGGCCCGGCTCGGCGCCGACCCCTGGCAGGCGCAGGCCGCCGTGCTGAGGGAGGTGTTCGCAGCCCCGGAGACCACCGCGGCACCCGTGCCCGCCGAGACCCGGGCATGGCGGGCGGCGCTGGACGACGCGGTGCGCGCACCGGACACTCTGGAGGAGTTCCGCCGACAGGACGACGGCAGGGTCGGCTCGCGGGACCGGCTGACCGCACTGATCGAGGTCCATCATGGCGCGGACCCCGAAGTCCAAGCCGCCCTGCTCGACTGGATGACGCTTCTTCAGCCCCTCGACGCACCGCCCTGGACCATCACCGAGGCCGCCCGGGTCCCGGCGCCGCGGCCCCGGCACGTACACATCGACGACCTCGACCAGCCCCGTTCGTCGGCCCTGAGGGAGCGCCTGCTCGACATGCTGGGGTCGACCCGTGCAGACCGCAGGGAGACCGCCGCCCTGGCACTGGCGAAGTGGCCCGAGCCCGAGGCCCGGCTGCCGGTTCTTCGCGCGTACCTCCGCGGGCACATCGACATACCCATCGGCGTGGAGCTGGCCCGTGCACTGCGCACCCTCGACGAGACGGAGCTCCGGGGCGAGGACGTCCTGCACGACAGGGTGGCTCTCGCGGCCTCGAAGCTCTCCCCGTGGACGTTGGAACCGCTGGTGCCGCTGTTGCTGGATTGGTGGGAGCACGCCCCGCCCGCCGCCGGACCGGCAATCGGCGACGCACTGCGCAACTACCCTGCCGACGCGCTCGCCAGGATCCTCGGCGACCGTCTCGACGCCGGGGCCTGGGGCTTCCTCGACCTGCTCCTCGACCGCCGACTCCTGCGCACCCCCGCGCTGACGCGCACGTGTCGGCGGCTGCGCGCCGAAGGACGCGACGACATGGCGGACCGGCTTCTGCTCGTCGAGGGTCCGCTGCGCGGCCCGGACGCCGCACAGCAGGACGCAGCAGCGCTGGCAGCGCTCCGTGACCGCCCCCCGGCCGCGCCCGGCGGAGCTTCGCACCGCCCGTCCTGGCAGGAACTGCTGGACCTGGCCCGGACCGGCACCCCGGAACAGATATGCAGGGCACTCACAGAACTGGCCGAGGCCCACTCGGGCCGGGACACGGACCGGGACCCCGGGCTGCGGGACCTGATCGGTGAATTGCTGAACCATCCCCGGGCCAAGGTACGCCTGCGCGCCCACCGGACCTCACGGACGATGCTGGACCGGGGTACCTATCTGAGCCACACCATGCTCCTGCTGGACGACCCCCGGCCGGAATTGACACGTACGGCGATCCGTACGCTCTGCCACGCCGGCTGGGAGCCCGCGATCCCCGCCGTGACCGGACTGCTCGCGCACCCGCATCCCGTCGTGCGCAGGACGGCGGCCGAGGGGCTCATCGGGATGAGGGAGGCAGCGATCCCCGCCCTCCGCCAAGCCGCCGCCCACGCCCGCCCCGACAAACGCTCCCTCTACACGGACGTCCTCGACCGGCTCGGAAATTCGGGCCCGTCCGGCAACAATCCGAGCCCGTCCGGCGATTGAGGACAAAACGGCAACCGGGCGGGCCCTCGCACCCACCGGCCCCGCCCGGGCCACCGCCTACACGTACCGCTTGATCTCCCGCCGGGCCAACGACCGCTGATGCACCTCGTCCGGCCCGTCCGCCAGCCGCAACGTCCGTGCCGCCGCCCACAGTTCCGCCAGCGGGAAGTCCTGGCTGACGCCGCCCGCGCCGTGCAGTTGTACCGCCCGGTCGAGGATGTCGACCACCGCACGCGGGGTGGCGATCTTGATGGACTGGATCTCCGTGTGCGCACCCCGGTTGCCCACCGTGTCCATCAGCCACGCAGTCTTCAGCACCAGCAGCCGCAGCTGCTCCACCGTGACCCGCGCGTCCGCGATCCAGTTCTGCACGACGCCCTGCTGGGCGAGCGGCTTGCCGAAGGCCGTACGGGACACCGCCCGCTTGCACATCAGCTCGATCGCCCGCTCGGCCATGCCGATCAGCCGCATGCAGTGGTGGATGCGGCCCGGCCCCAGACGCGCCTGGGCGATGGCGAAGCCGCCGCCCTCCTCGCCGATCAGGTTCGCGGCGGGCACCCGTACGTCCGTGAAGACGACCTCGGCGTGACCGCCGTGATAGTGGTCCTCGTAGCCGTACACCTGCATGGCGCGCCGCACTTCGAGACCGGGGGTGTCGCGCGGGACCAGGATCATCGACTGCTGGCGGCGGATGTCGGCGCCCTCCGGGTCGGTCTTGCCCATCACGATGAAGATCCGGCAGTCCGGGTTCATCGCCCCTGAGATGTACCACTTGCGGCCGTTGATGACGTAGTCATCACCATCGCGCACGATGCGCGTCTCGATGTTGGTCGCGTCCGACGAGGCCACCTCGGGCTCCGTCATCGCGAACGCGGAGCGGATCTCCCCGGCGAGCAGCGGCTCCAGCCACTGCTTCTTCTGCTCGTCCGTGGCGAACTGGAAGAGCACCTCCATGTTCCCGGTGTCCGGGGCCGCGCAGTTGAGTGCGGTCGGCGCCAACTGCGGGGAACGGCCGGTGATTTCGGCGAGCGGTGCATATTGGAGGTTGGTCAGCCCGGCGCCGTACTCGGCATCGGGAAGGAAGAGGTTCCACAGCCCCTGCCGCCGCGCCTCGGCCTTCAGGTCCTCGACGATCTGCGGGGTGTCCCACGGCGAGGCCAGGAGCGCGCGCTGTTCGTCCGCGGTCTTCTCGGCCGGGTGGACATGCTCGTCCATGAAGGTGAGCAGCCTGTTGCGCAGCTCTTCGGTACGGGCGTCGAATGCGAAGTCCATGGGGTGATCAGCCTTCCTGGAGGGTGGTGAGGCCGTGCTCGATGAAGACGGGGACGAGATCGCCGATGCGGTCGAAGCCGTCGCCGACGGTCTGGCCCAGGGTGTAGCGGTAGTGGATGCCCTCCAGGATCACTGCGAGCTTGAACCAGGCGAACGCCGTGTACCAGGAGATGGCGGAGGTGTCCCGGCCGGAGCGGGCGGCGTAGCGCTCGATCAGCTCGGCGGGGGTGGGATGGCCGGCCGCGCCGCTGGTGGTGGAGACCGGGGACTTCGTCAGACCGAGGTCGGAGCTGTACATCACCAGCAGGCCGAGGTCGGTCAGCGGGTCGCCGAGCGTCGACATCTCCCAGTCGAGAACGGCCTTGATCCGGTCGTCGGAGCCGATCAGGACGTTGTCCAGGCGGTAGTCGCCGTGTACGACGGTGGGCGCGGGGGAGACGGGCAGCTCTCGGCCGAGCGCGGCGTGCAGCTCGTCGATGCCGGGCAGTTCGCGGTTGCGGGAGGCGTCCAGCTGCTTGCCCCAGCGGCGCAGCTGCCGGTCGAGGAAGCCCTCGGGGCGCCCGAAGTCGCCGAGTCCGACGGACTCGGGGTCCACGGCGTGCAGTTCGACGAGGGTGTCGACGAGACCGAGGACGGCCTCCCGGGTGCGCTCGGCGCCCAGTGGGGCGAGCTGCTCGGCCGTGCGGTACGGGGTGCCCTCGACGTACTCCATGACGTAGAAGGGCGACCCGATCACCGAGTCGTCCTCGCAGAGCAGCACCGGTTCGGGCACCGGAACGGCCGTGGGGTGCAGGGCACTGATCACCCGGTGCTCGCGCTTCATGTCGTGTGCGGTGGCCAGCACATGACCCAGCGGGGGCCTGCGTACGACCCAGTGGCCGGTGCCGTCCGTGACGATGTACGTCAGATTGGAGCGGCCGCCCTCGATGAGCCGGGCTTCGAGCGGTCCGTTCACCAGATCCGGCCGCTCGCGGTCGAGATATCCGCGCAGCCGGTCGAGGTCGAGACCTGGCGGGTGGACTGGGCTCATCGTGCGCACCTCCGGGGTGAAAGACGGTCGGTGTTCATGATGCCGACCAGTCGGTATGCCGTCCAGTGGACTCCCGGAATCCGGTGCGTGGACTCCGCCCCGACTCGGGCCGGAGTCTGGCGCTCAGCCGCATCCCTGAATATGGTTCACGTATGAATACCGAGCTGCTGATCGACGAAGTCCGGCTGACCCCGATCCTGATAGCCGACCCGCCCCTGCTCAACACCCAGGGCGTCCACCAGCCGTACACCCCCCGGCTCATCGTGGAAGTCGTCACACGCGGCGGTGTGACCGGTATCGGGGAGACGTACGGGGACGGCAAGTACCTCGAACTCGCCCAGCCGCTCGCCACCGCTCTCGTCGGACGCCCGGTCAGCGATCTGAACGGCCTGTTCGCACTGGCCGACGAGGTGTGCGGTGATTCACGCGCGGCCGACGAGCGTGTCGACGCCGGTGGGCTGCGCGGCGTCCAGACCGCCGACAAGCTCCGGCTCTCCGTCGTCTCCGGCTTCGAGGTTGCCTGCCTGGACGCGCTCGGCAAGTCCCTCGGCCTCCCCGTGCACGCTCTGCTCGGCGGCAAGGTCCGCGACAGCGTCGAGTACAGCGCATACCTCTTCTACCGCTGGGCCGCTCACCCCGAGGGCGGCGAACAGGACGACTGGGGCGCCGCCGTCGACCCGGCCGGAGTCGTCGCCCAGGCCCGGCGCTTCGCCCGCGAGCACGGCTTCTCCTCCTTCAAGCTCAAGGGCGGCGTCTTCGAACCCGACCGGGAGATCGCCGCGATCCGTGCCCTGGCCGAGGAGTTCCCCGGGCAGCCGCTGCGCCTCGACCCCAACGGCGCCTGGTCCGTCGAGACCTCGCTGTACGTCGCCGAGCAGCTGAAGGACGCACTCGAATATCTGGAGGACCCGTCGAGCGGCACGGACCTGATGGCCGCCGTCGCCGCGGGCACCGACGTGCCACTCGCCACCAACATGTGTGTCACGACGCCGGCCGAGGTCCCGGAGGCCTTCGCCCGCGGCGCCGTCCAGGTCGTGCTCTGCGACCACCACTACTGGGGCGGCCTGCACCGTACCCGTGAGCTGGCAGGGATCTGCCGCACCTTCGGGGTCGGACTCTCCATGCACTCCAACACCCACCTCGGGATCAGCCTGGCCGCCATGACCCATGTCGCGGCCACCGTCCCCAACCTCGACTACGCCTGCGACAGCCACTACCCCTGGCAGACGGAGGACGTCATCACCACCCGTCATGTCTTCAAGGACGGCCGGCTGACCGTCTCTGACGCCCCCGGGCTCGGCGTCGAGCTCGACCGGGAGCAGCTGGCCGTGCTGCACCGGCGCTGGCTCGACGACGACGGCACGATGCGCGAGCGCGACGACGCGGCCGCGATGCGCAAGGCCGAGCCCGGATGGCAGACCCCCTCGATCCCGCGCTGGTGACGGAACCGTTGCCCGGAGCGGCCACGGCCTGAGTTGCGGGGGCTCCGGCCCGCACCGAGGGTCGGTACATGAAGGCGATCAGCTACAGCAGCTACGGCGGGGCCGACGTCCTGGAGTACGGGGAACGACCCGACCCCAAGGTCGGCCCCGATACCGTCCTGGTGAAGGTGCGGGCCGCAGCGGTCAACCCGGTCGACTGGAAGGCCCGCGAGGGTTACCTGGACGCCGGTCTGCAGGCCGTGTTCCCCGTGATCCCCGGCTGGGACGTGTCCGGCGTCGTGGTGCAGCCCGGTGTCGCCGTCGACGAATTCACGGTGGGTGACGAGGTCATCGGCTATGTCCGGGAGGACTTTCTCTGCCGCGGTACGTTCGCCGAGTACGTTGCCGCGCCCGTGCGCACTCTCGCCCGCAAGCCGCTGAGCCTGAGCTTCGAGGAGGCCGCGGGCCTGCCGCTGGCCGGCCTCACCGCGTACCAGGTGCTCCACCGGACACTGAAGATCCAGGACGGCGAGACGGTCCTCGTCCACGCGGCGGCGGGCGGCGTGGGCTCGCTCGCCGTCCAGATCGCCCGCCACGCGGGCGCCCGCGTCATCGGCACCGCGAGCGAACCCAACCACGAACATGTGCGGCAGCTCGGCGGGGAGCCGGTGGCCTACGGGGACGGCCTCGCCGACCGGCTGCGGGCGCTGGCCCCGGACGGGGTCGACGCCGCGTTCGACACCGTCGGCGGCCAGGCGCTCCGGGCCTCCGCCGAAGTGCTGAAGCCCCAGGGCCGGCTGGCCTCCATCGCGGACGGCGAGGTCTTCTCGTACGGCGGCCGCTACGCCTTCGTGCGCCCGGACGCCAAGGACCTCGCCCACCTGGCAGAACTGGCCGAGCAGGGCATCGTCACCGTCCATGTGGACCGGGTGTTCCTACTGGAACAGGCGGCGGACGCCTACCGGCTGAACGAGCAGGGGCGCACCCGCGGAAAGATCGTCGTCACCGTCCCCTGGGACACCCCGGACGTCTGACACGCCCGGTGCCGGGTCTCAGAACAGCATGGCGGCGGCGAACACCGCGAGCGCGACCGTGCACGCCCCCGCGGTCAGCGCACCGCGAGCCGAGAGCGGCTGCGGCCGCGCGGTCCCCATCCCGAGCACCCGCCGGTGCGCCACGAGCAGGAAACCCAGCCAGGCCAGTGCGCTCAGCGCCACGGCGACGATCCCGGCCGGGCTCGCCCCGCTGTGCAGCGCCTGCTTGACCGCCAGCAGCGCCACCACCGTGCAGGACAGGGTCGTACGCCGCCACGCCAGCCTGGTCCGCTCGGGCTGCAGTCCGGGGTCGCGCCCGTCGGCCGTCACCGGCCCTCCCAGCCGAAGAGGACCACCACCACCATCGCCACGGCGACGACGGCGACCGCGAGACCCAGCAGCGTCGGGAACCGGGAGACCGGCAGGTCCTCCCCGCGCCGCATCGCCCGCTCGCACCGCACCCAGTGATTGATCGCCCGAAGCGCACACAGCACACCGGCCGCGAGCAGCGCGAGCGCCAGTCCCGCGCGGATGCCCCACACCAGCTCCGGGAGGAACTGGTCGACCGCGAAACCACCGCCGATCAGCGCGAGAGCCGTCCGGATCCAGGCGAGGAACGTGCGCTCGTTGGCGAGCGAGAACCGGTAGTCGGGGGTTTCGCCCTCTTCGCGGATTCGCTGCGGCGCGAACCACAGCCGCAGGCTCTGTACGAATTCGATCACGCGTGAACCTTAGACCGACCGGAAAATGGGGGGAGGAGGAGGCGGCAGGTGACCGGAGCCCCGGCTCAGGAGGCTGCCCCGCCCGCTCGGAAGGCGCGCAGCCGGTGGTACGTCTCCAGGCCGTCCGGCACCCACTCCCAGTCGCCGAGCCGCTGTTCCAGCTCCGCATCGGTGAGGAAGGTGTGCCAGGCGACCTCCTCCACCTGCGGATTCACCGGCAGTTCGCACCGTACCTGGTAGACGTGGCTCCACCAGGAGTGCTCCGCGCTCTGGTAGAGGAACTTGAACAGCGGCTCGGGGCGGGGGAGCCCGGAGACCCCCAGCTCCTCCTCGGCCTCCCGCAGCGCCGCCTCGTCGTAGGACTCGCCCGCCCCGACCACCCCGCCGACGAACATGTCGTAGCGGGACGGGAAGACCAGTTTGGTCGGGGTCCTGCGGTGCACGAAGAGCCGGCCCCCCGCATCCCTGGCCTCGATGAAGACACAGCGATGGCGCAGGCCCCGCGCGGTCGCCTCACCGCGCGGGGCCTGCCCCACGACCACGTCGTTCTCGTCGACGATGTCCAGGATCTCGTCAGAAGGAGTCATGCCCCTCATCCAACATCAGCCTGCTGACAGTGATTACTGGCCCATGACGTACTTGACGGTCGGGCCCGTGGTCCAGCCGCCGTCCACGGCCAGTTCGGCGCCGGTGATGTACGAGGCGGCGTCGGAGAGCAGGAAGGTGACCGCCTCCGCGATCTCCGGGGCCTCGCCGACCCGGCCCATCGGGGTGTTCGGGTAGTTGCCGTCGCCCTGCTGAATGCCGACGGACGCGGTCATCGGCGTGTAGACCATGCCCGGGTGCACGGAGTTCACCCGTATCTTCGCCGTGCCGAGCTCCACCGCGCCGACCTTCGTCAGACCGCGGACCCCCCACTTGGAGGCGCCGTAGCTGGAGGTCATGGCGAGACCCATCAGACCGGCGGCCGAGGAGATGTTGACGATCGAACCGCCGCCGTTCTCCTTCATCACCGGGATCACCGTCTTCATGCCGATGAAGACGGCCGTCAGGTTGATGTCGATGACCTTGCGGAAGTGCTCGACCGTCTCGGTCTCCAGCGGCTGACCGGTCGATACACCGGCGTTGTTGACCAGGCCGTCGATCCGGCCGAACTCGGCGACGGCGTATTCGGCGACGCGCTGCCAGTCCTTCTCGGAGGTCACGTCGTGGTGCATGAAGCGGGCCTGCGCCCCGAGGGCGGCGGCGGTGGTGGCGCCCTCGTCGTCGAGCACATCGGTGATCACCACTTGGGCGCCGCCCGCAACGGCGAGGCGGGCGGCCTCGGCACCGAGGCCCCGGGCGCCGCCGGTGATGACGACGGTTTTGTCGCTGAGCTTGTTCTTGCCGGTCATGACACTGTCCTTCGTGGGGTGCGGGTGGTTCACGCGCCGCCGGGCACGGGCGCGTGCAGGAACGCGGCGGTGGTCTCGACGAGATCGGCGAGGAAGAACTCCTCGCCGGTCAGCGGCCGGGTGCCGTCGAGACCCTGGCGGGCGCGGTCGGCCAGCGCCGCGCCGATCAGGGTGAGTGCCAGGTCCAGGCGCTCCAGGCGCACGGGCCCGGGCAGTGCGCCCAGGCAGTCCCCGATGCGGCCGATCAGCCGCCCGTAGGCGGTGTTGTCCAGGGCGGGGTGCAACCGGCCGGTCCGCAGTCCGGTCTCGTGGCTGAGCCGGGCCGAGATCCGAAGACAGCGGCGGCCCCGGTCGTCGGCGAGCAGGCTCGCCTCGGCCGTCACCAGCGCGGTGAGCAGTTCCCGTACGCCACAGTCCTCGGCCAGTTCGTCGAGCAGCGGTGCGATCACCCGTTCGGTACGGGTCTGGCGGCCTTCCATCACCGCGTCGAGCAGCCCGGCCCGGGAGCCGAAGTGGTACTGGACCGCGGAGGGGTTGCTCTGCCCGGCCAGTCGGACGATGTCCCGCAGCTGGGCGCCGTCCGGCCCCTGCGCGGCGAAGATCTCCTCGGCCGCGCGGATCAGCTTGTCCCTGGTCTCTTGCCCTGACGTTCTCGCCATGAAGGCCACTCTAATGCTGGCCATTATTAATAACCAGGCGGGTGGCCCCCTGTGACCGGACAGACGCCGGTCAGTTCGGCTGGAGGCTCTTCTCCCGGCGTCCGCCCACGGGCCCCTCCGGCATCGCCGGATGCAGTCCCAGCAGCACGATCCCGACGACGATCGCCGCGAGACCGACCGCCTGCCAGGCCAGTGCGCCGGTGTCGGTACGCAGTCGGTCGCCGAGGAAGCCGATCCCGCAGGCGATCCCGGCCAGCGGCTGGGATGCGGTCAGCGGAGGCAGTGAGACCCGCAACGGGCCCGTCTCGAACGCGCTCTGCACCAGGAGCAGACCCGTCACCCCCAGCACCGCCACCGCGTACGGCTGCCACGCCGTCACCAGCGCCGACCAGCCCTCGTCGGACAGCCGCTCGCCGGTGACCCGGGTGAGGGCGTCCTGGAGCCCGTACAGCAGCCCCGCCGCCACCGCGAGCAACGCCGGGGCGGCCCCGGACTCCGAGCGTTTGGCGAAGGTGGTGAGCAGCAGGGCGATTCCCACGACTACGCCGATGACCAGCCAGTGCCGCAGCGGACTGGTCACCGCCTCGCCGCCCTGCGGCCGGCCCGCCAGCAGAAAGGCGGCGACTCCGCCCGCCAGCAGCCAGAGCCCGGCCCAGCCCTGCCGGCCGAGCCGCTGTCCGGTGCGATGGCGTGACAGGGCCATCGCGAAGAGCAGATTGGTCGCCAGCAGGGGTTCGACGACGGACACCTCGCCCTTGCCCAGGGCCAGGGCCCCCAGCACCATGCCGCAGACCATCAGCCCGATCCCGGCCAGCCAGCTCGGCACCCGCATCAGGTCCAGCAGCAGCCGAAAGGAGAGATAGTCGCTCTTCGGGGCGTGCGAAGCGGCGGTCTGCTGCAGGACGAAACCGAACCCCAGACAGCAGGCGGCACTCACGGCGAGCACGAGGACCAGCACCGACACGCTTCTACCTCAAGTCAGGCCAGAAGTGGGTGATTTGTTTCGACGATAGCGCCTGCGCCCTGCGGGTGCGGTCGGAACGCCGCCGACCGGGCGGTTGACGCCGTGGCGGCCGATGCAGAGGATCTGACGCACGAGTAACTTCCGGCGTCCGAGCCGGACCGTCACCGTGGCCGTGACCGGATCGCCCCGACAAGGATGGAACCCATGGCGTACGACGCTGATGTGATCGTTATCGGGGCGGGGCTCGCGGGTCTGGTGGCCACCGCCGAGCTGGTCGACGCGGGCCGCTCGGTGATCCTGCTCGACCAGGAGCCCGAACAGTCGATCGGCGGCCAGGCACACTGGTCCTTCGGCGGTCTCTTCCTCGTCGACTCGCCCGAGCAGCGCCGGATGCGGATCAAGGACAGCCATGAGCTGGCCCTCCAGGACTGGCTCGGCACGGCGGGCTTCGACCGCGAGGAGGACCACTGGCCACGGAAGTGGGCCGAGGCGTACGTCGACTTCGCGGCCGGTGAGAAGCGCTCCTGGCTGCACGCCCAGGGGCTGCGGCTCTTCCCCGTCGTCGGCTGGGCGGAGCGCGGCGGCTACGACGCGACCGGCCACGGCAACTCCGTACCCCGCTTCCACATCACCTGGGGCACCGGCCCCGGCGTCGTCGCCCCCTTCGAGCGCCGGGTCCGCGCGGGCGTCGCCAAGGGCCTCGTACAGTTCGGGTTCCGCCACCGGGTCACCGGTCTCGGCCGCACCGCGGGCGCCGTCGACACGGTGAGCGGCGAGATCCTGGAGCCGAGCGCCGCCGCCCGGGGCACCGCGAGCAGCCGGGTGCCGACCGGTACGTTCGAGCTGAAGGCCCAGGCGGTGATCGTCACCTCCGGCGGCATCGGCGGCAATCACGACCTCGTACGCAAGCAGTGGCCCCCGCGGCTCGGCACCCCGCCCGCGAAGATGCTCTCCGGCGTCCCCGCCCATGTCGACGGACTCATGCTCGGGATCACCGAGGAGGCGGGCGCCCACCACATCAACCGCGACCGGATGTGGCACTACACCGAGGGCATCGAGAACTGGAACCCGATCTGGGCCGAGCACGGCATCCGGATCCTGCCGGGGCCGTCCTCCCTCTGGCTGGACGCCCGCGGCAAGCGGCTGCCGGTCCCGCTCTTCCCGGGCTTCGACACCCTCGGCACCCTCGAACACATCATGAAGTCCGGCCACGACCACACCTGGTTCGTTCTCGACCAGAAGATCATCGGCAAGGAGTTCGCGCTCTCCGGCTCCGAGCAGAACCCCGACCTGACCGGAAAGTCGATCCGTGACGTGATCGGCCGGGCCCGCGCGGACGTACCGGCCCCGGTGAAGGCTTTCATGGACCACGGGGTGGACTTCGTGGTCGAGAAGGATCTCGGCGCACTGGTCCGCGGGATGAACGCGCTCACCGACGAGCCGCTGATCGACGAGGCCGAACTGCGCCGCGAGATCACCGCACGCGACCGCGAGATCGCCAACCCCTTCACCAAGGACCTCCAGATCACCGCGATCCGCGGGGCCCGCAGCTATCTCGGCGACAAGCTGATCCGTACGGCTGCGCCGCACCGCATCCTCGACCCCAAGGCCGGCCCGCTGATCGCGGTACGGCTCAACATCCTGACCCGCAAGTCGCTCGGTGGACTGGAGACGGACCTGTCCTCCCGGGTGCTGACCGAGGACGGCACGCCCCTGCCCGGTGTGTACGCGGCGGGGGAGGCGGCAGGCTTCGGCGGCGGCGGGGTGCACGGGTACCGCTCCCTCGAAGGGACCTTCCTCGGCGGCTGCATCTTCTCCGGCCGGGCGGCGGGGCGGGCGGCGGCGCGGGCCACGTCCTGAGGGGTGCCCGCGAAGTCCCGCCCGCACCGGCCGCCGCGGCACTGTCGCCCCACCGTCGACCTGCCGCGAGATCACGGCCCCGCAGGCGCAGGAGACCGGCGGGCCCCCGCCTACCGTTCTGCCGCGCCCACGAGGGGATCCAGCAGCTCGACGACCCGGAACCGTTCGGCGACGACCATGGTGTCGTCGTCGACCGTGAACTCCGGGTCGCCGAGCGCCTCCCGCATCTCCTGGCTGTGCCAGAACTTCTCGTGGCCGGCACGCCACTCGGCCACCGAGGTGTCGCCCTCGCCCTCGTCGATCGCATGCTGAAGATCGATGTCGCCGAGGCGCAGCACCCGCACCTCCGTCACCTCCAGCACCGCGATCTCCCGGCCGTCCGAGTCGATCAGCGCGGACCGCTCACCCACCGGAGGCAGCTCCTCCTTCTCCGCCTCGTACTCCGCGAGCAGCCCGGTCGTCGACACCTTCTCGCCGGCGAGCACCGCCCCCACCAGCCGGTCGCGCAGCGGCCCGGGAAAGGTGAGCAGAAAGGGCTTGAGAGGTTCACGGTTCGACATGGCGCCAAGTCTGACATGTCCGGCCGGGCGCGGCGCCGGGAAGCGCACCCGAGCGGGTCGTCAACTGTGCCGGGAACGGGAAGAGTTGACATCGGGAAAGGGCAGGTGGCCGCGACCCCTGGTGACCTGCGGCCGCAGATGCTCGAATGGCCGGGTGAACAGTCGCCCTCCCGACGCCGAAGGCACACCCCTGGGCCGCCGTGTCGTCCTGGCCATGCTCGGTCTCGGCGCCGCCGCAGTCGTCGCTGCGCCCGTGCTGCAACGCACGCTGGAATCGGGTCTCGGCGCGGTCGCAGACAAGGACCCCACCGGCCTGACCGGCCTGCTCCCCAACGGCGGCGGCTTCCGCTACTACTCCGTCGCCTCGTCCGTACCGGAGAAAGGTACGGACGACTACCGGCTGACCGTCGACGGGCTGGTCGACCACCCGGCCACATACACCCTGGACGCCCTGAAGGCGCTGCCGCAGACCCGTATGGTCCGCGATGTCCAGTGCGTCACCGGCTGGCGGGTGCCCGAGACCCCCTTCGAGGGGGTACGCCTCTCGGCGCTGCTGGACGCGGCGGGCGTACGGCCCGGGGCGAAGGCCGTCCGCTTCACCTGCTTCGACGGCGCCTACAGTGAGAGCCTCACCCTTGCGCAGGCCCGCCGCGCCGATGTGCTGGTCGCGCTGCGCATGCAGGACCGGCCGCTGGCCCACTCCCACGGCGGTCCGGTCCGGCTCTATGTGGCCCCCATGTACTTCTACAAGTCGGCGAAATGGCTCTCCGGGATCACCGTCACCGACTCCGTACGGCCCGGCTACTGGGAGGAGCTCGGCTATGACGTCGACGCCTGGGTCGGCCGGTCCAACGGCCGCGACGACGCCCCCACCACCTGACCCCGCGGAGCGTGTGCGGCGCTTCAGCGGTGCGGAGCGCCGGGTGCACCGCACCACGGCCACGCTGATGCTGCTGTGTGTGGCGAGCGCGGCGTGTCTGTACGTACCCCAGCTCGCCGAGCTCGTCGGCCGCCGTCATCTGGTGGTCACCGTGCACGAGTGGTCCGGGGTGCTGACCCCCGTACCGTTCCTGGCCGGTCTGCTGTCACGGGCGTTCCGGGCCGACCTGTCCCGGCTCAACCGCTTCGGTCCGCACGACCGTCAGTGGCTGCGGGCCGTATGGCGCCGCGACCACCGGCCCGGGGCGCGTCCGGCCGGAAAGTTCAACGCCGGGCAGAAGCTGTATGCGGCCTGGATCGCGGGCGCGGTGCTGGTGATGACCGGCACCGGCGCGCTGATGTGGTTCACCGGCCTCGCATCGCTGATGTGGCGCACGAGCGCGACCTTCGTCCACGACTGGCTGGCGCTCGCGATCGGGATCGTGCTGGCCGGGCACATGGCAATGGCGCTCGCCGACCCGGAGGCACGCCGTGGCATGCGCACCGGGTCGGTCGAGCGCCATTGGGCACGGTCACAGCATGCGCTGTGGGGGGAGGACCGTGCGGGCAGCCGCTCGCTAGAGGACTAGCGACAGCAGCAGGATGAAGGCCAGCGAGACCACGGAGATGATGGTCTCCATCACCGACCAGGTCTTCACCGTCTGGCCGACGTTCATGCCGAAGTACTCCTTCACCAGCCAGAACCCGGCGTCATTGACATGGCTGAAGAAGAGCGAACCCGCGCCGACGGCGAGGACCAGCAGTGCGGCGTGCGAGGTCGACATGTCGGCGGCCAGCGGGGCGACCAGACCGGCCGCCGAGATGGTGGCCACGGTCGCCGAACCGGTCGCGAGCCGGATCGCGACGGCGATCAGCCAGCCCAGCAGCAGTGCCGGGATCGACCAGTCCTTGGAGAAGTCCAGGATCATCTGGCCGACGCCGGCGTCGATGAGGGTCTGCTTGAAACCGCCGCCCGCACCCACGATCAGCAGCACACCCGCGATCGGGGCAAGGGACTTCTCGACGGTGGTGGAGAGCCGGCCCTTGGTGAAACCGGCAGCCCGGCCCAGCGTGAACATGCCGACTATGACGGCCGCGAGCAGCGCGATCAGCGGCGAGCCGATCACATCGGTGACCCGCTGGACACCCTGCTCCGGGTCGTCCACGACGATGTCGACCAGGGCCTTGACCAGCATCAGCACGACGGGCAGCAGAATCGTCGCCAGGGTGGCGCCGAAGCTGGGCCGACGGTCCAGCTCCTCCGAAGGACGCTGCGGAATCATCTTCTCCGGAGCCTTGATGTCCACCCAGCGCGCGGCGTAACGGGAGAAGACCGGCCCCGCGATGATCACGGTCGGGATCGCGACCAGCACACCCAGCGCGAGCGTGACACCGAGGTTGGCGCCGAGGGCGTCGATCGCCACCAGCGGGCCGGGGTGCGGCGGAATCAGCCCGTGCATCACGGAGAGTCCGGCCAGCGCCGGGATACCGATCCGCATCAGGGAGTAGTTGCCGCGCTTGGCGACGAGCAGCACCACCGGGATCATCAGCACGATCCCGACCTCGAAGAACAGCGGCAGACCGATGATCGAGGCGATCAGGACCATCGCCCACGGCATGGCCCGCCCGCTCGCCTTCGCGAGGATCGTGTCGACGATCTGGTCCGCGCCGCCGGAGTCGGCGAGCAGCTTGCCCAGAATGGCGCCGAGCGCGATGAGGACACCGACACCCGCGACGGTCGAGCCGAGGCCGGCGGTGAAGCTGGCGATCGTCTTGGCCGGTGCGGCGCCGGCGAACGAGCCGAGCGCCAGCGAGCCGATGGTCAGCGCGAGAAACGCGTGCATCTTGAACTTGGTGATGAGCAGAACGATGACGGCGATGCCCGCCAGGACTGCGATGCCCAACTGCGCGTTGCCTGCCGAAGTGATCGGTTCGACGGCGTCCGCTGCCAGCATCTCGACGCTGAGACTGGTCACGGTGGTGATCCTTAGCTATCGAGCCGGCGCAACGCGGCGACGGCTCGCTGGGTGATTTCTTCGGGGGTGCCGGACACATCGACCGAGACTCCGGCCTCGTCCTCCTGCAGCGGCTGCAGGGTGGCGAACTGCGAGTCGAGCAGTGCGGTGGGCATGAAGTGGCCCTTGCGCTCCGCCATGCGCTCCTCGATCAGAGCCCGGTCGCCGGTCAGATGGAGGAAGACGGCACCGGGGGCCTCGGCGCGCAGCCGGTCCCGGTAGACCCGCTTGAGCGCCGAGCTGCTCACCACCCCGCCGAGCCCCGCCCGGCCGTGCGCCCACTGACCGATCGCATCGAGCCAGGGCCACCGGTCGGAGTCGTCCAGGGGGGTACCGGCCGACATCTTGGCGATGTTCGCCGCGGGATGGAAGTCATCGCCCTCGGCGTACGGAACGCCGAGTTCGGCGGCGAGCAGGGGGCCGATCGTGGTCTTGCCGGTCCCTGCAACGCCCATCACCACGACGACGTGGGGGGTGCTCATTGGTGGTGCCTCGCTGTCTTCTTCGACGTCTTCCTCGACATCGGTCCGTCGCGCTACTGAAACCCATACGTACGACTTATTCAAGATGCTGTGACATAAACGTCGTACTTTTTGTTCCTGAAGGGCGCCCCGTAGGCTGTGCTCATGACCACACAGGGCCCTGGGCTGCATACACATGTGCTGGACACCCTGGGTCTGGAGATCGCCGCGGGGGAGCACCCGCCGGGGCAGGTGCTGCGTACCGACGAGCTGGCCCAGCGCTTCGACGTCTCGCGCACGGTCGTACGCGAAGTGGTCCGGGTCCTCGAATCCATGCACCTGGTCGAGTCCCGGCGCCGCGTCGGCGTGACCGTACAGCCGACCGAGGCATGGAATGTCTACGATCCGCAGGTCATCCGGTGGCGGCTGGCCGGCGCCGACCGTCCGCGCCAGCTGCGCTCCCTGACCGTGCTCCGCTCGGCGATCGAACCGGTCGCGGCCGGCCTCGCCGCCCGTAACGCCACCCCGGAGCAGTGCGCGGCCCTCACCGAGTGCGCGCTCGGCATGGTCGCCACTTCACGCGGCCAGCAGCTGGAGGGCTATCTGGAGCACGACATCGCCTTCCACCGGATCGTGCTCAACGCTTCCGGCAACGAGATGTTCGCGCGGCTCGGCGATGTCGTCGCCGAGATCCTGGCCGGCCGCACCCACCATCAGGTGATGTTCGAGGACCCCGACCCGGCCGCGGTCACCCTCCACGTCCGGCTCGCCGAAGCGGTGCGCGAGGGCGACACGGGGGCGGCGGAGCGGCTGACGAAGGAGATCGCGGTGGGCGCCCTGCACGAGCTGGACGTGCTCGCACCCTGAGGCCCGTACCGCGGCGCCGTCGCGTGTACGTACCCGCTCCCCGAGGTCCGTCCCTACGGTGCCGAGGTACGCACGTGCTGCAGCCGGGCCGCGGCCGCGGCGAGCACCATCTCCAGCGCCGCCGGATACCCGCTGCGGTCCATCTCCGCGACCAGCACCCCCGCGGTCGCCGCGATATTCGGATGGGTATCGGCCGGAAGCCGGGCGTACGTCTGAGGCCAGGTCCGCACCTCCTGCGCGCGGGCCTGCTCCGACAGCACCAGCGTGGACGCGTCCAGTGCCGCGAACGACAGCGTCTGGTCCACGAAGACGTGGTAGATCCGCACCGCCTCGGCATCCGGGAATCCCGCACCGCGCAACACCCCGAGAATCGCCTCCACCGACCGGATCTCATGCGCCCGGCCGGTCACCCGGGTACAGGTCAGCATCGCCGCCTGAGGGTGCGCCAGATAGTCCGCGTGCATCCGCAGGCCGAGGGTGCGCAGATCGGCCCGCCAGTCACCCGTCGGCCGCCAGGCGTGCAACGTACGGCCGATCAACTCGTCGGCCACCGCGAGCAGCAGTTCGTCCGTGTCCCGGAAGTACCGGTACAGGGCGCTGGGATCGCAGCCGAGAGCCGCACCGAGCCGGCGTACGGTGAGCGCCGCCGCCCCGTGCTCCCCGATCAGCCGCAACGCCGTTTCCACGATCAGCTGCTCGGACAGCACCGTGCCCTGTTTGGTGGGGCGCCTGCGGCGCCGCGCCCCCTCCGGCACCACCCGCTCGCTCGCGCTCATGGCGGAAGCTTATGACAACAGCATTGACGTGTGAACCCGCCGGAGAGTTCGATGTGCCGCCATCGGGGCCGAAAAGTGCCCCTCGGCGAAGGAGCCACCGTGACGGTCTCACCCACCCCGTACGGCAGTGACCCACCGGCACCCGCGGCGCTGAAGAAGAGCCTGGGCGTCGTGGACGGCGTCGTCATCGCCGCATCCTCCACGGCCGCCACCACCAGCATCGGTATCGGGCTCGGCGTGACCGCGGGCGCCGTCGGCCTGCATCTGCCGATCATCATGCTGCTCGCGTTCCTGCCCATCCTGGGTATCGCCGGCGCGTACTCCCGGCTCAACAAGGTCGAGCCGAACATGGGCAGCGGCTATGTCTGGGTCGGTCGTTCCCTCAGCCCGTGGCTCGGCTTCCTCGTCGGCTGGATCGGCATCGTCTCCACGGTCGTCTTCCTGTCCTACACCACGACCGTCACGGGCTCCGCCCTGCTCCAACTCGCCGGCGAGGGAGGGCTGCACACCCTCGCCGGGCTCCACCTCGACCCGGACTCCACCGCCCAGTCGACCGCGCTGGGCATCGTTGTCCTGATCGCCGTCACCTTCACCGCGATCACCGGCATCCGGTCCGCCGCCAACCTGCAGAAGTACCTTCTCGTCTTCGAGTACGTCGTCCTGCTCGGCTTCTGCGGGTACGGACTGGCCGTCGGCCCGCACCCGTTCAGCCTCGACTGGATCAACCCGTTCACCATCCCGTCCGGGCAGCAGCTCGCCCAGGGGCTGCTGCTCTCCGTCTTCTGCTACTGGGGCTTCGAGTCGACGTTCAGCGTCACCGAGGAGATCCGTGACCCGCAGGACGCCTCCCGCGCCGGTCTCATCACCCTGTTCACCATGCTCGGCTTCTTCCTGCTCGGCTCCTTCGCCTTTCAACGCGTCCTCTCACTCGACGAGTTGACCGGTCACGGCGCCCAGGGCCTCACCTACCTCGGTGACCGGCTCGCCGATCAGCCGCTCGCCGCGCTCCCGCTGATCGCCCTCACCTTCTCCGCCGTCGCCTCCCTCCAGTCCGGCGTGATACCCACCGTGCGCGGCATGTTCGCGATGGGCCGCGACCGCACGCTCGGCCCGTTCTGGACCAGGGTCAGCCCGCGCTACGGGACACCGGCGGCCGGAACCGTCGCGATCGGCTGTATCGCCGCCGCCATCGCCCTCGTCTCGCTCGTCATCCCGAAGGTCGGCGACCTCATCCTGGCCTCCGTCAACGCGATCGGTGTCGTCGTCGCGGTCTACTACGCCCTCACCGCGCTGGCCGCCGCCGCCCGCTTCCGCGGCGCACTGCGCGAGAGCCCGTCCGAGGCGCTGCGCGCCGTGGTGCTCCCGGTGGTGAGCGCCGTCGTCCTGCTGGGCCTCGGCGGCTACCTCTGCTGGACCTTCTACACCTCCGCCGACCACTTCGAGATCAGCCCCGACAACGGCTGGTTCATGCTCTTCTGCCCGGCCGTCATGCTGCTGTCCGGAGTCGGCGCGGCAGCCTGGGCCAAGTGGGTGCGGAAGTCTCCGTACTTCGTCACCGGCCGGTCCACCGCCCCGGACCTCACCGCCGAACCCGAACCCGGGCGCGAGAGCGCGCCCGGCCCCGCCTGACCGCACGCAGCACCCTCAAGGAAACGGAACCACCCATGCACCGCACCCCCGCCGATCTCGTCCTCACCGGCGGCCCCGTCCTCACCATGGACGCGGCACGCAGCCGCGCCACCACCGTCGCCGTCACCGACGGCCGCATCACCGCCGTCGGCCACGACGAGGTACGGGAACTGGCCGGCCCGAGGACCGAAGTCGTCGACCTCGCCGGCCGGCTGCTCGTCCCCGGCTTCCAGGACGCCCACATCCACCCGGTCACCGCCGGACTGGAACTCGCCCGGTGCAACCTCACCGATACCCACACGGCGGCGGACACCGTCGCCGCCGTCCGGGCCTACGCCGACACCCACCCCGACCGGGAGTGGATCACCGGCGGCGGCTGGTCCATGGACGCCTTCGACGGCGGCGCCCCCACCAGGGAGCAGCTCGACACCGCAGTACCCGACCGCCCCGCCTACCTGGTCAACCGTGACCACCACGGCGCCTGGGTCAACACCCGCGCCCTGACGCTCGCCGGCATCACCCGGGACACCCCCGACCCGGCCGACGGCCGCATCGAACGCGACGACCGCGGCGAACCCACCGGGCTCCTCCAGGAGGGCGCCATGGACCTGGTCGCCCGCCACACCCCGCGCTCCACCCCGGCCGACCGGCTGGCCGCCCTGCTCCGCGCCCAACGGCTGCTCCACTCCTACGGGATCACCGCCTGGCAGGACGCCATCATCGGCGGATTCGGCTCCATGGACGACCCGGCCGACGCCTATCTGACCGCCGCCCGCGACGGCTCGCTCACCGCACGGGTCGTCGGTGCCCTCTGGTGGGACCGCGAGCGGGGCGCCGAACAGATTCCCGAACTCGTGGCCAGGCGAGAGGAGCTGAACGCCGGACGCTTCCGGGCAGGCACAGTGAAGATCATGCAGGACGGCGTCGCCGAAACCGGCACCGCCGCCCTGCTCGCCCCCTACCTCGACGGCTGCGGCTGCGCCACCGCCAACCGCGGCACCAGCTTCGTCGACCCCGTCGAGCTGCGGCGCCACGTCACCGAGCTGGACGCCCTCGGCTTCCAGGCCCACTTCCACGCGCTCGGCGACCGCGCCGTGCGCGAGGCACTCGACGCCGTCGAAGCGGCCCGCGCCGCCAACGGCCGCACCGACACCCGCCCCCACCTCGCCCACCTCCAGATCGTCCACCCCGACGACATCCCCCGGTTCCGCGAACTCGGCGCCACGGCCAACATCCAGCCGCTCTGGGCCGCGCACGAACCGCAGATGGACGAGCTGACCATCCCCTTCCTCGGCGCCGAACGCGCCGCACTGCAGTACCCGTTCGGCGCCCTGCTGCGCTCCGGTGCGACGGTCGCGGCTGGCAGTGACTGGCCGGTCAGCAGCGCCGATCCGCTGCACGGCATCCACACCGCGGTCAACCGGGTGACCCCCGAGGGCGAGGGGCCGGTCTTCCTCCCGGAGCAGCGCATCTCCCTGACCGCAGCCATCGCCGCGTACACGGCGGGCTCGGCGTATGTGAACCATCTGGACGACACCGGAAGCATCCGTCCCGGAGCCCTCGCCGACCTGGTGGTCCTGGACCGGGACCCGTACGCGGGCCCGCCCGAGGAGATCGGTCACACCCGCGTCCTTCAGACGTACGTGGGCGGCAGGCGGGTCCACGAGGCCTGAGGCAATACGGTGGCCCCCGCGGAACGGTCCCGCGCGGGCCGCCGGCGCAGCCGGGTCAGCCGCTGTGCCTGCGACGGCCACCGTGCCCGGCGCCGTGAGCGGTACATCCCACCGGGTGGACGGCAGTCGTTTCCCGCCAACGCGGCGCGCCGTCGTGACACCCTCACGGGGCGTACGGTTGTTCGTGTTCGATCTTCACGAAATGACGGAAACAGGGAGACCACGGTATGTCGCAGCAGGTGCAAGGTGTCATCGCACCGGGGAAGAACGAGCCGGTACGGGTCGAGACGATCGTGATCCCGGACCCGGGCCCCGGCGAGGCCGTGGTGAAGATCCAGGCGTGCGGCGTCTGCCACACCGATCTCCACTACAAGCAGGGCGGCATCAACGACGACTTCCCCTTCCTGCTCGGCCACGAGGCCTCGGGCGTGGTGGAGTCCGTCGGCGAGGGGGTCACGGACGTCGAGCCCGGCGACTTCGTCATCCTCAACTGGCGTGCCGTGTGCGGGCAGTGTCGTGCGTGCCTGCGCGGCCGCCCCTGGTACTGCTTCAACACCCACAACGCCAAGCAGAAGATGACGCTGCTCGACGGCACGGAGCTGTCACCGGCGCTCGGTATCGGCGCGTTCGCCGAGAAGACCCTGGTCGCCGCCGGTCAGTGCACCAAGGTCGACCCGGAGGTCTCCCCGGCCGTCGCCGGGCTGCTCGGCTGCGGCGTGATGGCGGGCATCGGCGCAGCCATCAACACCGGGCAGGTCGGCCGCGGCGACTCGGTCGCCGTGATCGGCTGCGGCGGTGTGGGCGACGCGGCGATCGCGGGCGCGCGACTGGCCGGAGCGGCGAAGATCATCGCCGTGGACATCGACGACCGCAAGCTGGAGACGGCAAGGACGATGGGCGCCACGCACACCGTCAACTCCCGCTCCACCGACCCGGTCGAGGCGATCCGCTCCCTGACCGACGGCAACGGCGCGGATGTCGTCATCGAGGCGGTCGGCCGCCCGGAGACGTACAAGCAGGCCTTCTACGCCCGCGACCTCGCAGGCACCGTCGTCCTGGTCGGCGTCCCGACCCCGGAGATGCAGCTGGAACTGCCGCTCATCGACGTCTTCGGCCGCGGCGGCTCGCTCAAGTCCTCCTGGTACGGCGACTGCCTGCCCTCGCGCGACTTCCCGATGCTCATCGACCTGCACCAGCAGGGCCGGATCGACCTCGGCGCGTTCGTCACCGAGACCATCGGGCTCGGCGACATCGAGCAGGCCTTCGCCCGGATGCACGAAGGCGACGTGCTGCGCTCGGTGGTGGTCTTCTGATGGCCGCCCGCATCGACCACCTCGTCACCTCCGGCACCTTCGCCCTCGACGGCGGGGAGTGGGACGTCGACAACAACGTCTGGATCGTCGGCGACGACACCGAGGCGATCGTCATCGACGCCGCCCATGACGCCGCCGCCATCGAGGCCGCGCTGAACGGCCGTACGCTGCGCGCCATCGTCTGCACGCACGCGCACAACGACCACATCGACGCGGCCCCGGCCCTCGCCGACGCCACCGGCGCACCTGTCCTGCTGCACCCCGACGACCTGCCGCTGTGGGAGCAGACCCACCCGGACCGCGCCCCGGACGGCGAACTGGCCGACGGCCAGGAGCTGGAGATCGCCGGAACGACGCTCCAGGTCCTGCACACCCCCGGTCATGCCCCGGGCGCCGTCTGCCTGTACGCCCCCGAGCTGTCCACCGTCTTCACGGGTGACACGCTCTTCCAGGGCGGCCCCGGCGCCACCGGGCGGTCCTTCTCCCACTTCCCGACGATCGTCGCGTCGATCAGGGACCGGCTGCTAGCCCTGCCGCCCGAGACCGCCGTCCGCACCGGACACGGCGATTCCACGACCATCGGCGCGGAGGCCCCGCATCTGGACGAGTGGATCGCCCGCGGTCACTGAGCACCACGGCTCACCGGTCCGGGCCATGCACAGAGCCGCAGCCGGCTCTCGAAGCGGCGCGGCCAGCCCGTGACCGGATCGGTGAACTCCAGTACCCGGGCCAGGAGTTGGAGCGGGTGCGACCAGTCGTCGGTCGCACCCTCCGGCCGGACCACCGGGTAGACCGGGTCGTGGACGAGCGGCAGCCCCAGGCTGTTCATATGGACCCGCAGCTGATGGGTGCGTCCGGTGGCGGGCAGCAGCCGGTACCGGCCGAGACCCTCCCGGTGCTCCAGCAGCTCGATCCGGCTCTCGCTGTTCGTCTCGCCCGGCTCCTCGCGGGCGGCGATGACTCCGCGCTCCTTGACGATGCGGCTGCGTACGGTCCGCGGGAAGGCCGGTCCGGGGTCGTACGGTGCCACCGCCTCGTACTCCTTGAGCACCGAGCGGTCCCGGAACATCGTCTGGTACGCGCCCCGCTCCTCGGGCCGCACGACGAAGAGGACGAGGCCCGCGGTCAGCCGGTCCAGCCGGTGCGCGGGCTGCAGCTCGGGCAGGTCCAGCTCGCGGCGCAGCCGGGCCACCGCGGTCTCGGTGATGTGCCGGCCGCGCGGTGTCGTCGCCAGGAAGTGCGGCTTGTCGGCGATCACGATGTGCTCGTCACGGTGGACGACACCGACCGGGAACGGCACCGGCTCCTCCGGCGCGAAATCCCGGTGGAACCAGATGTACCGGCCGGCGGTGTACGGCTCGTCGGCGGACACCGGGCCCTGTACGGAGACGAACCGGCCCTCGGCGAGCATGGCGTCGACCCGCGCCGCCCCGATCGCACCCGCGAACCGCGCCAGCAGGTGATCGCGTACGGTCGACCACCGGCCGTCCGGATCCTCGGGGAATCGCAGCCGGACCGGATCGATCCCGTCCCGCTGCGGCAACGGCGCCGCCGGGGGCTTCGCACGCCCCCTCATCGGGGTGTGCCGGCCGGTGCAGCGGTGAGCATGGTGCGGGCTCCTCATATCTTCTGCCGGGGTGTCCGCACAGTATCGCCCGTTCCGCCCGCCCACCGGGGCCCTGCCCCCGCACTCAGGCGTTCGGCAGCGTCACCTTCTCCGGGGCGCACCCGATGCGCTCGGCCTCGGCGGAGACATAGCCGGGCAGCAGCTCACCGGTGAGGTCGAAGCCCTCGTCCGTCGGCTGATCCAGCTGCTCCACCATGAAGATCACGGGCCCGGTCTGGCAGCTCGCCCGGTAGACGCCCCGCGACCCGTCGAGCCGGCCGAACCCCTTGGAACCCTTGAGAGGCAGACCGGCCTTGTGTGTGTCCCCGGAGAAGATCTCGGTCAGCGCCGGGTCCGTCACCGTGGTCATCCGTACGACGGGGGAGTAGGTGCCACCGGACTCGCAGACCCGGGCGGGCCCGCCGTCGTCGCTGACGCGAGTCTGCTCCAGAGCCTTGCGGTACGCCGCTGGGACGGTGAGGCCCTTGAGCCCGCACAAGGGGCGTTGGTCTTCGTGTCCTGCCGGTCCACGAGGGCGGGCAGGGTGCGGGGTGTCCGATAGGTGCCGGAGCAGCCGAATTCGCGGATGACCCCATTGGCCGCCTCCACCACCGTGCGGGTCAGGGCGGCGCGGTCCTCCCGGTCGTACTCCGACCCGGTGTCGAGTCCGGCCTGTCCCATGCCGATGTCCACCACAGTGGGACCGGTGAACTCGTCCCGTCCCGTCCCGTCCCGTCCCGTGCAGCTCTGCGGCAGCGCCAGCCAGGCGCGCGACGACGAGGTCATCCCGGGCAGCCCGTCCCCGAGCGACACCATGCCGGCCGCGAGGAACTCCTGCGGCCACTCGTGCGCGTCGGTGCCCCGGAGGCCGTCCAGCCGGTGCACCCGCAGGGTCACTTGGCGGCGAGGATCGTCGTCCTTGTAACTGGTGATGCGGCACTGCCCGTACGACGGTTCCCGATCGCGCGGATTGGCCTGCAGGGACTGCTCCTCGACCTCGGTCCTGCGGTCACCGAAGAGGTCCGACATGGTCGAGTCGCCGAGAGAGTCCCAGCAGGGGGCGGGGCCGAGCAGCGGAAGCGTGTCCGTCCGCCAGGCCACCGCACCGGCTCCGAGGAGAGCACCGGCCAGCCCGGCGGCAGTGACGGCGCGAGCGGTACGGCTGCGGAACAGGCGGCGCAGAACGGGGGTGTGCGCGGGGCGGGCTCCTGCTCCGGGGACGGACCCGGCTGTGGCTCGTGCGCCTGCGCCTGCTCCTGAGGAACTGTGGTCCTCTCGCCGTCCACCGCCGCTGCCCCGTTCTCTTCGGTCTCTTCGCCGTTCACGCCACCCCACCGGCCCCGCATCCGATGCGCTTGCTCACGGACTTGGTGAAGTTCGTGAACACCTGCCGATCCTCGGGCCGGCCCGCGCCCTTCAGGCCGGACTGGACGTTTCCGCAGAACACCGTCTGCCGCCCGTTGCACTCGGTGCGTACGAGTCCGTTGCCGGGCCCCTCGGGGAGCCCCTTGAACAGCGCGACCAGGCGCGGCTCGCCCGCCATCACGTACTGCGCCGCCGGCTCGGCGGGCATCCGCAGCGCGCCACACCACCGAACAGGTCTGGAGCCGCTCCCCGCCTGCCGCCGCAGATCAGCCGGTCGCCGAGAACACGAACGAGAACTCCGCAGCCTCCGCATCGAGCCGGTACTCCGGCAGCACCCCCGGCCCGCACGACTGCGAACCGATCCCCTGCACCGCATGGTCCAGATTGACCCAGACGGTCTCGCCGGCCCGCAACTGCGGTACGTGCTCCGCCGCATCCAGCTGCTCGCTCGTCCACCGCCGCGCGGTGAACCAGAACGGTGCACCCCCCTCGACCCGTACCCCCACCCCGCAGCCGTCCGTCAGCTCCGCCCACCGGACATCGGCCCGCGCGCCGTTCTCCTGGGGCCGGACGTACGGGGTCTGCATCGCATCCACGGACATCTGCCACCGCCCGAGCACCGAAGCGGCCCGGGTGTCCGGGTACGCCTCACCGGGCCCGCCGCCGAACCAACGCGCCCCGCCGTACGCGGCAGGCAGCCCGAACCGGATCCCCAGCCGGGGCAGCGGCACCCGCCACTCGCCCTCCGGCACCACGGACACGGTCAGCCCCAGCCGCTCCCCGTCGGCTGTCCACCGGTACGCGGTACGCAGGCCCTGGCCGACCCCCGCCGGTGCCACCCGGGCCCGTACGACCAACGCGTCCTCGCCCACCTCGATCGCATCGGTCCGGTGCCGCATCCGGTGCAGGCCCAGCTCCCGCCAGCGCAGCCCGTATCGCTCACCGGGCTGCCACGCCGCGCCGTTGTCGTTGTCGGTGGGCGCCCGCCACACATCCAGTCGCAGCCCCTCGACCGGCACCGCTCCCAACCGCACCAGCGCCCCGGTCGCCGCGTCGAAGACCCCGGCCCCGAGGGTGATCACCCCCTCATTCCGCTCCGGCCGCTCACCCACCGCAGCCGCAGGAGTGCCGGGTGCCCCGGCCTCCACCTGCCCCCACGCCACCACATGTCCGCGCTCACCCCAGGCGGTGTCCCGGGCGAGCACCGCCCGTACGGTCCATACCCCGTCGCCCTCCATCGGCAGCCCCACCTCGGCCGATGCGCCGGGCGCCAGGTCCGGCACATCGAGCGCGCCCGACCCGACGAGCGCGCCGTCCACCTCGTACGACCACACGAAGTCCAGGTGCTCCAGCCCCGCGAAGTCGTACCCGTTGGAGATCCTGACCGCGCCCGCACCCGCCACGGGCTCGATCCGTACGGGTTCGACGACTTTCTTGTACTCGATCAGTCCGGGGGAGGGGGTGCGGTCGGGGAAGAGCAGTCCGTCGCAGACGAAGTTGGAGTCGTGCAGCTCCTCGCCGAAGTCCCCGCCGTAGGCGAAGCCGTGCTCGGAGTGGGCGATGCCGTGATCGATCCACTCCCAGATGAAGCCGCCCTGACAGCGCTCGTACCGCTCGAACAGCAGCTGGTACTCACCGAGTCCGCCCGGACCGTTCCCCATCGCGTGCCCGTACTCGCACATGATGAAAGGCATCGCCCGCCGCCGCGCGTCCGACTCCGCGTCGCTCCAGGGCTCCTCCGCCCGCTTGCCGATCAACTCGACCTCGGCGTGGGCCGGGTACATCCGCGAGTACAGGTCGACGTCCCGACAGGACGGATCGCCCTCGTAGTGCACCAGCCGCTCCGGATCCCGCCCCCGGATCCACTTCGCCATCGCGGTCAGCCCTCGCCCCGACCCGCACTCGTTGCCGAGCGACCAGATGATCACCGACGCATGGTTCTTGTCGCGCTCCACCATCCGCGCGGCCCGGTCGAGCAGCGCCGGCGTCCAACGCCTGTCGTCCACCGGGTTGTTGCGCCACTCCAGGCCGGCAAAGCCATGAGTCTCCAGATCGCACTCGTCGATCACCCAGAGCCCCAGCTCGTCGCAGAGATCGAGAAAGGCGGGATGCGGCGGATAGTGGCTGGTCCGCACGGCGTTGATGTTGTGCTGTTTCATCAGCACCAGATCGCGCCGCATGGTGGCCGCGTCCACGGTCCGCCCGGTCTCCGGATGGAACTCGTGCCGGTTCACCCCGCGGAAGAGCACCCGCCGCCCGTTGACCCTGATGACACCGTCCTGCACGACGACGGTACGGAACCCCACCCGCAGCGGAATGCGTTCGGCGGCCGTCACCAGCTCCCCGTCGTACAGCCGGGGTGTCTCGGCCGTCCACGGCTCGACCGCCACGGTGACCGTCTCGCCCGTTGCCGCATCGACGCCCAGCTCGGGCAGGACGATCCGCCCCTCGGCCCCGTCGCACTCCACCCGCAAGATCCCGGACCCGTCGCGATGGTCGTACCCCGCATGCACGAAGAAGTCCCGGGGCGCACCCTGCGGCCGCTCCAGCAGCGTCACGTCCCGGAAGATCCCGGGCAGCCACCACTGGTCCTGGTCCTCCAGATAACTCCCCGACGACCACTGGTGCACCCGTACGGCCAGCACATTGCCCCCGGCCCGCAGCAGCCCGCCGACCGCGAACTCGTGCGGCAGCCGCGATCCCTTGAAGTGGCCGAGCTCCTGTCCGTTGAGCCAGACCCGGGCGCAGGACTCCACCCCGTCGAAACGGAGCACGACCTCGCTGTCCCCGGGCCACCCGCCGGGCAGATCGAAGGCCCGCAGATGATCCCCGGTCGGATTCTCGGCAGGCACCCGCGGCGGATCGACCGGGAAGGGGTACACCACATTCGTATACGCAGGAGCCCCACCGGCCCCTTGCAGCACCCAGTGCCCCGGAACCGCGACCGTTCCCCACCCCGAAGCATCGAAACCGGGCCGCACGAACGACTCGTCCTGCGCGGCGGCGCCCGGCGAGAGCCGCAGGCGCCACTCCCCGTTCAGCGACATCCGCCCGGCATCCGACCCCGCGTACCAGGCTCGCGGCTCCAGCCCGCCCGATCCGGGGCCCATGTCCTCGTACCAGGGCAGGGTGGGCGTGTGTGTGCGGCTCATGGGACTCCTCGCTCGGCGATGGCCTCCGTGCTGCTGGACGCTAGCGAGGAATGAACCGTTTCAACAAGGGTTGTGCCCTGCCCCGGCCCATGTGCGACCGTACGGGTACAACGCGGAATGCCGACCAGGATCGCTCCTGATCGGCATTCTCTCTGTGTCCGAGGGGGGACTTGAACCCCCACGCCCGATAAAGGGCACTAGCACCTCAAGCTAGCGCGTCTGCCATTCCGCCACCCGGACAAGGTGTCTGTCTCGCGGGCCCGGCCCGTTCCGACGTGGAAAACAATAGCAAACATTCGGGGGTGCTCGATCACGCCAGGGGGAGTGTGAAGGGCGCATGACGAGGGGTGGGGGGCCTTGGGCGTGCGGGCCGGGCGCGGGAGGATGAGGGGGAGCACCACGGTGACAGTGGAAGGAAGCAGTGTGAGCGAGACCAACACGGCCCGGACCGTCTCGGGCGAGGACGAGGTCGTGGACCTCTGTCGTGAGCTGATCCGGATCGACACCAGCAACTACGGGGACCACTCGGGGCCGGGGGAGCGGGTCGCCGCCGAGTACGTCGCGGAGAAGCTCGCCGAGGTCGGGCTGGAGCCGCAGATCTTCGAGTCCCACAAGGGCCGGGCCTCGACCGTGGCGCGCATCGAGGGCGAGGACCCGTCCAGGCCCGCGCTGCTGATCCACGGGCACACCGATGTGGTCCCGGCCAATGCTCACGACTGGACGCACCACCCGTTCTCGGGCGAGGTCGCGGACGGCTGCGTGTGGGGCCGCGGCGCGGTCGACATGAAGGACATGGACGCGATGACCCTCGCGGTCGTCCGCGACCGGATGCGCAGCGGCCGCAAGCCCCCGCGCGACATCGTGCTGGCCTTCCTCGCGGACGAGGAGGCGGGCGGTACGTACGGCGCGCGGTATCTCGTGGACAAGCATCCAGGCCTCTTCGAGGGTGTCACCGAGGCGATCGGTGAGGTCGGCGGCTTCTCCTTCACGGTGAACGAGAAGCTGCGGCTCTACCTCGTCGAGACGGCCGAGAAGGGCATGCACTGGATGCGGCTCACCGTGGACGGCACCGCCGGTCACGGCTCGATGACCAACAACGACAACGCGATCACCGAGCTCTGCGAGGCGGTCGGACGGCTGGGGCGGCACAAGTGGCCGGTCCGGGTGACCAAGACCGTACGGTCCTTCCTCGACGAGCTGTCCGATGCGCTCGGCACCCCGCTCGACCCGGAGGACATGGAGGCCACGCTGGCCAAGCTGGGCGGCATCGCCAAGATGATCGGCGCCACGCTCCGTAACTCCGCCGCTCCCACCATGCTCGGTGCCGGCTACAAGGTGAACGTGATCCCCGGTCAGGCCACCGCCCATGTCGACGGCCGCTTCCTGCCCGGTTTCGAGGACGAGTTCCTGGCCGATCTGGACCGGATCCTCGGCCCGCGGGTGAAGC
This sequence comes from Streptomyces sp. NPDC058239, assembly GCF_042882185.1. Taxonomy (NCBI): domain Bacteria; kingdom Bacillati; phylum Actinomycetota; class Actinomycetes; order Kitasatosporales; family Streptomycetaceae; genus Streptomyces; species Streptomyces sp. NPDC058239. The sequence continues at coordinate 173,217 of NZ_JBHVWS010000003.1, forward strand.
GCGAGGACGTGCACGGGGACAAGGCGCTGGAGACCAGTTTCGACGGTTCGCTCGTGGACGCGATGCAGATCGCCCTGAAGGCGGAGGACCCGATCGCGCGTGCCGTCCCTTACATGCTTTCCGGCGGTACCGACGCCAAGTCCTTCGACGACCTCGGTATCCGCTGCTTCGGGTTCGCCCCGCTGAAGCTGCCGCCGGAGCTCGACTTCGCCGGCATGTTCCACGGCGTGGACGAGCGTGTACCCGTGGACGGTCTGCAGTTCGGTGTGCGGGTGCTCGACCGTTTCATCGACAACTGCTGAGTCTCTGCCGCTTTTCCGCTGATTCTCCGCGTCAACAATCGTCAGCGTGTGCGTATTTGACCGGAACGAGTGAAAGGAACCATACGCTCGTAGCCCAATTACCTCTTCCTCGTTACAAGTGATGCGGTCCGCGGCTGGGACCGCATTGCCAACTAGGAGGAATAATGATCAAGAAGGTCGTCGCTGCTGCGGCTGTCACCGGTGGTCTGGTGCTCGCGGGTGCGGGCATGGCCGTCGCGGACTCCGGTGCCCAGGGCGCCGCTGTCGGCAGCCCCGGTGTGGTCTCGGGCAACGTCATCCAGGTGCCCGTGCACGTGCCGGTGAACGTGTGTGGCAACACGATCTCCGTGGTCGGGCTGCTGAACCCCACCTTCGGCAACACCTGCGTCAATGCCTGACGTTGTGCGTCAACCCGTAAGGGTTTGAATCCGGTCGGCCCCGGAGTGCACGCCATGCACTCCGGGGCCGCTGGGTAATCAGCCCCCGCACGGTCAAGTCCGGGGGTATTCCGGAAGGTAGAAGGCAGGAAACAACCTATGCGACAGGTCACGCGTAAAGGCCTGATCACCATGGCGGCTGCGGGCGGCGTGCTCGCGCTGAGTGGCGGTTACGCGCACGCCGACGCGGGAGCGGCCGGCAGTGCATCGAATTCCGCGGGGGTGCTTTCAGGGAATTCGGTCCAGATCCCGGTCGACGTACCGGTCAACGTATGCGGCAACTCCGTGAGCGTCGTGGGACTGCTCAACCCGGCCGCAGGAAACACCTGTGGAAACGGTTCGCAGAGCACTGCTTCGGGCCGCCACGCCTCGGACGGTCAGATGTCCGGTGACCGGACCCGGGCGCACCGGGCGGGGACCGGCAAGCACCGGGCCGTCACGAGCGACACCGGGAGCGGGGCAACGGCCGAGGGGGTTACGAGCGGCTCGCCCGGTGTGCTTTCGGGCAACAACATCGCGGTGCCCATCGACATCCCCGTGAACGCCTGCGGGAACAGCGTCACCATCGGGGGACTGCTCAATCCCGCCTCCGGCAACGACTGCGGAAATGTTCCGGATGTCGTCACGCCGCCGGTCGGCACTCCGGTGACCCCGGTCACCCCGGTCACCGAGAACCAGCCCCCGGCACCCGGACCGCGAAACGTGTCGAACGCGCACGAGACACAGAACGTCGCGCAGCTCGCACACACCGGAGCGGGCGGGCTCGACCTGCTGATTCCGGCGAGCGTGGGCCTGCTGCTGGCAGGTGCGGGCACGGTGCTGTACCGCCGCGCCCGGATGTCCGCATAGCGGACCGAGGCGGCGACGCAAGCACGGCGAAGGGAGCGGGCCCCGCGACTGCGGGGCCCGCTCCGTGTCACCAGGTGGCCCGGAGCTGGCGGATGATCCGTCGGCGCAGCCGCACCCTGCGGCTGCCGTCACGGCGCAGCGTCAGTCGGTCCAACTCCCAGTGCCCGTACTCGGCATGGTCGGTCAGCAGGCGGGCCGTCTCCTTCCGGGACATCCCGCGCGGCACGTACACATCGACAAATTCGTATTCCGGCATCGCATCTATTGTGCGGGCAGAGCCCGTGTACGGATAGCGTCTGCACTATGTCTGATGCTGCGCAGCCCACCGCTGCCGAGGTACGCGCCGCCGCCGAAGCGATCAAAGCCGCGCTCGACCATCACCTCGAGGCGGTCGAACGCCGGACAGGGGACGATGATCCCGCTGTCTATGACGCGTTCAACGCACTGGCCGCTGCCGCCGAGTTCTACGACGAACTGCTCTACGACCGCTACGACGAGGTCACCCCTTTCGAGATCCCGGGTGCGGAGGATTCCCTGCCGCCGTACACCGGCCCCGAGGAGCCGAACGCGCTCAGTGTGCTGATCCGGCGCGACTACGCGGTGGTGGAGCCGCCGCGGCTGCTCGCACAGGCCCAGCGGATCGCCGACCTCGATCCGGACGATCGCGCCGACGGGAGCGCCGCGGTGGTGGGCTCCAGCGTCCATGCCGCGCTCGGAGTGCTCTTCGGTGAGTACGAACCGGACGAGATCGCTTCCCGGCATACGGAGTTCGGTCTGGAGGAGGGCGACTCCACGCTCTGGGTCACGGCTGCGGAGGAGCTGCCCGAGGCGGGGGAGTGGCTCGGCGCACCGTTCGACGATGCGGACCCGCAGCTGGTGGTCTGCCGCTTCGACGTCAGCGCCGTCTTCGACGAGGACGAATCGGACGAGGAGCCGGCCGGCCTGGTGGTGGACAGCTCCTGATCCGTCCGCCGGACGGGCTCGAAACCGAGCCCGTCCGGCGGTGGCGGACAGGGCGCGACCCGGTCATCCGGCCGGAGCCTCCAGCAGGGTGCGCAGTCGCGTCGTGCGGTCCTGGGCCGGGGGCTGGGCGACCGCGCGCTGGAGCGCCTGATCCACCCCGTGCACGACGGACAGATGCCGCTCCCCGCGGCTGAAGGCCGTGTACACCCAGGAGCGGCTCAGCCCCTGGGCGGCGTCACCCGGCAGCACGACGACCACTGCGGGCCACCGCATCCCGGCCGCCTGGTGGGCGCTGAGGGCCCAGCCGTGGCGTACGGACGACTCCACCCGCTCCTGCGGTACGACGACCTCCGTGCCCGCGCAGTCCAGATGCAGGCCCTCGGCGTCGGCCGAGACGACCACCCCGGGCACGGTCCTGCCGGGCGCCGGGACATGGACGACACGGTCGCCCGGGTCGAAGCCGCCGAACCGCCCCGGACCGGGGTTGAGCCGCTGCTTCAGTGCCGCGTTCAACGCCCGGGTGCCTGCCGAGCCACCGTGGCCGACGGTGATCACCTGCGTGTCGGCCGACGGTACGCCGATGGCGCGCGGCACCGAGTCGGCGACGAGCTGCACGGTGCGGTGCACCGCCTCGCCCGCGTCGCGCACGGGGACGATCACCACCTCCTTGCCGGGCGCCGCGACCTGGTTCAGCTCGCCGATGCCGATGCCGGAGACCAGTTCGCCGATCGGTCCCGGATCCGGCGTACGGGACACGATCTGCGGGCAGGCACGGGCATTCAGTACGTCGGCGAACACCCGCCCCGCACCGGCCGAGCCCAGCACGCCCGGGTCGCCGCTGAGCACCAGCCGGGTGCCGTCGGCCAGCGACTCCACGAGGATCGCGGCGGTCTCGACGTCCAGCTGCGGGGCGTCCAGCACGACGAGCAGGTCGACGGCGATCGCCCCCTCCTCGTCGCGCCCCGGGCCCTCCGCGCCGCAGAGCAGTCCGGCGAGTGTGACGGCCGCCGACGGATCGCCGGTCGCCTCGGCCAGCCGACGCCTGCCGTCGACGCTGTGCACGGCACCCAGGGCGCGCAGTCCGAGGCCGCGGGCCGCAGTGATCAGCGCGGCGGGTTCGGCCCTGGCGGCCTCGCCGCCGGTGTGCGCCACGAGACCATGGGCCGCGACCGCACGGATCAGCTCGGCCGCCGACGGGGAGCCCGCGGCCGAGGCCGGCTCCGTCCAGTCGGCGTCCTTCTCACAGGCGTTGACCAGGCGGGCCAGACCGTCGGCGAGGCTCTCCTCGGCGAGTGCGTACCGGTCGAGACCGAGCAGCACCTGTACCGGCTCCTGCCCGGCCCGGTCCTCCGCGTTTCCGTCGGCGTCCTCGCCGGGTTCCGCGGGTGCCTCGGACTCCTGGTCGTCCTGCCCGTCCTGGAAGACCAGGACGACGCCCTCGGCGACGGCATGCTGCACGGCCGATTCGGGGTCGGTCACCGAGCGCTCGGCGAGCGCGGCACGTACGGCCGTCGTGTCCAGAGCCGTATGACCCTGGAGCGCGGCCCGCTCCAGCAGCCAGCCGACCAGGGCCGCGGTGCGCCGCTCGTCGTCCGGACCGCACTCGGTGCCCAGCATGGCCCGCGCGAAACCGTCGGCCTGCTCGGGCCTGACTCCCGGCACTGCCAGCAACTTCCACGGGTCCTCGCGCAGGGCATCGGCGGCCTGTGCGCCGAGGGCCTCGGCCGCCGGGCCCGCCAGCGCTCCGGGCGCCCCGCCCTCGGCCAGTACGGCGGCCACCGCGGCGACAGCCTCCGGTGAGGCGCCCTGCGGAGCCGGGGCCTGCTCGGGCGCGCGGGGGCGTACCGGAGCGGGCGTGGGAGCGGCCCGGCGAGGGGCGGCGGCAGGTGCGGGCGAGTCGAAGAACGCGGCGGCGGGCTTCTCACCGCTCTCCACGGCACGCACGGCCGCCAGCAGATCGGCCGCCTGGCCGCTCAGCTTCGCACCGGCGGCGATGGGGCCTTCCTTCTCGGCCTTGCGCTTCTCGATCCGCTCTCTCAGCTCACGCTGGGCGGCGAGCTCGGCCTCGGCCTCGGAGAGCGGTGCGGCCGCCGCGTCCACGGCGCCGTCGGCCGCGGCTGTCCCGTCGGTGTCGGTCGTGCCGCCCGTATCGTCGGCCGCTTCATCGGTGTACGTCATGCCGTCGGACCCGGCGCCGTCTTCGGCTGCCTCCTCGGTCCCGGAGGCGTCGTCCTCCGTCTCCGCGGCGTCGGCGGCGTCATCGGCCGTCGTCGATCCCTCGCCGCCGTCGTGACCCTCGTCCTCCGAGGACGGAGCGGGCACGGCGGCGGAGGGGTCCGCGACAACGCTGTCGTCGTCGGCGGCCGGGGAGCCGGGGGTTTCCCCCCGGGGAAGCGCAGTCACAGCGTGCTCCAGTCCTGGTCCGGATAGCGGTGCACGGGCGCCGACACGTCGTCGAGCGCCTGGCAGATCTCGTCAGGAAGACTAAGCGCCTCCACTGACAATGCCTCCGTGAGCTGCCGCGCGTTGCGTGCACCGACGATCGGGGCCACCACTCCCGGCCTGTCCCGCACCCAGGCGAGAGCCACCTGGAGCGCCGTCGTGGCCAGGCCGTCGGCCGCTGTCGCCACCGCGTCCACGATGCGGCCGGCCGGGTCGTCGAGATACGGCTCGACGAACGGGGCCAGCAGCTCCGAGGCGCCGCGCGAGTCCGCCGGAGTGCCCGTCCGGTACTTGCCGGTCAGCACCCCGCGGCCCAGCGGGGACGACGGCAGCAGCCCCACGCCCAGATCGAGCGCGGCCGGCAGCACCTCGCGTTCCACGCCCCGCTGCAGCAGTGAGTACTCCATCTGCGTACTGGCCAGCCGGGTGCGCACCCCGGGCGAGGCGAGCTGCCAGGTCGCCGCCTTGGCCAGCTGCCAGCCGCAGAAATTCGACACCCCCGCGTACCGGGCGCGGCCGGTGGACACGGCCAGGTCCACCGCCTGAAGGGTCTCCTCCAGCGGAGTCACCGGGTCGAAGGCGTGGACCTGCCACAGATCCACGTAATCCGTACCGAGCCGTTCCAAGGAGGCGTCCAGCGCGGCCAGCAGATGGCCGCGGGATCCGTTGAACCGGCGGTAGGGGTCGGCCACGCCGCCCGCCTTCGTCGCGATGACCAGATCGCGCCGTGGCACCAGGCCCTCGGTGAGCCGCCCGAGCAGATATTCGGCCTCCCCACCGCCGTACACATCAGCCGTGTCGACCAGCGTGCCGCCCGCTTCCCAGAAGGCTTTCAGCTGTTCCGCGGCGTCGTGCTCGTCGGTGTCCCGGCCCCAGGTCAGGGTGCCGAGCCCGATCCGGGACACTCGAAGGCCGGTGCGGCCGAGATGCCTCTGCTCCATGAGCGCTGAGATTACTGGCCAGAGCCCCACTGGGCGGAAGCCTGTGGACAACCCGGCATCAAGTCGCCCCTGCCGGAACCCGTTGCCGCGCGCTAGAGTCCGAAGTTCAGGGACGTTACTGATCGGTAAGGGGAGCGGCTATGCGGCTCGGCATCAATCTCGGTTACTGGGGCGCGGGAATGGACGGCGACAACCTCGCCGTCGCCCAGGAGGCCGACCGGCTCGGTTACGACGTCTGCTGGGCGGCCGAGGCGTATGGCTCCGACACGCCGACCGTGCTCTCCTGGGTCGCCGCCCAGACCGAATCGATCGACGTCGGCTCCGCGATCATGCAGATCCCGGCCCGCCAGCCCGCGATGACGGCGATGACCGCCGCCACCCTCGACTCGCTCTCCGGCGGCCGTTTCCGGCTCGGCCTCGGCGTGTCGGGACCGCAGGTCTCCGAGGGCTGGTACGGCGTCAAGTTCGACAAGCCGCTGGCCCGCACCCGGGAGTACGTCGAGATCGTCCGCAAGGCGATGTCCCGTGAGCGGCTGTCGTACGAGGGGCAGCACTGGACGCTCCCGCTGCCGGACGGTCCGGGCAAGCCGATCAAGCTCACCGTTCACCCGCAGCGCGAGCACATCCCGCTCTACATCGCCGCGATCGGCCCGAAGAACCTGGAGCAGACCGGCGAGATCGCCGACGGCGCGCTGCTGATCTTCCCGTCCGCGGAGCACCTTGAGGACACCGCGGTGAAGTACCTTCGGGCGGGCCGCGAGAAGGCCGGCAGGACCATGGAGGGCTTCGACGTCTGCCCGACGCTGCCGCTGGCCGTCGGTGACGACATCAATGGCCTCGCGGACATGTTCCGTCCGTACACCGCGCTGTACGTGGGCGGTATGGGCAGCCGCAAGCAGAACTTCTACAACCAGCTCGCGCAGCGCATGGGGTACGAGAAGGAAGCCGCCGAGATTCAGGACAAGTACCTGTCCGGAGACAAGAACGGCGCCGCTGCCGCTGTGCCGCACCAGCTGATCGACCAGACCGCGCTGCTCGGTCCGGTCGAGCGGATCGCCGAGAGGATGCAGGCATATGCCGCGGCGGGTGTCACGACGCTGACTCTGGCACCGGCCGGGTTCACGCTCGATGAGCGGATCACGGCTTTGCGGGCCGGTACGGATGCGCTGGAGCTGTCCGGGCTCGCGTAGCGCGGGCTGCGGACTTCCGGGGCTCCGGGACAGCGCTACGGCCGTGGTGGGGGCTCGGGGGTCCTCCCCGCCACGGCCGTTACGCGGAACAACGCGTTCGGGGGCGTGTGGTTACGCCGAACGGCGCGCGGTTCGGTGCGGGGCCACCGGGCCGACGGTTGCGCCCTCGATCGCCGGACGGGCTGGAGCGTTGCAGACCGTCCGGCGTAGCCGGGGGCGTTCCTGTTGCCCGGGTGGGCGTGTCGCATTTGACTGGCGACGGGCGGATGCCGGTACGGAGGTGACAGTGATGCTCTCGGCAAGGAGTCTGTTCCAGGAGATTCTCGACGAAGACGAGTCGTTCCGGCTGTTCTGTTCCATCGCGGCCAGCGGGGAGTCCCAGGGTGGCTGGGAGAACGGGCGTATCGCGGCCCTCGTGCCCGAGAGCCAGCGGGCCCTGGCGCCCAAGATCGCGCGGCACGGCGCCGACGAGGACAAGCACGGCCGGATCTTCAACGCGCTGCTGAAGAAGCGCGGGCTGCAGCCGGCCGAGGTTCCGCGCGAGACCGACTACACGATGCTGCTGGAGAAGCACGGCATCGGCCTCGCCCATGAACAGCTGGGGCGCCAGGAGCCGCTCTCCGAGCGGGACATCATCACCTACCTGGCCCACAGCCGGGTCACCGAACAGCGCGCCTCCGAGCAGATGACGCTGCTGCGCAAGCACTTCGCCGACCACCCCGACCTCGGCCGCGCCGTGAAGATGATCTCGAACGACGAGGACAACCACCTGGCTTACTGCCATGAGGAATTGCTCCGCTTCGCCCGCTTCGGACACGGCCGCACGATCCAGCGCATTCTGCGCGAGTGCGCGCTCACCGAGATCCGGGTGTACCGCGACGTCAGCCTCGCCGTGATGGATCACATGGGCCGCATCCTGCACTGGCCCCGGGCCAAGGCGGCGGTGCTGGCCGCGGGGATCCACGGGATCTACGCGTACGAACGGCTCGTGGGGTGGCGGCGCATGGTGAGCCTGGCGCCGCCCGAGCGGCGCGACGCACTGGGCGGGCCCGCGACGCAGGCGCCCGAGTTCGCCTGATCCGGGCGCCGCGCCCGGCCGCCCGTCAGAGCCAGCCGCGGCGCTTGAACTGCCGGTACAGGCCGAAGACCACGGAGCCCATCAGCACGATCACCGCCGGATAGGCCCACACCCAGTGGAGTTCCGGCATGTGCTCGAAGTTCATGCCGTAGATCCCCGCCACCATGGTCGGTACGGCGGCCATCGCCGCCCAGGCCGAGATCTTGCGCATGTCGTCGTTCTGCCGCACGCCCACCTGGGCCAGCTGCGCCGAGAGGATGTCGGAGAGCAGCCGGTCCAGCCCCTCCACATACTCGTTGGCGCGCGTCAGATGGTCGCTCACGTCGCGGAAGAACGGCTGCGAGTGTTCGTGGACGAACGGCACCTCCGCGCTCGCCAGCCGGGCCATGGGGGCGCTCAGCGGACCGGTGGCGCGGCGGAACTCCATGATCTGCCGCTTGAAGGTGTAGATGCGGGACGCGGTGTTCTTGGTGTCCACGGCGCCGGTCGGCGCGAACACCTCGGTCTCCAGCTCCTCCAGGTCGACCTGGAGCTCGCCCGCCACCTCGATGTAGTGGTCGACGACTGCGTCGCTGATCGCGTACAGCACCGCGGTCGGCCCGTGCTTGAGAACCTCCGGCTCGGACTCCAGACGGCGGCGTACCGCGGCGAGCGGCGCGCCCTCCCCGTGCCGGACCGTCACGACGAACGAATCGCCGATGAAAGCCATCAGCTCGTCGGTGGTGACCGTGTCGCTCAGGTGCTCGTACACCACCGGCTTGATGACCGCGAAGAGCGAGTCGTCGTACACCTCCAGCTTGGGCCGTTGGTGCGCGCTCAGGGCGTCCTCCACGGCCAGCGGATGGAGTCCGAACTCACTGCTGACGAGCTCGAACTCCTTCTCCGTCGGCTCGTGCAGACCGATCCAGAGAAACGCGTCCCCGGTGGCCCGTGCCTCCGCCAGGGCATCGGAGAGGTCGGCGGGGCCTTCGGTACGACGCCCGCCCCGGTAGATCGCACTGTCCACAATCACGGCGCGCATTCTTCCCTGCTCCGGTCCCCGGCGCACCTCACCGGCGGCAGCGGCCTACGCTGGCCCGTATGCCCACCCTGATCCTCGTACGCCATGGACGCTCCACCGCCAACACGGCCGGGGTGCTCGCGGGCCGCACGCCCGGTGTCGCGCTCGACGACCGCGGTGCCGCCCAGGCCGCGGCGCTGCCCGGGAGGCTGGCCGCGCTGCCCCTCGCCGCCGCCGTCAGCAGCCCCCTGCAGCGCTGCCGGGAAACCCTGCAGCCGCTGCTCGAAGCCCGGCCGGGACTGGTGCTGCACACCGAGGAGCGGATCAGCGAGTGCGACTACGGCGACTGGTCGGGGCGCAAGCTGGCGGAACTCACCGACGAACCGCTGATGAGTGTCGTGCAGCAGCATCCGTCGGCCGCGGCGTTCCCCGGCGGCGAGTCCATGCGCGCCATGCAGGCACGCGCCGTCGACGCCGTACGGGACTGGAACGCGCGGATCGAGGCCGAGCACGGTGACGACGCCGCCTATGTGATGTGCTCGCACGGCGACATCATCAAGGCCCTCGTCGCCGACGCGCTCGGCATGCATCTCGATCTCTTCCAGCGGATCCATGCCGACCCCTGTTCGGTCACCGCGATCCGCTACACGAGGCTGCGGCCCTTCCTGCTGCGGCTCGGCGACACGGGGGACCTCGCCGCGCTGGCGCCCCGTGAGCACACAGCCGGAACGGACCAGGGCGGGCGCCCGGCGGCGGACGCCGATGCGGACGCGGCGGTCGGGGGCGGCGCTGGGGCGCCGTGATCGCTTTGCGCAGTAGGGTGGACGCGCCGTAGGCGCCCTTCCCGGGGGAATCCCCCCGGACCTCGGCCGCCCCTCATCTGCCGTCAATTTTCAAGGGAGACAGGACGTGTCCCGTCAGGTGTTCCTCTACGACCCCCCGGACCGCTTCGTGGCCGGTACGGTCGGGTTGCCTGGACGTCGTACGTTCTTCCTGCAGGCATCCTCAGGCGGACGCGTCACCAGCGTGGCCCTGGAGAAGACTCAGGTCGCCGCGCTCGCCGAGCGCATCGACGAACTGCTCGACGAAGTGGTGCGGCGGACCGGCGGGAATTCTCCGGTGCCCGCCGTGGCGCCGATGGATGTCACCGACACCGCGCCGCTCGACGTGCCCGTCGAGGAGGAGTTCCGGGTCGGCACGATGGCGCTCGCCTGGGACGGCGAGGAGCAGCGCATGATCGTCGAGGCGCAGGCGCTGGTCGAGCTCGATGTGGACTCCGACGAGGATCTCGCGGAGGCCGAGGAGCGGTTGCTCCAGGACGAGGAGAACGGTCCGCCGATGCTCCGGGTCCGTCTCAGCGGCGCGCAGGCCCGCGCCTTCGCCAAGCGCGCCCTGGATGTCGTGAACGCCGGGCGCCCGCCGTGCCCGCTGTGCAGCCTGCCGCTCGACCCGGAAGGACACGTATGCCCGCGCCAGAACGGATACCGTCGCGGAGCCTGACCGACACCGAGCTGGTCACCCTCCTCACCGAGGGCCGGCTCACCGTCCGCGGCCAGATCCGTGGGGCGTCCAACGCGGTGCTCTACTGCACGGTCGACCACGAGGGCGACGAGGTGACGTGCGTCTACAAGCCAGTGGCCGGGGAACAGCCCCTGTGGGACTTCCCGGACGGCACGCTCGCCCGGCGTGAGGTGGCCGCGTACGAGGTCTCCGAAGCGACCGGATGGGGGCTCATACCGCCCACCGTGCTGCGGGACGGGCCATACGGCGAGGGCATGTGCCAGCTGTGGATCGAAGCGGCGCCGGACGGCGACGAGCCCTCCGCGGACGGCTCGCCCCCGCTCCTGGCGCTCGTCGAGGACGAGGAGCCGGGGGAGGGCTGGAAGGCCGTCGCCCTGGCCGAGGTCGGGGAGGGGAAGACGGCCCTGCTGGTCCACGCGGACGATCCGCGGCTGCGGCGGCTGGCGGTCCTCGATGCCGTGATCAACAACGGTGACCGCAAGGGCGGCCATCTGCTGCCCGCACCCGACGGCCGGCTCTACGGCATCGACCACGGAGTGACCTTCAACACCGACGACAAGCTGCGCACCCTGCTCTGGGGGTGGGCGGGGGAGCCGTTGACTGCCGAGGCCGTAGAGGTCGTGGACCGGCTCGGTGCGGAGCTGGCGCCAGGGAGTTCGCTCGTCACCCGGCTGGCCGAGCTGATCACGGCGGTCGAGATCGAGGCCCTGCGGGGACGCGTGGAGGGGCTGAGGACGTCGGGGAAGCACCCGGAGCCGAGCGGTGAGTGGCCGTCGATCCCCTGGCCGCCGGTGTGACGAGATCAAGCCACTTCGGTGGTCGGGGAGCGGGGGTACGCGGGTGGGGCCCGTACCGGAGCAGTTGAACCCACGCCGCGCAAGACCGCCTCTTCGGCCAAGAACCGGCATCCGGTTCGTATCCGGAACATGCATCCGGTTACGCTCGTGGCATGCATGCCTGGCCCGCTTCTGAGGTCCCCGCCCTGCCTGGCAAGGGCCGCGACCTTCGGATCCACGACACCGCGACCGGCGGACGGATCACTCTTGACCCCGGTCCCGTCGCCCGTATCTACGTCTGCGGCATCACGCCGTACGACGCGACCCACATGGGTCATGCGGCGACCTACAACGCGTTCGACCTCGTTCAGCGCGTGTGGCTCGACACCAAGCGGCAGGTTCACTATGTCCAGAACGTGACCGACGTGGACGACCCGCTGCTGGAGCGGGCCGTGCGCGACGGGCAGGACTGGACCGAGCTCGCCGAGCGCGAGACGGCCCTGTTCCGCGAGGACATGACTGCCCTGCGCATGCTCCCGCCGAAGCACTACATCGGTGCCGTTGAGGCGATTCCGGGCATCGTCCCGCTCGTCGAGCGGCTCCGGGACGCCGGCGCCGCCTACGAACTCGACGGGGACGTGTACTTCTCCGTCGAGACCGACCCGCACTTCGGCGGGGTCTCGAACCTCGACGCCGGGGCGATGCGGCTGCTCTCCGCCGAGCGCGGCGGCGACCCGGAGCGCCCGGGCAAGAAGAACCCGCTCGACCCGATGCTCTGGATGGCTGCCCGTGAGGGCGAGCCGAGCTGGGACGGCGCCTCGCTCGGCCCCGGCCGGCCCGGCTGGCACATCGAGTGCGTCGCCATCGCCCTGGACCACCTCGGCATGGGCTTCGACGTCCAGGGAGGCGGGTCCGACCTCGCCTTCCCGCACCACGAGATGGGCGCCTCGCACGCCCAGGTGCTGACCGGCGAGTACCCGTTCGCCCAGGCGTATGTGCACGCCGGAATGGTCGCCCTGGACGGCGAGAAGATGTCCAAGTCCAAGGGCAACCTGGTCTTCGTCTCGAAGCTGCGTCATGAAGGCGTGGACCCGGCGGCGATCCGGCTCGCCCTGCTGTCGCACCACTACCGGTCCGACTGGGAGTGGACCGACCAGGTGCTCGCCGATGCCGTCGAGCGGCTCGGGCGGTGGCGTGCCGCCGTCTCCCGGCCCGACGGACTGCCCGCCGAGGCCCTGGTCGAGGAGGTCCGCGAGGCCCTCGCCGACGACCTGGACGCACCGGCCGCCCTGGCGGCCGTGGACCGCTGGGCCGAGCGCCAGAACGCCGAGGGTGGTACGGACGAGGGCGCACCGGGCCTCGTCTCGCGCACCGTCGACGCGCTGCTGGGTGTCGCACTGTAGTGCCGCTCACGGTGACAACCTGCTGATCGCCATCCGATGAGCCGGCCTTGGACTTCTCGACGAAGTTCAGGGCCGGTTCCGTTTTGTCCATGGTCAAGTGCTCGATGCTGCGCTAAAAGCGCTCTATGCAATCATCAACGCGCATCAGAACGGCGGCACTTGCAGCCTTGCTGGGGCTGATGGCCGTCTTCGCGGGGCCCGGCGCAGCCCAGGCCGGCGCCGCCGAACCGGACACCACCACGGTTGGCGACCTCACCGGATTCTCCGCCGACGGATCCGTCTACCACTTGAGGGCCGGCGCAGCCGAGGCCCGTGTCAGCTTCGTCTCCGCCGAGACCTTCCGTATCGAACTCGCCCCGGACGGTACGTTCTCCGACCCGACCGGCGACGACATCGTCATGCCGCAGGGCACCCCGCCGCACACCCGGTGGAAGGAGCGGAGCGACCGCTACGAACTCTCCACCGGCAGCATCACCCTGCGCGCCTACAAGGCACCCCTGCGCTTCGCGCTGTACCGGGCGGACGGCACTCAGGTCTGGTCCGAGGCCAAGGGGCTGAGCTGGGACGGGAAGCAGACCACCCAGACCCTCGCCCGCGGCGCGGACGAGCAGTTCTACGGCGCCGGGATGCAGAACGGCCGAGGCAACACCTCGCACCGCGACCGGACCGTCGAGGTCGGCGTCGACTACAACTGGGACGACGGCGGCCACCCCAACTCGGTGCCGTTCTACCTCTCCTCGGCGGGGTACGGCGTCTTCCGCAACACCTATGCGCCGAACACCTATGCCTTCACCGACCCGGTGACCACCAGTGCGAAGGAAGAGCGCTTCGACGCCTACTATTTCGCGGGCGACAGTGCCAAGGACGTCATCGGGCAGTACACGAAGCTCACCGGCAAGCCCTTCCTGCCGCCCGTGTACGGAATGGAGATCGGCGACGCCGACTGCTACCTCCACAACGCCAACCGCGGCGAGCGCCGCACCCTGGACTCCCTGAAGATCGCCGACGGCTACGTCGAGCACGACATGCCGAACGGCTGGATGCTCGTCAACGACGGATACGGCTGCGGCTACGAGGACCTCGCCGAGACCGCCAAGGGCCTCCAGGACCGCGACATGCAGCTCGGCCTGTGGACCGAGGACGGCATCGACAAGATCGCCGACCAGGTCAAGGCGGGCCAGCGGGTCGCCAAGCTCGACGTCGCCTGGGTCGGCTCGGGCTACAAGTTCGCCCTGGACGGCTGCAAGGACGCGTACAAGGGCATCGAGGACAACAGTGACGCCCGCGGCTTCACCTACGCCCCCGAGAGCTGGTCGGGTGCGCAGCGCTGCGGCGTCCAGTGGTCCGGCGACCAGTACGGCACCTGGGACTACATCCGCTGGCAGATCCCGACCTACGCCGGCGCCACGATGTCCGGTCTGGCCTACACCACCGGCGATGTCGACGGCATCTTCGGCGGCAGCGCCAAGACCTACACCCGTGATCTCCAGTGGAAGATGTTCCTGGGCACCACGATGACCATGGACGGCTGGGCGGCCAGCGACAAGCAGCCCTACCGGTACGGGGAGCCGTACACCGCCATCAACCGTGACTACCTCAAGCTCAAGGAGTCGCTGCTGCCCTATCAGTACTCCTACGCGCACGAGGCGACGAAGACCGGCGTCGGCATGGTCCGCCCGCTGGTCCTCGAATACCCGGACGACCCGAAGGCGGCGACGGACGCGGCGAAGTACGAATTCATGTCGGGCGAGGACTTCCTCGTCGCGCCCGTCTACCAGGACAGCACCGAGCGCAACGGAATCTATCTGCCGAAGGGCACCTGGACCGACTACTGGAGCGGCCGCACGTACGAGGGGCCGACCACCGTCGACCACTACAGCGCCCCGCTCGACACCCTGCCGCTGTTCGTCAAGGGCGGTGCCAGTGTGCCGATGTGGCCGGGCATCCGCTCGTACAAGGACCGCACCGCCGACTCCCCGCTTGCCTGGGACATCTACCCGCAGGGCAAGTCGTCCTTCACGCTCTACGAGGACGACGGCGTCACCCGGCAGCACCGCGACGGCAAGTACGCCACGCAGACCGCCGACGTCGACGCACCGGTACGGGGCGCGGGTGACATCACCGTGCGGATCGGTGAGAGCAAGGGGGAGTTCAACGGCAAGCAGAGCACCCGCCCGTACGAGTTCAGCGTGCACACCGGCTCCGCGCCGAGCGCGGTCAAGCTCAACGGCAAGCTGCCCCGGCTGGGTTCCGCGGCTGCTTACAAGGCCGCGAAGCAGGGCTGGTGGTACGACCAGGACGACCGCGGCGGCGTCGTGAAGATCAAGACTGCGCCGCTGTCCACCGGCAAGAAGTTCTCCGTGAAGCTGGAGAACACGAGCGCCGTCGGCGGGAGGAACGCGGCCGCGACGGCCGTCGTCTCCGCGCCCGCCGGGCAGGAGATCGGCGCCGGGGTCGAAGGCACCGTCGCCGTCGATGTCACCGCGGGCAACGCCGACGTGACGGACGCCGCGGTCACCCTCGACGTTCCCGAGGGCTGGCAGATCACCCAGGCCCAGGCCGTGGACCGGATTCCGGCGGGCACCACCCGGCGGGTCGAGGTGTCGGTCACCCCGGCCAAGGACGCCGCGGCGGGGGAGGCGAGGATCACCGCACTCGCCCGCTACCGGGCGGCCGGAGAAGCGCGGACCTCCGTCCAGCGGTTCGCTGCCGGTGTGATGCCACCGCCGCCCACCGGTGAGGCATGGGCGAGCGATCTGGCGTGGCTGAAGTCGGTCAATGGATACGGGCCCGCCGAACGGGACCGCAGCAACGGCGAGTCGGGCGCTGCCGACGGACACCGGCTGACCCTCGCGGGGAAGACGTACGACAAGGGGATCGGCACCCATGCCGACTCCGACATCGAGGTCTATCTCGGCGGGCGCTGCACCGCCTTCACCGCGGACGTGGGGATCGACGACGAGATCAACGGCTACGGCGAAGTGGCGTTCTCCGTCGAGGCGGACGGCAAGGTGCTGTGGACCTCGCCGAAGGTGACGGGGGCGTCGGCCACCGTACCGGTCGATGTGAAACTCGACGGTGCGCGCCATGTGCACCTGAAGGTCACGGACACCAACGGATCCAAGACCGGTGACCACGGGGACTGGGCCGCGGCGCGGTTCACCTGTTCCTGAACGACCCGGACAGCACAGGAGCGCCGGGCGGGGACGTATCCGCCCGGCGCTCCGCCGGTCTCACTCAGTCCTCCGAGGATTCCTCCGACGAATCCTGCGGGCCGTCGTCGTCGGCGTCGCTGTCCTCGTTCTCCTGGTCGGCCGATGGCTGCCGGCCGGGCCCGCTCGTGGGCGGCGAGCCGGGGCCCGTCTCGCCCCCGGTGTCCGGCCGGACCGGCTTCGGCGGACGGGCGCGGCCACTGGAGGTGTCGCGCAGATACGAGGCGTCGCCGCTCTCCGTCGCATGCCCGCCGGGCGCCTGGCCCGGACCGACGTCCCGGCGGCGCAGATAGCGCTCGAACTCCCGGGCGATGGCCTCGCCGCTCGCCTCGGGAAGCTCCGCGGTGTCCCGGGCCTCCTCCAGCGTCTGCACGTACTCCGCCACTTCGCTGTCCTCGGCGGCCAGTTGGTCGACTCCGAGCTGCCAGGCACGCGCGTCCTCGGGCAGCTCGCCCAGCGGGATGCGCAGACCGAGGAGATCCTCCAGGCGGTTCAGCAGCGCGAGGGTGGCCTTCGGGTTGGGCGGCTGCGACACGTAGTGCGGCACCGCCGCCCACAGGCTCACCGCGGGCACGCCCGCGTGCGTACAGGCCTCCTGAAGGATGCCGACGATGCCCGTCGGACCCTCGTATCTGGTCTCCTCCAGGTCCATGGTCCGCGCCAGATCCGGGTCGGAGGTGACTCCGCTGACCGGTACGGGGCGGGTGTGCGGGGTGTCGCCGAGCAGTGCGCCCAGGACCACCACCATCTCCACGCCCAGCTCATGGGCGAAGGCCAGGATCTCGTTGCAGAACGAGCGCCAGCGCATGGACGGCTCGATACCGCGGACCAGGACGAGATCGCGGGGCTTGTCCCCGCCGATGCGCACCACGGAGAGCCGGGTGGTCGGCCAGGTGATCTTGCGCACCCCGCCGTCCAGCCAGACCGTCGGCCGGTTGACCTGGAAGTCGTAGTAGTCCTCGGCGTCCAGCGCCGCGAACACCTCGCCCTTCCACTCCCGGTCCAGGTGCGCGACCGCCGTGGACGCGGCGTCACCTGCGTCGTTCCATCCCTCGAACGCGGCCACCATGACCGGGTCGATCAGCTCGGGAACCCCCTCGAGCTCGATCACCCAGGCCTCCTTCCGAAGTTCCCTTGCGTACGCACCAACCTTACGGCTTCCGGCCGCTCTCGCCGCAGCCCCTGTGCACAGCCGGGTGAACCTGGCCCGGGAGGGTGCATCACCGGTCGAATCAGGGCATCAGTCTCTGAATACATCCGAGCTGTGTCCAGTCAATTTCGTTCCAACCCTGGACGTTGGGGCCTTCGTGACGCTATACATCGGATGACCAGAGCAGAGGTCCGATGTTATTCCCCTGGGGGCGCACATGAGTCAGACCGTCACGGATTTCGAGGTCCACGACATCCGTTTTCCGACCTCGGAACAACTGGACGGCTCGGACGCCATGAACCCCGACCCCGACTACTCGGCTGCCTATGTCGTACTGAGCACCACCTCCGTCGACGGCACTGACGGCACCGACATCGAGGGGCATGGCTTCTGCTTCACCATCGGGCGCGGCAACGAGGTGATGGCCGCCGCCATCGAAGCGTTGCGCCCGTATGTGGTGGGGCGCCCGGTGCCCCGCACCGCGGCCGACCTCGCCGCGCTGCACCGTGAGCTCACCCATGACTCCCAACTGCGCTGGCTCGGTCCCGAAAAGGGTGTGATGCACATGGCGGCCGGCGCGGTCGTCAATGCCGCCTGGGACCTGGCGGCGAAGCAGGCCGGCAGGCCCGTCTGGCAGTTCCTCGCCGAGATGACGCCCGAGGAGCTCGTCTCCCTCGTCGACTTCCGCTACCTCACCGACGCCCTCACCCCCGATGAGGCCCTCACGATCCTGCGGGCCGCCGAACCGGGCCGGGCCGAGCGCGCCGAGCGACTGCGCGCCGAGGGCTATCCCGCATACACCACCTCGCCCGGTTGGCTGGGATACACCGACGACAAGCTGGTCCGGCTGGCGAAGGAGGCCGTCGCCGACGGCTTCACCCAGATCAAGCTGAAGGTCGGCGGCAATCTCGGCGACGACGTCCGCAGACTCGCTCTGGCCCGCGAGGCCGTCGGGCCCGACGTCCGGATCGCTGTCGACGCCAACCAGCGCTGGGACGTCGCCGACGCGGTGAAGTGGATGACCGCGCTCGCGCCGTACGACCCGCACTGGATCGAGGAGCCGACCAGTCCCGACGACATCCTCGGCCACGCCGCAGTCCGCGCCGGGCAGCCGGTCAAGGTCGCCACCGGCGAACATGTCGCCAACCGGGTCGTGTTCAAACAGCTGCTGCAGGCCGGAGCCGTCGACTTCGTCCAGATCGACGCGGCCCGCGTCGCGGGCGTCAACGAGAACCTGGCGATCCTGCTGCTCGCCGCCAAGTACGGCGTACCGGTCTGCCCGCACGCGGGCGGTGTCGGACTGTGCGAGCTGGTGCAGCACCTCTCGATGTTCGACTATGTGGCGGTCTCCGGCAGTTGGGAGAACCGTGTGATCGAGTACGTCGACCATCTCCACGAACACTTCGCCGACCCCACCGTGATCGAGTCCGGCCGTTACGCCGCCCCGAGTTCCCCGGGCTTCTCCGCCCGGATGCTCCCCGAATCGATCGCCGCACACCGCTATCCGGAGGGCCCCGTATGGCAGGCCCGCCGCACCACCGAGGAGGCTGCCCGATGACCGGCACAAGCGACTTCGAGGGCATGAACGCCCTGGTGACGGGAGGCGCCTCCGGTATCGGGGCCGCCGTGGCGACCATGCTGCTGGCGCGCGGTGCGCGCGTGGCCGTACTCGATCGCGAGACCGCAGGCGCCCCCGACGGCACGCTCGCCCTCAAGGCGGACGTCACCGACGACGCGGCCGTGCGCGAGGCGGTGGACCTGGCCGCCGGTGAACTGGGCGGCCTGCACACCGTCGTGTCCAACGCGGGCATCGGTTCCATCGGCACGGTCGAGGACAACGCCGACGACGAGTGGAGCCGGGTCCTGGACATCAACGTCCTCGGCATGGTCCGCACCGCCCGGCACGCCCTGCCCCATCTGCGGCGCGCGGCGGCCGACCGCCCCGGTGCCGTCTCGATCACCCAGACCTGCTCGATCGCCGCGACCGCCGGACTGCCGCAGCGCGCCCTGTACAGCGCGAGCAAGGGCGCGGTCCTCTCACTGACGCTTGCGATGGCCGCCGACCATGTCCGTGAGGGCATCCGGGTCAACTGCGTCAATCCGGGCACTGCGGACACCCCGTGGATCGGGCGGCTCCTGGGTCAGGCCGACGACCCGGCCGCCGAGCGAGCCGCGCTGGGCGCCCGCCAGCCGCTGGGACGGCTGGTCTCGGCAGACGAGGTGGCCGCCGCGATCGTCTACCTGGCCAGCCCCGCCGCCGCCTCGGTCACCGGCACGGCACTGGCCGTCGACGGCGGAATGCAGGGCCTGCGCCTGCGCCCCGCCGAGAACTGATCAGGGGTACGCGGGCCTCGGGCCTGACCGGCGGATCAGGGCCGGACAGGCCCGAGCCGAACAAACGGGCCGCACCCCCTGTGCACCATGCACCGCCGCTTTGCCAACAGAGCTCCGAGCCGGTACTCCACAAAGGACGGGACACCAATGAGAGTGCGTACGACGAGTGCGGCAGCCTGCGCCGTACTGCTGGCCGTCACTGCCCTCGCGGGCTGCAACCGCGAGTCCACCGCTGACGGTGCGGGCAGCGGGAAGGTCGGCATCGACCTGCCGCGCAGCGACAGCGACTTCTGGAACTCGTACCAGAACTATGTGGAGAAGGGGGTCAAGGCAGGCGAGGTCGAGGCGCTGCCGCTGACCAACTCGCAGAACGACATCGGCAAGCTGGTCGCCAACGTCCAGACCTTCAGGGACCAGGGCGCCAAGGCCGTCGTGATGGCACCCCAGGACACCGGTGCGATAGCCGAGTCGCTCAACACGCTGAACGAGAAGAAGATCCCGGTCGTCAGCGTCGACACCCGCCCCGACAAGGGCAACATCTACATGGTGGTGCGGGCCGACAACAAGGCGTACGGGACCAACGCCTGCAAGTACCTCGGCGAGCAGCTGAAGGGCAAGGGCAAGGTCGTCGAGTTCCAGGGCGACCTCGCCTCGATCAACGGCCGCGACCGGTCCGAGGCGTTCAAGTCCTGCATGGACAAGGAATTCCCCGGCATCAAGGTCTTCGAGCTGGCCACCGACTGGAAGGGCGATGTCGCCTCCGCCAAGCTCCAGGCCACCCTGGCCGCCAACCCCGACATCAACGGCATCTACATGCAGGCCGGCGGTGTCTTCCTGCAGCCCACCCTCGCGCTCCTGGAGCAGAAGAAGCTGCTGAAGCCGGCCGGTACGCCGGGCCACATCACGATCATCTCCAACGACGGCATCCCGGAGGAGTTCGATGCCATCAAGGCCGGGAAGATCGACGCGACGATCTCCCAGCCCGCCGACCTGTACGCGAAGTACGCGCTGTACTACGCCAAGGCCGCGCTGGACGGAAAGACCTTCAAGGTGGGCCCGACCGACCACGACTCGAACATCATCAAGATCCCCAATGGCCTGGAGGACCAGCTTCCGGCGCCGCTGGTGACCAAGGACAACGTCGACGACCCGAAGCTGTGGGCCAACCAGCTGGAGAAGAAGAGCTAGCCATGGACCAGGCACCACCACCCGCCGTACAGGCGGAAGGCGTTGTCAAACGCTTCGGGCCCACCGTGGCGCTCGACGGGGTCCGGCTCACCGTGCAGCCCGGTGAGTCCCATGCCCTCGTCGGCCGTAACGGTGCGGGCAAGTCGACGCTGGTCAGCGTCCTGACCGGTCTCCACAAGGCGGACGCGGGCACGGTCACGTTCGGCGGGGAGCCCGCGCCCGCCTTCGGGGACACCACGGCCTGGCAGTCGAAGGTCGCCTGCGTCTACCAGAAGTCCATGGTCGTCCCCGACCTGACCGTCGCCGAGAACCTCTTCCTCAACCGTTTCGACGACAACGCCCGCTGGATCAGCTGGGGGAAGCTCCGCAGGCGCGCCGAGCGGCTCCTCGCCGACTACGGGGTCCAGGTCGACCCCAGCACCCGGGCGCGCGACCTCGCCATCGAGCAGCGGCAGTTCGTCGAGATAGCCCGGGCGCTGTCCTTCGGCGCCAGGCTGATCATCCTGGACGAGCCGACCGCCCAGCTCGACGCCCGCGGCATCGGGCGGCTCTTCGACAAGCTCAGGGAACTGCAGAGCCAGGGAGTGGCGTTCCTCTTCATCTCCCACCATCTGCAGGAGGTGTACGAACTGTGCACGGCGGTCACCGTCTACCGCGACGCCCGCCATGTGCTGAGCGCCCCGGTCGCCGACATCGCCAAGGCGGAACTGGTGGCGGCGATGACCGGGGAGCAGTCCGCCGGCGCCACCGCCTGGCACGCGGGCAGTGACGGTGCGGCGGTACGGGATCAGTCGGCCGCCCCCGTCCTGCGTACCGAAGGGCTCACTCTGGAGGGCCAGTTCGAACCGCTGGACCTGGAGGTCCGCCCCGGCGAGGTGCTCGGCCTCGCCGGCTCCGCGGCCAGCGGCAACACGGCCCTGGGCGAGGCCCTGGCCGGTATGCGCAAGGCGGGCGGCGGCACGGTCTCCGTACACGGAAGGACCGTGCGCAGCGGCAGTGTGCCGCACGCGCTGGACGCCGGGATCGGCTACATCCCCGAGGACCGGCACGACCAGGGCCTCGTCCTGGAACGCAGCGTCGCCGAGAACGCCACCCTCACGGTCACCGACCAACTCGGCCCGTGGGGAACCGTACTGCCCTCCCGCACCAGGGAGTTCGCACGGTCGATGATCGCCTCGCTGGACATCAAGACACAGGGGCCCGAGCAGCTCGTCTCCGGGCTCTCCGGCGGCAACCAGCAGAAAGTGGTCGTCGCCCGCGCGCTGGCCCGCAGGCCGAGCGTGCTGGTGGCCGTGCGGCCCACGGCAGGTGTGGACATCAAGTCCAAGGATTCGCTGCTCGGAGTCGTGCGGCGGGTCGCCGACGAGGGGAACGCCGCAGTGATCATCTCGGACGAGCTGGACGATCTGCGGGTCTGCGACCGAGTGCTCGCCCTGTTCCACGGGCGCGTGGTCGCAACATTCGCAAGCGGGTGGACCGACGGGGAACTCGTCGCCGCCATGGAAGGTGTGGGGGAAAGGGAATGACCGGAACGGTACGGCCTCCGGCGGCCGACGGCATCGACAGCGGGCTGAAGGGCTCACTGACGGGCGAGAGCCCGCTGGACCGGCTGAAGCTGATCCGGTGGAGCGACTTCTCCCTGGTACCGGTGATTCTGGTGCTGATGGTGATCGGGTTCATCGTCTCGCCGGTGTTCCTGACCTCCGAGAACCTGATCAGCGTCGTCCAGCAGTCCTCCGAGCTGAGCCTGCTGGTCCTGGGCCAGGCGCTGATCCTGATCTGCGGACGGATGGACCTGTCACTGGAGTCGACGATCGGCATCGCGCCGGTCGTCGCGATGTGGCTGGTCCTGCCCGCGGAGGGCGGCCGCTTCGCCGGCCTCGGCCTGCTGCCCGCCTGGTCGGCGATCCCGCTCTGTCTGCTGGTGGGCCTCGCGATCGGTGCGATCAACGGCTTCCTGATGCTGAAGCTGAGGGTCAACGGCTTCATCGCCACGCTCGGCATGCTCACCATGCTGCGCGGCCTCCACATCGGCATCACCGAGGGCAAGTCCATCACCGACGTCCCGGAGTCCTTCCGCTACCTCGGCAAGAGCCAATGGCTCGGCGCACCGGCCGCCGTCTGGATCTGCCTGGCGTTGTTCGCCGTCGGTGGCGCCGCACTGGCCTGGCTGCGCCATGGACGCTCGCTGTACGCCATCGGCGGCAACCCGGAAGCGGCGCGAGCCGCGGGCATCCGGGTGGACCGGGTCACCTGGACCGTGCTCGCCATCGGCGGTCTGCTGGCGGCCTTCGCGGGCATCCTCTACACCGGCCACTACGGATCGGTCGCGGCGACCCAGGGCAACGGCTGGATCTTCCAGGTGTTCGCCGCCGCGGTCATCGGCGGCATCAGCCTCAAGGGCGGCCGAGGCACCCTGTTCGGCGCGCTGACCGGCGTACTGACGCTCCAGCTGGTGGTCAATGTGATGACCCTCGGCGGTGTCCCGGCGCTCTGGAACCAGTTCCTCAACGGCGCCATCATCATCGTCGCCCTGGTCATCTCCCGCTTCGCGAGCGGCGAGAAGCAGGACTGAACCCGCTCTCGCAGACGCCGGCGGGGCTGATTCCTCAGCCCCGCCGGCGTTCGAGGTGCGGGCCCCGGGGCGGAGCCCCGGTCATCCACCCGCCGCGCGCTACAGCGTCGACCGCAGCCACTGCTCGACGCTCGCCACATGCACCGTCGCCCAGGCCCGCGCAGCCTCCGCATCCCGGTCCCGCAGCGCCGACACGATCGCCCGGTGCTCATGGAGCGTGCGGCTGACCGCGTCCTCCTGCGTCAGACCGCGCCAGACCCGCGCCCGGGTCGTCGGCCCCGACAGCCCGTCGAGCAGCGAGCAGAGCACCGAGTTCCCGGACGACTGCACGATGCCGCGGTGGAACTCCAGATCGCAGGCGACTAGCTCCTCCACCGAGGGCTGCGCACCCAGGGCATCCAACTGTGAGCTCAGTAGGTCCAGTTGGGCCTCGCTGATCCGGGTCGCGGCCATCGCCGTCGCGGCCGGTTCCAGAATCCGGCGGACCGCGAGGAATTCGAGCACCGTGTCGTCGCGGTGGAAGTCCACCACGAAGCTCAGTGCCTCCAGCAGCAACTGGGGATCGAGGCTGGTCACATACGTGCCGTCGCCCTGCCGCACATCAAGAATGCGGATCAGCGACAGGGCGCGCACCGCCTCCCTCAGGGAGTTGCGGGAGAGCCCCAGCTCCGCCGCGAGCTCGCTCTCCTTGGGGAGCCGGTCGCCGGGCCGTAGCGCACCCGAGACGATCATTCCCTTGATCTTCTCGATCGCCTCGTCGGTGACAGCCATGACGGTCCTCCTGGATCCGGACTGGAATCAGACATCCGATGTCTCTCTTCATTATGCGGGTCGGAAGAGGCGGATGAACCAGATCTGCCGCAGGTCGTCCCAGGTGCGCGGCTGTCGCACGGTCATCGGGGCCCGGCGGGTCGGTCCCAGAGCGCGGACGGTGCCTCACGCCGTACCACCGGAGCGATGTCCTCGGCGAACCGCCGCAGCGTCTCGATCTGCTCGGGGTGGCCGAGTCCGAAACCGTCCACGGTGATCGATTGCAGATCGTGTCCGTACACCTCGTGCCAGCCGAGGATCTTGTCGATGATCTGCTGCGGGCTGCCGATCAGCTGGGGCCCGTCCGCGATGGCCTCCTCGATCGTCCGGAACGGCGTGTTGTAGCCGGCCCGGCCCTCCAGGTGCGGCCGGAAGGACTGCTTCACCTTCGCCTCGTACAGCTCCTTGTAGCGCTCCACCGCCTGCTGCGAACTGTCGGCGATCAGCAGCCCGCCCGACCCCGCCGCCACATGCGCGCGGGCCGGATCGTGCCCGTACGCCTCGAAGCGCTCCCGGTAGTGATCGATCAGCCGGGCGTACGCCGCACGGGGCTGGACGGCATTGGCGGTGAACAGCGGATCGCCGTGGAGTGCCGCCAGTTCGGGGGAGTTGAGACTGGTCGCCGAGCCGTGCCAGATGCGCGGCGCTCCGGCGTAGGGGCGCGGCAGGGTCGTCGTGTTCTTCAGCGCGGGCCGGAACTCGCCCTCCCAGTCGACGCCCTCCTCGGTCCACAGCCGCCGCAGCAGCTCGTACTTCTCCTTCTGGAGGTCCCACTGCCGCTCCTCGTCGAGCCCGAAGAGGTCGAAGTGACCGGCCTCCGCGCCCTTCCCGACGACCAGCTCGATCCGGCCCCTGGAGATCTGGTCGAGCGTCGCGAAGTCCTCGGCCACCCGCACCGGATCGAGGATCGCGACGACCGTGACACCGGTCAGGAGCCGGATGGTGGAGGTACGGGCCGCCAGCGCACCGAGCACCACACTCGGGCTCGACGAGAGGAACGGCCCGGCATGCCGCTCGCCGATCGAGTACGCGTCGAAGCCGAGCTGCTCCGCGACGACTCCGGTCTCGATCACCTCCTCGAACCGCTCGGCGGGGGAGGGGAGCCGGCTGGTCAACGGGTGCGGGGCGTGGCCTATGAGGGAGAGCACGGAAAACTTCATGGCTCAACTGTCCCCGCGCCGTATTGCACCTGTATGGCGGCCGTATGGCGCGTTCACCGGACTACGGTCCCCAGACATACGGACGGGGCGGCTCCCCCCGTGGGAGCCGCCCCGTCCGATCCGTACGACCCCGTCAGTTCCGGTCGCCGAGCATGGACTCGACGCCGGCCCGGATCTCGTCCGTCGCCAGACCCCGGATCGTCAGCGTCGTGCGGCGGCGCAGCACATCGTCCGCCGTCTCGGCCCACTCGTGATCACGTGCGTAGGCGACCTGCGCCCAGATCTCCGGCGCGTCCGGGTGGATGCGCTCGGCCAGCGCCGGGTTCTCGTTCGCCATCCGCGCGATGTCGAAGGAGAGCGAGCCGTAGTGCGTGGCGAGGTGCCGCGCGGTGTCGGCGGCCATCCGCGGTCCGGGCGTACCGCCGTCGACCAGCAGCCGGTGCGCCACCGCGTTCGGGTTGGCGATGCCGGGCAGCGGGAGCTTCTTCGGCAGGCGCGAGATCGGCTCCATGTCCTCCGCGAGGGGGTGCCCGGGGAGCGCGGCCAGCTTGTTCATCACCGTACGGCCGATGTGGCGGAACGTCGTCCACTTGCCGCCCGCGACCGACAGCATGCCGCCGCGGCCCTCCGTCACGACCGTCTCGCGCTTGGCCTTGGACGTGTCGCCCGGGCCGCCCGGCAGCACCCGCAGGCCCGCGAAGGAGTATGTGATCAGATCGCGCGACAGCTGCTGGTCCTTGATGGAGAACGCCGCCTCGTCGAGGATCTGCGCGGTGTCCTTCTCGTTGACCGCGACGTCCGCCGGATCGCCCTCGTACTCCTCGTCCGTCGTACCGAGCAGCAGCATGTCCTCCCACGGCAGGGCGAACGTGATGCGGTACTTGTCGATCGGGGTGGCGAGCGCGGCCTTCCAGGGGCGGGTGCGCTTCAGGACGAGGTGCGCGCCCTTGGACAGACGTATCGAAGGCGCCGCGTCGGGGTCCTCCATCTTCCGCAGGTGGTCGACCCACGGTCCGGTGGCGTTCAGCACGAGCCGGGCGTTGACGCCGAACTCCGTGCCGTCCGTACGGTCCTCCAGGTCGGCGCCCGTCACCCGGCCCTTGGTGAACCGCAGCCCGGTCACCGCCGCGTGATTCAGGACGACCGCACCCGCGTCGACGGCCGCGCGGACCGTCATCAGCGCCATCCGGGCATCGTTCATCTGGTCGTCGCCGTAGACCGCGACGGCCTTCAGATTGTCCGTGCGCAGCTCCGGCACATCGCGCTGAGCCTTCGCCGGGCTGATCACATGCCCGACCCCGTCACCGAACGCGGAGAGCGCCGAGTACGCGAACACACCCGCACCGAGCTTGGCCGCGCCGTGCGGGCCGCCCTTGTAGACCGGCAGGTAGAAGGTGAGCGGATTCGCCAGGTGCGGGGCGACCTGACGGGACACCGCGCGCCGCTCGAAGTGGTTCTCCGCGACCAGCTTCACCGCGCCGGTCTGCAGGTAGCGCAGACCGCCGTGGAGCAGCTTGGAGGAGGCGGAGGAGGTGGCGCCGGCGAAGTCGCCGGCGTCCACCAGGGCCACCCGCAGCCCGGACTGCGCGGCGTGCCAGGCGGTGGAGATGCCCAGGATGCCGCCACCGATCACCAGGAGGTCGTACGTCGCCTTGGAGAGCTGCTCCCGAGTCTCGGCGCGGCTCGGAAGGGAGCCGGAGGCCGGGTGCGTCCCGAGTGACGGGACGCTCTGCAGGGTGGTCATTGTGATTACTCCTCGACTGTGCTGTCTTCGAGCCAGCCCATGGTCCGTTCCACGGCCTTGAGCCAGCTCTTGTACTCGCGGTCGCGGGTGTCCGCGGCCATGCTGGGTGTCCACTCGGCGGCCCGGCGCCAGTTGGCGCGCAGCGCGTCGGTGTCCGGCCAGAAGCCGACGGCGAGACCGGCGGCGTAGGCGGCGCCGAGGCAGGTGGTCTCGGCGACCATGGGCCGCACCACGGGTGCGTCCAGGAAGTCGGCGAGTGTCTGCATCAGCAAGTTGTTGGAGGTCATGCCGCCGTCGACCTTCAGGGCGGCGAGCTCGACACCGGAGTCCTTCGTCATGGCGTCGGTGATCTCGCGGGTCTGCCAGGCGGTGGCCTCCAGGACGGCACGGGCGATGTGCGCCTTGGTGACGTACCTGGTCAGACCGGCGATGACGCCGCGGGCGTCGGAGCGCCAGTACGGGGCGAACAGGCCCGAGAAGGCGGGCACGAAGTACGCACCGCCGTTGTCCTCGACCGAGGAGGCCAGGGTCTCGATCTCGGCCGCGGACTTGATCAGGCCCATCTGGTCGCGCATCCACTGCACCAGCGAGCCGGTGACGGCGATGGAGCCTTCCAGGGCGTAGACCGGCTTCTGGTCGCCGATCCGGTAGCCGACGGTCGTCAGCAGCCCGTTGTACGAGTTGACGGGCGTCTCACCGGTGTTCATCAGCATGAAGGTGCCGGTGCCGTACGTGGACTTGGCCTCGCCCTCGGAGAAACAGGTCTGGCCGAAGAGGGCAGCCTGCTGGTCGCCGAGCGCGGAGGCGACCGGGACACCGTCCAGGACGCCTCCCTTGGCGGTGCCGTACACCTCGGCGGAGGAGCGGATCTCGGGCAGTACGGCCGCCGGGATCTCCATGGACGTGAGGATCTTGTCGTCCCACGCCAGGGTGTGCAGATTCATCAGGAGGGTGCGCGAGGCGTTGGTGACGTCGGTGACATGGACGCCGCCGTTCGTGCCGCCGGTCAGGTTCCAGATGACCCAGGAGTCCATGGTGCCGAAGAGGATCTCGCCGCGCTCGGCGCGCTCGCGCAGCCCCTCGACGTTGTCGAGCAGCCAGCGGACCTTGGGGCCCGCGAAGTAGGAGGCGAGCGGCAGACCGGTCTCGCGGCGGAAGCGGTCCTGGCCCACGTTGCGGCCGAGCTCCTTGCAGAGCGCGTCGGTGCGGGTGTCCTGCCAGACCAGGGCGTTGTGGACGGGCTCACCGGTGTTCTTGTCCCAGAGCAGTGTGGTCTCGCGCTGGTTGGTGATGCCGATCGCCTTCACATCGGCGGCGGTGATGCCCGCCTTGACGATGGCGCCGGCGACGACCTCCTGGACGTTCTCCCAGATCTCGGTCGCGTTGTGCTCGACCCAGCCCGGCTTCGGGAAGATCTGTTCGTGCTCCTTCTGGTCGACGGAGACGATCCGGCCGTCCTTGTCGAAGACGATGCAGCGGCTGGAGGTGGTGCCCTGGTCGATGGCCGCGATGAACGGGCCGGTGGTGTGTGCGTCGGTCACGGTGTGCTCCCGGAAGTCTGTGTGGTCTTGAGGGTTACGGCTCTGTGCACCACGGCTCAGGCGAAGGCGACGTTGTAGAGCCCGCCCGCGATCGCGCCGCCGACGAGCGGTCCGACGACCGGGATCCATGCGTAGCCCCAGTCGGAGCCGCCCTTGTTCGGCAGCGGCAGCAGCGCGTGCACGATACGCGGACCGAGGTCGCGAACCGGGTTGATTGCGTAACCCGTCGGCCCGCCGAGGGAGAGACCGATACCGACGACGACCAGAGCGGTGACCAGTGCGCCGAGCGTGCCCAGGCCGTTGCCCTCGTTGTTGAGGCCCTGGGTGAGGATCGCCAGGACGAGCACGACGGTGGCGATGATTTCGGTGACGAGGTTCTGCACCGCGTGCCGGATCTCGGGGCCGGTGGAGAAGATGCCCAGCACCGGGCCCGCCTTCGGGGCGGAGGCCTTGTCGACCATGGCCTCTTCACCCGGCTGGGCGCTCAGGATCTCCGGATCGGTGAGATGCGCCCGGAACTGCCCGTAGTACGTCAGCCAGACCAGCACCGCGCCGATCATCGCGCCGAGCAGCTGGGAGCCGAGGTAGAGCGGTACGTCGCTCCACTTGGTGCCGCCCTCGATCGCGAGACCGATCGTGACCGCCGGATTGAGATGCGCGCCGGAAACGCCACCGGCCAGATAAGCGCCGGTCAGCACGGCGAAACCCCACCCGAAGGTGATGGCGAGCCAGCCGGCGTTCTGGGCCTTGGAGCGCTTGAGAGTGACGGCGGCACAGACACCGCCGCCGAGCAGGATGAGTACGGCGGTACCTATGGTCTCGCCGATGAAGATGTCGGAGCTGGACACCCGCGACTCCTTTGTCCTTCGTCCAGGGAAGCCGAACCCCGGGTCCCTCCGGTGGTCCGCGCCCTCATGTGAGGGCGTTTTCCGGCCTTGACGCTGTCACACCCTAACGCGTATTTCCGTTAGCTGTTCGACAATGTCGACCGGTGAACGGCAGTGTTTCTCCCAGATGAATCAGGCGTCAAGGGTTGTGTGGCCTATAACTCGATCGTTACCGACAGCCCGTCGGTAACGATCACCCGCCGCGGCGGTCAGAAGCGCCGGGCGCCCAGATCCCTGGAGACCGCGCGGGCGCAGTCCCGCACCGCGGCGATCAGCTCGGGGCGCAGCTCCCCGTCCGCGCAGACCCGCTCCACCGCGCCGGTCACGGCCACCGCGCCGACCGGCATCCGCCGCCGGTCGTGGATCGGGGCGGCAACCGCGGCCACGCCCTCCCAGGTCTCCTCGACGTCGGCCGCCCAGCCGCGGGCCCGGATGAGGTCGAGCATCGCCTCGAACTCCTCCGGATCGGTGACGGTGTGCGGCGTGAAGGACTGCCGCTCGACCTCCAGGGCCTCGGTGTGCGCCACCGGGTCGTACGCCGAGAGCACCTTGCCCAGGGCCGTGGAGTGCAGTGGCTGCATGGCACCCACCTCCAGGACCTGTCGGCTGTCGTCGGGCCGGAAGACATGGTGGACGATGAGGACGCCCTGCTGGTGCAGGACTCCCAGATGGGCGCTCTCACCGCTGGAGCGGGCCAGGTCGTCCGTCCAGACGAGCGCGCGGGCCCGCAGTTCGTGGACGTCCAGATAGCTGTTGCCCAGACGCAGCAGCTCGGCTCCCAGCTGGTAGCGGCCGGACACCGCGTCCTGCTCGACGAAGCCCTCGTGCTGGAGCGTGCGCAGGATGCCGTGTGCGGTGCCCTTGGCCAGGCCCAGTGACGAGGCGATGTCGGACAGCCCCAGCCGACGCTCGCCGCCTGCCAGCAGGCGCAGCATCGCCGCCGCCCTCTCCAGCGACTGGATGTTCTTGGCCATCGCGCCGTACTCCTCCACCTCGGTTCGACAATGCTGAACACTATCGGTCGATGCCGACCTGTGCTCGATCCCACAGGAAAACTGCGGCACCACTGCGATCCGGACATCCCCCCGCACAGCATGCCGTCCGTTCCGTGGGACGGAGTGACGGCCCCGGGCGCCTCCCGGCTACGCTGGCCTGGTGCGCCTTCCGCCGAAGACGCAAAGCCGACAGCCGTCGCATCCCAGGGAGTACATCCATGGCCTCGTCGCCGACCCCTTCCGCCGACAGCCGGAACCGAGCCGAAGCCCTCCGCGAGGCACTTGCCACCCGGGTGGTGGTGGCCGACGGTGCCATGGGCACGATGCTCCAGGCGCAGGACCCCACCCTCGAGGACTTCCAGGACCTCGAAGGCTGCAACGAGATCCTGAACGTCACGCGCCCCGACATCGTGCGCTCCGTGCACCAGGAGTACTTCGCCGTCGGCGTGGACTGCGTCGAGACGAACACCTTCGGCGCCAACCTGGCGGCCCTGGGCGAGTACGACATCGCCGAGCGGGTCTTCGAGCTCTCCGAGTCGGGCGCGCGCATCGCCCGCGAGGTCGCCGACGAGTTCACCGCCTCCACCGGACAGCAGCGCTGGGTGCTCGGCTCCATGGGCCCGGGCACGAAGCTGCCGACGCTGGGTCACGCCCCGTACACCAAGCTCCGCGACGCCTACCAGCAGAACGCCGAGGGCATGATCGCCGGCGGCGCCGACGCCCTCCTGGTCGAGACCACCCAGGACCTGCTGCAGACCAAGGCCTCCATCATCGGCGCCCGCCGCGCCCTGGAGGCCACCGGTGCCAATCTTCCGGTGATCTGCTCCGTCACCGTGGAGACGACCGGCACGATGCTGCTCGGCTCCGAGATCGGCGCGGCGCTCACCGCTCTGGAACCACTCGGCATCGACCTCATCGGCCTGAACTGCGCCACCGGCCCCGCCGAGATGAGCGAGCACCTGCGCTATCTCGCCCGCCACTCGGGCATCCCGCTCTCCTGCATGCCCAACGCCGGCCTCCCCGTGCTCGGCAAGGACGGTGCGCACTACCCGCTGTCCCCGGCCGAGCTGGCCGACGCCCAGGAGACCTTCGTACGCGAGTACGGCCTCTCGCTGGTCGGCGGCTGCTGCGGTACGACCCCGGAGCACCTGCGCCAGGTCGTCGAGCGGGTCCGCGGCGTCGCCGTCACTCCCCGCACCCCGCGCCCCGAGCCGGGCGCCGCGTCCCTGTACCAGACCGTCCCGTTCCGCCAGGACACCTCGTACCTCGCGATCGGCGAGCGTACGAACGCCAACGGGTCGAAGAAGTTCCGCGAGGCCATGCTGGAGGCCCGTTGGGACGACTGCGTGGAGATGGCCCGCGACCAGATCCGCGAGGGCGCCCACATGCTCGACCTCTGCGTCGACTACGTGGGCCGCGACGGTGTGGCGGACATGGAGGAGCTGGCCGGCCGCTTCGCCACCGCCTCCACCCTCCCGATCGTGCTCGACTCCACCGAACTGCCCGTCCTGCGGGCCGGTCTGGAGAAGCTCGGCGGCCGTGCCGTCCTCAACTCCGTCAACTACGAGGACGGCGACGGACCCGGGTCCCGCTTCGCCAAGGTCACCGCGCTGGCCGCCGAGCACGGTGCCGCGCTGATCGCCCTGACCATCGACGAGGAGGGTCAGGCCCGTACCGTCGAGCACAAGGTCGCCGTCGCCGAGCGGCTCATCGAGGACCTGACCGGCAACTGGGGCATCAAGGAGTCGGACATCCTCGTCGACACCCTGACCTTCACCATCTGCACCGGTCAGGAGGAGTCCCGGGGCGACGGCATCGCCACCATCGGGGCCATCCGCGAACTGAAGAAGCGCCACCCCGACGTCCAGACCACGCTGGGCCTGTCCAACATCTCCTTCGGCCTCAACCCGGCCGCCCGCGTCGTGCTGAACTCCGTCTTCCTCGACGAGTGCGTCAAGGCCGGACTCGACTCGGCGATCGTGCACGCCTCCAAGATCCTGCCGATCGCACGCCTCGAGGAGGAGCAGGTCGAGGTCGCGCTCGACCTCATCTACGACCGCCGCGCAGAGGGCTACGACCCCCTCCAGAAGCTCATGGAGCTCTTCGAGGGCGTCAACATGAAGTCCATGAAGGCGGGCAAGGCCGAGGAACTCCTCGCCCTGCCGCTCGACGAGCGCCTCCAGCGCCGCATCATCGACGGTGAGAAGAACGGCCTGGAGACCGACCTCGACGAGGCCCTGCAGACCCGCCCGGCCCTCGACATCGTCAACGACACGCTGCTCGAAGGCATGAAGGTCGTCGGCGAGCTCTTCGGCTCCGGCCAGATGCAGCTGCCGTTCGTGCTCCAGTCCGCCGAGGTCATGAAGACCGCGGTCGCCCATCTGGAACCGCACATGGAGAAGTCCGACGCCGAGGGCAAGGGCACCATCGTCCTGGCCACGGTCCGCGGCGACGTCCATGACATCGGCAAGAACCTCGTCGACATCATCCTGTCCAACAACGGCTACAACGTCGTGAACCTCGGCATCAAGCAGCCCGTCTCCGCGATCCTGGAGGCGGCCGAGGAGCACCGCGCCGACGTCATCGGCATGTCCGGTCTCCTGGTGAAGTCCACCGTGATCATGAAGGAGAACCTGGAGGAGCTGAACCAGCGCAAGCTGGCCGCCGACTTCCCCGTGATCCTCGGCGGCGCGGCCCTCACCCGGGCCTATGTCGAGCAGGACCTTCACGAGATCTACGAGGGCGAGGTCCGCTACGCCCGTGACGCGTTCGAGGGGCTGCGCCTGATGGACGCCCTCATCGCGGTCAAGCGCGGCGTCCCCGGCGCCACCCTCCCCGAACTCAAGCAGCGCCGCGTCCCCAAGCGGGACACGGCGGTCCTGGAGGTCGACGAGCCCGAGGAGGGCGTCCGCTCCGACGTCGCCGTCGACAACCCGGTCCCCGCACCGCCGTTCTGGGGCACCCGGGTCGTCAAGGGCATTCAGCTCAAGGAGTACGCGTCCTGGCTGGACGAGGGCGCCCTCTTCAAGGGCCAGTGGGGCCTCAAGCAGGCCCGCGCCGGTGACGGGCCGACGTACGAGGAGCTGGTCGAGACCGAGGGCCGCCCGCACCTGCGCGGCTGGCTCGACAAGCTCCACACCGAGAACCTGCTGGAAGCCGCCGTCGTCTACGGCTACTTCCCCTGCGTCTCCAAGGGCGACGACCTGATCCTGCTCCACGAGGACGGCTCCGAGCGCACACGCTTCACCTTCCCGCGCCAGCGCCGCGGCCGCCGCCTCTGCCTCGCGGACTTCTTCCGCCCCGAGGAGTCGGGCGAGACCGATGTGATCGGCCTCCAGGTCGTCACCGTCGGCTCGAAGATCGGCGGCGAGACCGCGAAGCTCTTCGAGGCCAACTCCTACCGCGACTACCTGGAGCTGCACGGCCTGTCCGTACAGCTGGCCGAGGCCCTCGCCGAGTACTGGCACGCCCGGGTCCGCTCCGAGCTCGGTTTCGGCGGCGAGGACCCCGCCGATGTCGAGGACATGTTCGCGCTGAAGTACCGTGGCGCGCGCTTCTCGCTCGGCTACGGCGCCTGCCCCGACCTGGAGGACCGGGCGAAGATCGCCGAGCTGCTCCAGCCCGAGCGGATCGGTGTGCATCTCTCGGAGGAGTTCCAGCTGCACCCGGAGCAGTCCACCGACGCGATCGTCATCCACCACCCGGAGGCGAAGTACTTCAACGCGCGGTAAGACGCCGTTCAGCGCACGGCAGCAGGACAAGTCGTACACTGGTCGGTCCAGTGCAGGCCGGTCGCCCTCCCCACGGGAAATGGCGGCCGGCCTTCTCGTCCCTTACGGAAGGTGTGCCGGATGACCAGCACGGTTCCCGCGTCCATGACCCGCACGGCCGAAGGCGCCGCTCTGCAGGCCGTCCTGCTCGACATGGACGGCACGCTCGTCGACACCGAGGGCTTCTGGTGGGACGCCGAGGTGGAGGTCTTCGCCGAGCTCGGCCATCAGCTCGACGAGGCCTGGCGGGACGTGGTGGTCGGCGGGCCGATGACCCGCAGCGCCGGCTACCTCATGGATGTCACCGGCGCGGACATCACCCTCGCCGAACTCACCGTGCTGCTCAACGACCGCTTCGAGAGGCGCATCGACCGCGGGGTGCCGCTGATGCCGGGCGCGGCACGGCTGCTGGCCGAGCTGGCCAGGCACGAGGTTCCCACCGCCCTGGTCTCCGCCTCGCACCGGCGGATCATCGACCGGGTGCTGGACTCGGTGGGCCACCACCACTTCTCCCTCACCGTCGCGGGCGACGAGGTCTCCCGTACCAAACCGCACCCGGAGCCCTATCTCACCGCCGCGTCCGGCTTCGGGGCGGTCCCCGAGCTCTGTGCGGTCATCGAGGACACCGCGACCGGCGTCGCGGCGGCGGAGGCCGCTGGCTGCCGGGTGGTCGCCGTACCGTCCGTCGCGCCGATCGCCCCTGCCTCCGGCAGGGTGGTCGTACGGTCGCTCGAAGAAGTCGATCTCGCATTTCTCCGGGGCCTGGTCACAGGAATGCGGTGATCCGCACACCGAGAGTGTTTCTGTGAATAAATCGAAAAACTCTCGGCGTCGGATGGTGCATTTTCTGTCGTACGTAAGTGTGTGCAAGCCGGGTGTGCGGCAAAGGAAAGAATGAGCCCCGGGCGTGAGCTTTATCACCCGAATGACCTCTGAAGGCTTCTCGAGATCCACCGAGGTGTCCGTTTTGGTGTGTCGAAGTGTCCCGATTGGTGAGGTCCTGTACGGAACCTTCCCGGCCGAGGAAAACGGCTCGCCGCTAATTCTCATCACCGTCTGATTACGCATCGGGACATCTCCGGTCCGGCATTGCCGACGGCGCCTACTAATGTCGCTTTCTCAGTGCACGGATGAGGGAGAGCGTCCAAGATGAACCGCAAGACTCTGGTGCTGCCGGCCGTCGTCGGCCTGCTCGCACCCGTACTCGCCGCCTGCGGCGCGTCGGGCGACGGGGGCGATGGCAGGGCCGCCATCGTTGTCGGCACCACGGACAAGTTCGTCGCCTCCAAGGACAACCCTGCGCCGCTCGACCCCGCCATCGGCTATGAAGCCGGCGTATGGAATGTGCTCCGGCAGACCGTGCAGACCCTGGTGCATGTGCCGCGCGGCGGCGGCGAGCCGGTGCCCGAAGCCGCGGAGAGCTGCACCTTCACGGACACGCAGAACGAGAGCTACCGCTGCAAGCTGCGCAGCGGTCTGAAGTTCGCCGACGGCAAGGCCATGACCGCCGACGACGTGAAGTACTCCATCGACCGCGTCATCCGCATCGATGCCGCCAACGGGCCCGTCGCCCTGCTCGACAACATCGACACGGTCGAGACACTGGGCGAGCGGGAGGTCATCTTCCACCTGCGCGCGCCGGACGCCACGTTTCCGTACAAGCTCGCCACCCCGGTCGCCGGGATCGTGCCGCGGAGCAAGTACGCGGCGAAGTCCGCGCGCACCGGATTCCAGGTGGACGGCTCCGGCCCGTACACCATGAAGCCGGAAGTCGAGCACAACCAGGTCGTCAAGGTGCTCTTCACCAGGAACCCTCATTACAAGGGGGATCTGAAGGTACGGAACGAGAAGGTCGAGCTGGACGTCTTCCCCGACCCGACGGCCATGGGCAAGGCCCTCGACAACGCGAAGATCGACATGATGACCCGCACCATGTCGCCCGAGCAGGCCCAGCAGATGCTCGAAAAGCCCACGGACGGCATCAAACTCACCGAGATGCCAGGCCTCGCCATCCATTTCCTGGGCTTCAACACCAACGACCCGGCCGTGAAGAACAAGGCCGTCCGCCAGGCCATGGCCCAGATCATCGACCGCGGTGAAATCGCGAGCAAGGTGTACGGCACCACGGCCGAGCCGCTGTACTCGCTGATCCCGTCCGGCATCACCGCGCACGCCAACTCGTTCTACAACAAGTACAGCGAACCCAGCACCACGAAGGCTGCGGCGACCCTGAACGCCGCAGGCGTCGACACCCCGGTGAAGCTCACGCTCCACTACCCGACAGACCGTGTCGGCGCCGGCACGGCCGCCGAGTTCGCAACCCTGAAGAAGCAGTTCAACGACACCGGACTGTTCGACGTCACCGTCCAGGGAAGTCCCTGGGCGAAGTACCGCCCGGCACAGCTGCGCGGCGACTACGCCGTCTACGGCATGGGCTGGTTCCCCGACTTCCCGGACCCCGACAACTTCATGGCGCCGTTCCTCGACAAGAACAACTTCCTCAACTCGCCCTACAAGTCGACCCTGGCCCAGAAGACGCTCATTCCGCAGTCCCGCCGCGAGACCGACCGCAGCGCCTCGGCCAAGACCTTCCAGCAGCTCCAGGACATCGTCGCCAACGACGTCCCGGTACTGCCGATCTGGCAGGGCAAGCAGTACGTCGCCTCCCGTGAGGATCTCACCGGTGTCGAGTGGGCGGTCAACTCCTCCGCAGATCTTCAGCTCTGGGAGCTGGGCGACGGACGCGTCTGAGCACGAACGGCGCCCCCGGCCGCACCTGGCCGGAAGGCGCCGCTCCTGCCACTCCGCTCACTGGGCGCCGGGGCGCACCAGACCGCTCTCGTACGCGTAGACGGCCGCCTGCACCCGGTCGCGCAGACCGAGCTTGGTCAGCACATGGCCGACATGCGTCTTGACCGTGGTCTCACTGACGAACAGATCCGCGGCGATCTCCGCATTCGACAGACCGCGCGCCACCAGCTTCAGCACCTCGACCTCACGGTCCGTCAGTGTGTGCAGGGTGTCGGGCACCGGCTCCTCGCCGGACGGCAGATGGTCCGCATACTTGTCGAGCAGCCTGCGGGTGATGCTCGGAGCGAGCATCGCCTCGCCCGCGGCGACCACGCGGATGGCCTGCACCAGCTCATTGGCCGGAGCGTCCTTCAACAGGAAGCCGCTGGCACCGGCGCGCAGCGCCTCCACCACATACTCGTCGAGATCGAACGTGGTCAGCACCAGCACCTTCGCCGGACCGTCCCGGCCGGGACCGGTGATCTGGCGCGTCGCCTCGACACCGTCCATCCGTGGCATACGGATGTCCATCAGCACCACATCGGGCTGCAGCGCCCGCACCTGGTCGAGAGCCTGGAGACCGTCACCGGCCTCGCCCACCACCGCGAGATCCCCCTCCGCCTCCAGAATCATCCGGAAGCCGGTGCGCAGCAGCGGTTGGTCATCGACCAGTAGGACGCGGATAGCCACAGGGTCTCCTTAAGGTCCTTCGAGGGCCACAGGCCGGCCGGCCTCAGCACGGACCGGATCCATTCTGCCCTGGACATCCTGCTCCGACTCCGCCGGGCGTACTGACAACGGATAGACCGGGGGAGTGCCACCGAATTCGGGGCAGACCGACTGGTGGTCGCACCAGCCGCAGAGCTTCGTCGGCCGGGGCCGCCACTCGCCCGTCTCCGTCGCCAGCCGGATCGCGTCCCAGAGCGCCAGCAGCTTCCGCTCGACGCGCTCCAGATCCGCCACCACCGGGTCGTACGTCACGATGTCGCCGCTGCCGAGATAGACGAGCTGGAGCCGGCGGGGCACCAGGCCCTTCAGCCGCCAGATCACCAGGGCGTAGAACTTCATCTGGAAGAGCGCGCCCTCCGCGTACTCCGGGCGCGGTGCCTTCCCCGTCTTGTAGTCGACGATCCGGACCTCGCCCGTCGGCGCCACATCGATACGGTCGATCACCCCGCGCAGCCGCAGCCCCGACTCCAGCTCCGTCTCGACGAACAGCTCCCGCTCGGCGGGCTCCAGGCGCGTCGGATCCTCCAGTGAGAACCACCGCTCCACCAGGCTCTCCGCCTCCGAGAGCCAACGTGCCAGCCGCTCGCCCCCGGCATCCTCCGCGAACAGCTCCGACAGCTCCGGCTTCGACTCGAGCAGCCGGTCCCACTGGCCGGGGATCAGCGCCGTGGCCCGGCCGGCCGTGCGCTCCACCGCCGGGTTGTCGAAAAGCCGCTCGAGCACCGCATGCACCAGCGTGCCCCGGGTTGCCGCTTCGCTGGGCTTCTGGGGCAGTTTGTCGATGACCCGAAAGCGGTACAGCAGAGGACACTGCATGAAATCGCTCGCCCGCGACGGCGACAGGGACGAAGGCGGCTGAGGCGGCCGCGGCAGTGAGGTCATGTCGAAGACCCTACGACCCGCCACTGACAGCCGGCGGCATACCATCGACCACACACCCTCGAACACTGCATGATCGTGCCGTACGGCACCGACCGAAGGGACCTCGTGGACGAGAGCGGCGACAGCGGGCGGCCGCAGCCCGGTGCAGGGGGAACGGGCCCCGGCGCCGGCCCCGAGAAGGGCGAACCGCGGCGCGCCGAAGAGCCCGGCGGCGGCCTGCTGATGGGCCGTCCCTTCGGCGTGCCCGTGTACGTCGCGCCCAGCTGGTTCCTCGTGGCCGCACTGATCACCTGGGTCTTCGGAGGTCAGCTCGAACGGGTACTGCCCGAGCTCGGCGC
Source organism: Streptomyces sp. NPDC058239 (assembly GCF_042882185.1). Taxonomy (NCBI): domain Bacteria; kingdom Bacillati; phylum Actinomycetota; class Actinomycetes; order Kitasatosporales; family Streptomycetaceae; genus Streptomyces; species Streptomyces sp. NPDC058239. Next base: position 212,224 of record NZ_JBHVWS010000003.1, read on the forward strand.
GGCCCGCTATCTGGTCTCCCTCTTCTTCGCGATTGCCTTCTACGCGTCCGTGCTCGTCCACGAACTCGCCCACACGGTCGTCGCGCTGCGCTACAAGCTGCCGGTGCGCCGCATCCAGCTCCAGTTCTTCGGCGGCGTCTCCGAGATCGAGAAGGAGTCCGAGACCCCCGGCCGCGAATTCGTTCTCGCCTTCGTCGGCCCCCTGCTCTCCCTGGTGCTCGCCGGGCTCTTCTACGTAGGGATGACGTTCGTCGCGCCCGGCACCGTGCCCGGTGTCCTCCTCGCCGGACTGATGATCTCCAACCTCCTGGTGGCCGCCTTCAACCTCCTCCCCGGTCTCCCGCTCGACGGCGGGCGCATGCTCCGTGCCGTCGTCTGGAAGATCACCGGGCGGCCGATGAGCGGCACCGTCGCCGCCGCCTGGGTCGGCCGCGCGCTCGCCGTCGTCACCCTCATCGGCCTCCCGCTGCTCACCCACACAGGCGCCTTCGGGAACAACCCCCGAGACCTCAGCGGCTTGGACACCGTCACCGACGCGCTGCTCGCCGCCATCCTCGCCGCCATCATCTGGACCGGTGCGGGAAACAGCCTGCGCATGGCCCGCCTGCGCGAACACCTCCCCGAACTGCGCGCCCGCACCCTCACCCGGCGCGCCGTTCCGGTGGAGGCCGCCACCCCGCTCTCCGAGGCCCTGCGCCGCGCCAACGAGGCGGGCGCCCGCGCCCTCGTCGTCGTCGACGGACACGGCGAACCCCAGGGCGTCGTCCGCGAGACGGCCATCGTCTCCGTCCCCGAACACCGCCGCCCCTGGGTCGCCGTCAGCAGCCTTGCCCAGGACCTCACCGATGGCATGAAGATCTCGGCCGAGCTGGCCGGCGAAGCACTCCTGGACAGGCTCAAGGCCAACCCCGCCACCGAATACCTCGTCCTCGAGGAGACCGGCGAGATCTACGGCGTGCTGTCCACCACCGACGTCGAACGGGCATTCGTCGCCGCTCTGGCGAGGCCCGCCGCCTGACCGCCCGGGCTCGCGGTCGGCGCGCCGGGAATCACCGGTACGCTGGTCACATGTCTGAACCGACCGGTGCCGCCCGCCGACGCGGGCCCTTCAAGGTCGGGGACCAGGTCCAGCTCACCGATCCCAAGGGACGCCACTACACCTTCACGCTCGAAGCCGGAAAGAATTTCCACACCCACAAGGGTTCTTTCCCGCACGACGAGCTGATCGGTGCCCCCGAGGGCAGTGTTGTCCGAACCACGGGAAACGTCGCCTACCTCGCGCTGCGCCCCCTGCTCCCCGACTACGTCCTGTCCATGCCCCGCGGCGCCGCCGTGGTCTACCCCAAGGACGCGGGGCAGATCCTGGCCTTCGCCGACATCTTCCCCGGCGCCCGCGTCGTGGAAGCGGGCGTCGGCTCCGGCTCGCTCTCCACCTTCCTGCTGCGCGCCATCGGCGACCAGGGCATGCTGCACTCCTACGAGCGCCGCGAGGACTTCGCCGAGATCGCCCAGCAGAACGTGGAACGCTACTTCGGCGAACCGCACCCCGCCTGGCAGCTCACCGTCGGCGATCTCCAGGACAACCTCTCGGACACCGATGTCGACCGTGTCATCCTCGACATGCTCGCCCCCTGGGAGTGCCTGGAGGCCGTCTCCAAGGCGCTCGTGCCCGGTGGCATCCTCTGCGCGTACGTCGCGACCACCACCCAGCTCGCGCGGACCGTCGAGTCCATCCGTGAGATCGGCTGCTTCGCCGAACCGCAGCCCTGGGAATCGATGATCCGCAACTGGCACGTCGAGGGCCTGGCCGTCCGCCCGGACCACCGCATGATCGGCCACACCGGCTTCCTCGTCACCGCCCGCCGTCTGGCCGACGGTGTGGAGGCCCCGCTGCGCCGCCGCCGCCCCGCCAAGGGCGCCTACGGCGAGGACTACGACGGTCCCGGCAGCCAGAGCGGCTCCTCCCGCGGCTGAGCCGCACAACGTACCGGCGCCGCCGCCGAGTTCCCGGACCGACCCGGGAACTCGGCGGCGGCGCCTTTTCGTTGCCGCTACGGAAGCGCATCCGTGTCGACCCCACCGTTCCCCTGCTCTGTGAGGTGTGGCACGATGCTGGCCACCCCCACGCCACCGCGGACGTCCCACCGGCGGCACCGCCCACCCAGGCATCCTCGAACCACAGGAACCACAGGAGACATCCCGCGTGCAGCCCTCCGAGCTCCCGGACCTCGCGCACACCGACACCACGCCGCTGCACTGGCTGGCCACCGCGACAGCCATGGCCGCTGTCGTCGCAGCCGCAGGCATGCTCCAGCCGGATCCCACGGCCTCCGCCTCGACCCCCCACCGCACCACCGCGCAGCACGGCACCGCATCCGTCGCCGCACCCGATCCGGAGCGGGCAACGTTCCCCCTGGAATGCGGCGGGCTGGAGAACACCGTCGCCAAACAGGCACCCGGCGACCTCGACGGCGACGGCCGCCCCGAGACCGTCGCCGTGGTCCACTGCGCGGCCGGATCCGGCACCCCGCCCAGCGGCGTCTACGTCCTCACACAAGGAAGCGGGCCCACACCCCGGGTCGTGGCGACCCTGGTGGACCCCGCCCAGGAGATGAGCGTCGGCGATTTCGCGGTGCGTGACGGCATCATCTCCGCCACCCTGCTCGGCTACTCCTCGGCCGCGGTAGCGCGCTGCTGTCCCGACCAGCAGGAAGAGGTCACCTGGCAGTGGCAGGGCGGCGCATTCGTCCGCGCCACCGGGGCCGCCCCGAGCAGCGCCTGAGCGGTCACTGCGCGTGATCGCCCGGCCGGAACCGCCGGATCAGGCGGCCTCGGGGCCGTACATCTCGACTCTGTCCGAAACGCGACGTACATGGATGCAGTCGCCCGGGCACTCCTTGGCCGAATCGACCACATCCTGAAGGAGTGGCAGCGGTACGGGCGTCGTCGCGCCCTTGTCCTGCAGCAGCTCGTCGTCGCCGCTCTTCACATACGCCAGACCGTCGATGTCCAGCTCGAACACCTCGGGTGCGTACTGCACGCAGATGCCGTCTCCCGTGCAGAGGTCCTGGTCGATCCAGACCTCCAGGTCCTGCGTGTCGCTGCCGGTGGGAGCGTCCTGCTGCACGGTCATTTCTCCTGCCGTTTCCTGCGTATCCGAACCAAAAGTAGCCAGCCCTGACGGGTGTTGAACGGTTCGACGATACAACCGGCCGCTTTCCGATGTTGAAGGGTGGGTATTCCCCTGACACGAGGGGGAACGCAAGGGTGAAGATCGGACACGCCTCGCAGTCTTTGTGATCTAGGGGTTTCAATCATCACCCACCCAGGTAGGGTCAGGAAGCGTCCAGCTCCCCTTGGAGGAGGTGAGGACCGTGGCAGCCCACGACGACGACATCAACCGCGGCATCCGGCCCGGGCGGGGGTCCGAAGACCCAGCCGGCCAGGTCGCCTATCTCGAGCAGGAAATCGCCGTCCTGCGACGTAAGCTCGCCGACTCTCCGCGCCATACGAGGATTCTCGAAGAGCGGATCGTCGAGTTGCAGACCAACCTGGCAGGCGTGTCCGCGCAGAATGAGCGGCTCGCCAACACACTCCGCGAGGCCCGCGACCAGATCGTGGCCCTCAAGGAAGAAGTCGACCGGCTCGCACAGCCGCCGGCCGGTTTCGGTGTGTTCTTGCAGGGCAATGAGGACGGCACCTGCGACATCTTCACCGGGGGCCGAAAGCTCCGGGTGAATGTCAGCCCCAGTGTTGAGCTCGACGACCTCCGGCGCGGCCAGGAAGTCATGCTCAATGAAGCGCTCAACGTGGTCGACGCCATGGAATTCGAGCGGGCCGGGGACATCGTCACACTCAAGGAAATCCTCGAGGACGGCGAACGGGCCCTGGTCATCGGGCACACCGACGAGGAGCGGGTGGTACGGCTCGCCGAGCCGCTGCTGGACATCACCATCCGCCCCGGCGACGCCCTGCTGCTCGAACCCAGGTCCGGCTACGTCTACGAAGTGGTGCCCAAGAGCGAGGTCGAAGAACTCGTCCTCGAAGAAGTACCGGACATCGACTACGACAAGATCGGCGGCCTGGGCGACCAGATCGAGCTGATCCGGGACGCGGTCGAGCTCCCCTACCTCCACCCCGACCTCTTCAAGGAACACGAACTGCGGCCACCGAAGGGCATCCTGCTCTACGGTCCGCCCGGCTGCGGCAAGACACTCATTGCCAAGGCAGTGGCCAACTCCCTTGCCAAGAAGGTCGCCGAAGTCTCCGGCCAGCCCGCGGGCAAGAGCTACTTCCTCAACATCAAGGGCCCGGAACTCCTCAACAAGTACGTCGGCGAGACCGAGCGGCACATCCGCCTGGTCTTCCAGCGCGCCCGTGAGAAGGCGAGCGAGGGCACCCCCGTCATCGTCTTCTTCGACGAGATGGAGTCCCTTTTCCGCACCCGGGGATCCGGCGTCAGCTCGGACGTGGAGAACACCATCGTCCCTCAGCTGCTCGCCGAGATCGACGGCGTCGAGGGCCTGGAGAACGTCATCGTCATCGGCGCCTCCAACCGCGAGGACATGATCGACCCCGCGATCCTGCGACCCGGCCGACTCGATGTGAAGATCAAGATCGAGCGCCCCGACGCAGAGGCTGCGAAGGACATCTTCGCCAAGTACCTCACACCTTCGCTGCCCCTGCACTCGGACGACCTCGCGGAGCACACCGGCTCCAAGGAAGCCGCTGCGCACGCCATGATCCAGTCGGTCGTCGAGCGGATGTACACCGAGTCCGAGGAGAACCGCTTCCTCGAGGTCACGTACGCCAACGGCGACAAGGAAGTCCTCTACTTCAAGGACTTCAATTCCGGTGCGATGATCCAGAACATCGTCGACCGGGCCAAGAAGATGGCCATCAAGGCCTTCCTCGACCAGGGCCAGAAGGGCCTTCGCGTCTCCCATCTCCTCCAGGCGTGCGTGGACGAGTTCAAGGAGAACGAGGACCTGCCGAACACCACGAACCCGGACGACTGGGCCAGGATCTCCGGCAAGAAGGGCGAGCGGATCGTCTTCATCCGTACGCTGGTCACCGGAAAGCAGGGCGCAGACACCGGTCGGTCCATCGACACGGTGGCGAATACCGGGCAGTACCTGTAGAACGCAGACCGGCTGCGGATGCCCGGCCGGGCATCCGCAGCCGGTTGCTTTCCGGACAGCTCACGCGACACCGCAGCAATGACGTAATTGATCTCCCCACCAGCACAGAGTCGCTCTAGGCTCTTGCGTACCGCCCGGTCGCGCAGTGCGGGGACGGGCACCGCACACGCACCGGACAAGCAGCGGTACTTGAGCGCCGCCCCCTCAAGGGAGCGCCGCCGGGCAAGGAGGGCCGCATGACCGTACGGCGAGTAATGGGCATCGAGACGGAGTACGGGATCTCCGTCCCCGGCCACCCCAACGCCAATGCCATGCTCACCTCGTCCCAGATCGTCAACGCCTACGCAGCGGCGATGCACCGGGCGCGCCGCGCCCGCTGGGACTTCGAGGAGGAGAACCCGCTGCGGGACGCGCGAGGTTTCGACCTCGCCCGCGAGACCGCGGACTCCAGCCAGCTCACCGACGAGGACATCGGCCTGGCCAATGTCATCCTCACCAACGGGGCCCGCCTCTACGTCGACCATGCGCACCCCGAATACAGCTCCCCGGAAGTCACCAATCCGCGGGACGCGGTCCTCTGGGACAAGGCCGGCGAACGCATCATGGCCGAAGCGGCCGAACGCGCGGCCCAGCTTCCCGGCGCCCAGCCGATCCACCTCTACAAGAACAACACCGACAACAAGGGCGCCTCGTACGGCACGCACGAGAACTACCTGATGAAGCGGGAAACCCCGTTCTCCGACATCGTGCGCCATCTGACCCCGTTCTTCGTCTCCCGCCAGGTGGTCACCGGAGCGGGACGCGTGGGAATCGGCCAGGACGGCCACGAGCACGGCTTCCAGATCAGTCAGCGCGCCGATTATTTCGAGGTCGAGGTCGGGCTGGAGACCACCCTTAAGCGCCCCATCATCAACACCCGCGACGAACCCCACTCCGATGCCGAGAAGTACCGCCGGCTCCATGTGATCATCGGCGACGCGAACCTCTCGGAGATCTCCACCTATCTCAAGCTCGGCACCACCGCCCTGGTCCTCTCCATGATCGAGGACGGCTTCATCAACGTCGATCTCGCGGTCGACCAGCCGGTGCGCACCCTGCACCACGTCTCCCACGACCCGACACTGAAGCATCTGATCACGCTGCGTAGCGGCCGTACACTCACCGCGGTGCAGCTCCAGATGGAGTACTTCGAGCTGGGCCGCAAGTACGTCGAGGAACGGTACGGGGTGGACGCCGATGAGCAGACCAAGGACGTCCTGATCCGCTGGGAGGACACTCTCAACCGGCTGGAGAACGATCCGATGAGCCTGTCCGGTGAGCTCGACTGGATCGCCAAGCGGGAGCTCATGGAGGGCTACCGCCGCCGGGACAGCCTGGACTGGGACGCGGCGCGCCTGCACCTGGTGGATCTGCAGTACGCCGATGTGAGGGCCGACAAGGGCCTGTACAACCGTCTGGCGGCCCGCGGGAAGATGAAGCGCCTGCTGGGCGAGGACGCGGTCGAGAAGGCCCGTACGAAGCCTCCGGAGGACACCAGGGCCTATTTCCGCGGCCGCTGCCTGGAACAGTACGCGGACGACGTGGCCGCGGCCTCCTGGGACTCGGTCATCTTCGACCTGCCGGGTCATGACTCACTGCAACGGGTACCCACGCTGGAACCGCTCCGCGGCACCCGTAATCACGTCAAGGAGCTCCTGGACCGCTGCCGCACGGCGGAAGAGCTGGTCCAGGTGCTGTCGGGCGGCTGAAAGGGCCGCGATCGGGGAAACATCGGGATGACCCCCGGACGTTGAGACAACTACCGGGCCAATGTCGGACCCCGTAGGTAGGGTCTGATCAAGTGCTTCGAACCGAGCGGGGTGAGCTAAATGGCGACCAAGGACACCGGCGGCGGACAGCAGAAGGCGACGCGCTCCACCGAGGAGGTCGAGGAGCAGGCGCAGGACGCGCAGGCGTCCGAGGACCTCAAGGAGCGCCAGGAGAAGCTGAGCGACGATGTCGACTCGGTTCTGGACGAGATCGATGACGTACTCGAGGAGAACGCAGAGGACTTCGTGCGTTCCTTCGTTCAAAAGGGTGGACAGTAGTTCACAAATGTGAACGCGGGGGAGTGGAGAGGTACGCGCGGTACGGGCCGGGTCGGCCCGTACCGCGCGGCCACAAGCGGCACCGCAGGCCGTGCAGCTGCCCCCGCAGTTCATGTGGATCACCGCCGCGGGACGGGTAGGGTCCGTGGCGTAAACGCATCAACTGCAATTCGGCCATCGGTACGTTGGGAGACGATCCTGACACCTTGCGCAGGGCCGTCGCATACCTGGAGGGAAACGCGTGGAAGCCAACACTCGTAGCACCGGGCGTCTACCAGCTGCCTTCCTGACGCCGGGATCCTCTTCGTTCATGGATTTCCTGTCCGACCATTCTCCCGAGATGCTCCCGGGCAACCGGAACCTGCCGCCGCTGCAGGGGGCCATCGAGGCGCCGCACGGGACGACCATCGTCGCAGCGACGTTCCCCGGCGGTGTCGTCCTGGCCGGCGACCGGCGGGCGACCATGGGCAACATGATCGCGCAGCGCGACATCGAGAAGGTCTTCCCGGCCGACGAGTATTCGGCGGTGGGCATCGCCGGCACGGCCGGACTGGCCGTGGAGATGGTCAAGCTCTTCCAGTTGGAGCTGGAGCACTTCGAGAAGGTCGAGGGCGCCCAGCTCTCCCTGGAGGGCAAGGCGAACCGGCTCTCCACGATGATCCGCAGCAATCTGGCGATGGCCATGCAGGGCCTTGCCGTCGTGCCGCTCTTCGCCGGCTTCGACGTCGACCGCGGGAAGGGCCGGATCTTCTCGTACGACGTCACCGGCGGCCGCTCCGAGGAACACGGATACGCTGCCACCGGATCCGGGTCGATCTTCGCCCGTGGCTCGATGAAGAAGCTCTACCGCGAGGATCTGACGGAGCAGCAGGCCCTCACCCTGGTCGTGCAGGCGCTGTACGACGCCGCGGACGACGACTCGGCGACCGGCGGTCCTGATGTGGCCCGGCGGATCTACCCGATTGTCACCGTCATCACCGACGAGGGCTTCCGGAAGCTGGCCGAGGCGGAATCGTCCGAGATCGCCCGCTCGATTCTGGAACGCCGGATGGAACAGCCCGACGGCCCGCGCGCCGCGCTGCTCTGATCGCCGTTCCGCTGCTTCTTCGATGCTCTCGTCACTGACAGAAAGGGACGGATAACCGGTGTCGACGCCGTTCTATGTCTCACCTCAGCAGGCCATGGCCGACCGGGCGGAATACGCCCGGAAGGGCATCGCCCGTGGTCGCAGCCTTGTTGTGCTGCAGTACGCCGACGGCATTGTGTTCGTCGGCGAGAACCCGTCCCGTGCGCTGCACAAGTTCAGCGAGATCTATGACCGGATCGGTTTCGCCGCCGCCGGCAAGTACAACGAGTACGAGAATCTCCGCATCGGCGGTGTGCGCTATGCCGATCTGCGTGGATACACCTACGACCGTGACGACGTGACAGCCCGTGGGCTGGCCAATGTCTATGCGCAGACGCTGGGCACCATCTTCTCCAGTGCGGCGGAGAAGCCGTACGAGGTGGAGCTGGTGGTCGCCGAGGTCGGCGCCGAGCCGGAGGGCGACCAGATCTACCGGCTGCCGCACGACGGCTCGATCGTCGACGAGCACGGATCGGTCGCGGTCGGCGGGAATGCCGAGCAGATCAGCACCTTCCTGGACCAGCGGCACCGCGACGGCATGACGCTCGCCGAGGCGCTCAAGCTGGCGGTGCAGGCGCTGTCCCGCGATCCCAACGGCAGCGAGCGGGAGATCCCCGCGGAGCGGCTGGAAGTGGCTGTCCTGGACCGTACGAGGCCGCAGCAGCGGAAGTTCAAGCGGATCGTCGGCCGGCAGCTGGCGCGGTTGCTGGAGGCGGACGGCGGCTCCGCACCGACGGATGCCCCCTCCGACATCGAGGACGGCGAGGGGACCGAGTCCCCCACGAGCACGACGGATGTCACCAAGTCCACCGATTCCGGTGGGGACGTGGAGTCCTCCGAGGAGTAGTCCACCGCTGTGCCGGTGCCCCGGTCCGCCCTTCCCGGCGGGCCGGGGCACCGTCATGAGCGCTGACCGTCCGCGGGCGGGGGCGCCGAGGAGCCCCGTGCGACCAGGTGCACGGGCAGGCTGCCGGGCTCGGCCGGGCGGCCGTCCAGGACCGCCAGCAGGGCGGCCATGCCGCGTTCACCGACCTGCTCGGCGGGCAGCTGCACGGTGGTGAGCTCCGGTTCGACGGCGGTGGCCAGGGCCAGATCGTCGAAACCGGTGACGGAGAGGTCGTCGGGGACGCGGAGCCCCAGCCTGCGGGCAGCCTTGCAGGCGCCCGCGGCGAGGATGTCGTCGTCGCAGACGATGGCGGTGGGCCGGGGGCCGAAGGCGCCGAGTGCGTGCTCCGCCCCTTCGCGGCCTGCCTGTACGTCGAGCGTCGCCGTGACGGTCCGTATGGAGGTGCCGGGCACCGCTGCCAGGGCGTCGTGGAGCGCCCGGGCACGGACCGCGAAGGTCCAGGTGTCGACCGCCGACGCGAGATGGACGAAGCGGCGGTGGCCGAGCGCGAGCAGATGCTCCGCGACCTGCCGCATGCCGTCGGCGATGTCGAGGTTGACCCGGGCCGCGACGCCGGTATCCGCCGGATCGCTGTCGAGCATGATCAGCGGCAGGCCGGCGCCGCGCAGCACGTCGAGTGCGCCGGCGGCCATGGAGGAGGCGATCACCCCGTCGAGGGAGGCGCGCGCCGAGGCGAAGGGATCCCTGGCAGGCCCCGTGCCCTCGGGGGACGGGTAGAGGACCACCCCGAAGCCGTGTTCGGCGGCGACCGCGGCGGCGCCGGTGTAGACGCGCGCGAAGAATTCGCTGGTGAGCGCGGGGACGACCAGCAACGCGGTCCTGGTGCGGCCCAGGCGGAGGCTGCGGGCGGCGAGGTTGGGCTGGTAGCCGAGTTCGTGCGCGGCCTGCCGTACACGCCCGGCGGTGGCCTCGGAGACCCTGCCTCGCCATTTGTCGCCCAGCACGAGGGAGACGGTGGCCTGCGAGACGCCTGCGGCCCGCGCGACATCGCGGCTGGTGGGCCGGGCCGGGGCGGGCTGTGACTGTGGTGCGCCGGTCACTCGGGCCTCCGGGCCGGTCGGGGAGCAGGCGCCGTGAGGTGGACCTGCGGACTGGGCACATGGTACGTATGAAGCTCGAAGTTATACGTAAAACCTCAGGGTGCCGGAGAGTGCCCGAGGGAGAGGGGCGGGACATGGCCGCGGGATTTCTGGACATCCTCCGGGCGCGGCACGCCGCCCGGCTGCTGGCAGGAACCCTGGTGGGGCGGCTCCCGAGCGGCACCGCCCATATCGCGATCGTGCTGTTCACCCGGGCCGAGGGCGGCAGCTACACCCTCGCCGGTGCGCTCGCGGCCGTGTACGGGCTGTCCACCGCGGTCGGACAGCCGCTGCTGGGCCGCGCCGTGGACCTGTACGGCCAGCCGCGAGTCCAGCTCCCGGCCTCCGTGGTGTCGGCGCTGGGCATGGCCCTGCTGGCGCTGGTGGGCCTGGGGTCACTGCCGCTGGCCTACGGGGCGGTGATGGTGGCCGGTGTGTTCACCCCGCCACTGGAAGGCGGTCTGCGGGCCCTGTGGCCGAGCGTCCTGGGCGGCGAGGACCGGGTGCACCGGGCGTACGCGATGGACGCCGTCGCCCAGGAGGTCATGTTCACCGTGGGACCGCTGCTGGTGACGATGCTCGTCTCCCTCTGGTCGCCCGCCGCCGCCCTGCTCGTCATCAACGCGATAGGGGTCCTGGGGGCGCTCTCCGTCGTCCTCTGCGAGCCCTCCCGTGCCTGGCGTTCCGCGCCCCGTGAGGCGCACTGGCTGGGCGCGCTGCGCTCGCCGGGACTGCTGGCGCTGCTCGGCTCGTTCTTCTTCGTGGGGCTCGCGCTCGGTTCGATCACGGTGGCCGGGGTGGCGTACGCCGACGACCACGGCCGGGAGTCGGTGTACGGCTGGCTGATGGCCGCGCTCGGGCTGGGTGCGCTGGTCGGCGGTGCGGTGTACGGGGCGCGGCAGTGGGCCGGGGCTCCGGAGCGCCGGCTGTGCGTCATCGTCGCGCTGCTGGCGCTGGGCTATCTGCCGCTGATGCTGACCCCCGGGGTGGTCGCCATGACCGCTCTGGCGGCAGTGGCCGGAGTCTTTCTGGCGCCCGCGATCGCGTGCTCGTTCATCGTGGTCGACCGGCATGCTCCGCAGGGCACGGTGACCGAGGCGTTCTCCTGGCTGGTGACGACGTTCGGAGTGGGCGCGGCGGCGGGAACGGCCGTGGCAGGTCCGGCCGTCGAGCTGGGCGGCACGACGTGGAGCTTCGCCGTCGCGGGGGCCGGCGGGGTGGCGGCGCTGCTGGTCCTGCTGGCCACGGGAAAGGTCCTCGCAGTTCCCGGGCGTACGGCCGTTGCTGTACAAGGATCGGAAAATGATCGAAACGGTGCTGTCGAACCCGGTTTCAGCTCAGGCCATCAGGCGTAATGTTCAGTCATGGACCGCCGCATTTTCGGGCTGGAGAACGAGTACGGCGTCACGTGCACGTTCAGGGGACAGCGCCGACTGTCTCCTGATGAAGTGGCGCGCTACCTCTTCCGCCGTGTTGTGTCATGGGGCCGCAGCAGCAATGTCTTTCTGCGGAACGGCGCCCGCCTCTACCTCGACGTGGGATCGCATCCGGAATATGCAACCCCCGAATGCGACAACCTGACCGAGCTGGTCACCCACGACAAGGCCGGCGAGCGCATTCTCGAAGGCCTGCTCGTCGACGCCGAACGCCGCCTGCACGAGGAGGGAATCGCGGGCGACGTCTATCTCTTCAAGAACAACACCGACTCGGCGGGAAACTCCTACGGCTGTCACGAGAACTATCTCGTGGCGCGGCACGGAGAATTCTCCCGGCTCGCGGACATCCTCATTCCCTTCCTCGTCACGAGGCAACTGATCTGCGGTGCGGGCAAGGTGCTGCAGACACCGCGGGGCGCCGTCTACTGCGTCAGCCAGCGTGCCGAGCACATCTGGGAGGGCGTCAGCTCCGCCACGACGCGCTCCCGCCCGATCATCAACACGCGTGACGAGCCGCATGCGGACGCGGAGCGGTACCGCCGCCTCCACGTCATCGTCGGTGACTCCAACATGTCCGAGACGACCATGCTGCTCAAGGTGGGCGCGACCGATCTGGTGCTCCGTATGATCGAGGCGGGCACCGTGATGCGGGATCTGACGCTGGAGAACCCGATCCGGGCGATCCGCGAGGTCAGCCACGACACCACGGGGCAGCGCAAGGTGCGCCTGGCCAGTGGCCGCGAGGCGTCCGCCATCGAGGTGCAGCGCGAGTACTACGAGAAGGCCGTCGACTTCGTCGACCGCCGTGGCATCCGCACCGGAACCGTCGCCCAGGTCCTGGAGCTGTGGGGCCGTACGCTCGACGCGATCGAGGCCGAGGACCTCGACCGGATCGAGACCGAGATCGACTGGGTGATGAAGTACAAGCTCATCGAGCGGTACCGGGCCAAGCACAACATGACCATGTCGCATCCGCGGGTTGCCCAGATAGACCTCGCGTACCACGACATCCACCGCCGCCGCGGCCTGTACTACCTGCTGGAGCGCAAGGGACAGGCCGCCCGTGTCTGCAACGACCTGAAGATCTTCGAGGGCAAGTCCGTGCCCCCGCAGACGACCAGGGCGCGGCTGCGAGGTGACTTCATCCGCAGGGCCCAGGAGCAGCGGCGGGACTTCACCGTCGACTGGGTCCATCTCAAGCTCAACGACCAGGCGCAGCGCACGGTGTTGTGCAAGGACCCGTTCCGTTCGGTGGACGACCGAGTGGAGAAGCTGATCGCGGGTATGTGAGCCGGCAACAGGACAACCTCGGCTCCCGACGCAACGCGGGCCCCGTACGTTCCTCGTACGGGGCCCTGCGTACGCCCTAGAGTGTCGAGGACTAAACCAACTGTGCCGTCTGAGATCTGAGGAACAAGTGCGCCGACTTGCCGGCCTTCTCGTCGTCCCCCTGTTGCTGCTGACAGCGGCCTGCGGTGACGAAAAGGGCTCCGCTTCCGATTCCGTTTCCGCTTCCGCCGCGTCCAAGGACGGGTTCCCCGCGATCACAGCGGGCGCGAAGTTCGGCGAGAAGCCCACCCTGTCCAAGGGCACGGGGAACCCGCCCAAGGAGCTGAAGACCAGGGTCATCAGCCAGGGTGACGGCGCCACGCTCAAGAACGGCGATGCGATCCAGGTCAACTATCTCGGGCAGGCCTGGGACTCCGACAAGCCGTTCGACAACAGCTTCGACCGCAAGCAGCCGTTCGATCTGACCCTCGGCGCCGGCATGGTGATCCAGGGCTGGGACAAGGGCCTCGTCGGCCAGAAGGTCGGCAGCCGGGTCGAACTGGTCATTCCGCCGGACCTCGGTTACGGAGCGCAGGGCCAGGGCGACATCAAGCCGAACGCCACGCTCGTCTTCGTCGTCGACATCGTGAAGTCGACGCAGATCCCGACGTCCGCCAAGGGCACCGCGGTCGCCCAGGACAATATCGACCTGCCCAAGGTCGGCACCAACACCGACGGCAAGGCCCCCAAGGTCACCATCCCCACCAAGACCGACCCGCCGACGAAGCTCGTCTCCAATTACATCCTGGAGTCCAAGGGCGACGTCGTGAAGGACACCGACAGCGTCATCGTGAACTACGTCGGTCTGCTGTGGAAGGACGGCAAGACGTTCGACAGCACCTACACGGCGGGCAAGACGCAGACCTTCCCACTGGCCCAGGTCACCCTGAAGGGGCTCAAGAACGGTCTGGTCGGCAAGAAGATCGGCAGCCGTGTGCTCCTCGTCATCCCGCCGGACCAGGGGTTCGGTGACAAGGCGCAGCAGACCATCCCCGCGAAGTCCACGCTGGTGTTCGCCGTGGACATCCTGGCAAAGATGTAAGACTGTCCCGGTTGCCCAGTTCATCATTAAGAGGAGCAAGTCAGTGAGCATCGAGAAGCCCGAGATCGACTTCCCGGGTGGCGAGCCGCCGGCCGACCTGGAGATCAAGGACATCTGGGAAGGTGACGGCGCGGTGGCCAAGGCGGGCGACACCGTCTCCGTCCACTACGTGGGCGTGGCCTTCTCCAGCGGCGAGGAGTTCGACGCCTCCTGGAACCGCGGCACTCCGCTGCAGTTCCAGCTCGGTGTCGGTCAGGTCATCTCCGGCTGGGACCAGGGCGTGCAGGGCATGAAGGTCGGCGGCCGTCGCCAGCTGACCATTCCCGCGCACCTCGCGTACGGCGACCGCGGCGCCGGTGGCGGCCGCATCGCACCCGGCGAGGCACTGATCTTCGTCTGCGACCTGGTCGCTGTCTGATCCGCATCCGTGCGATACGAGGGCCCGTGCCGCAAGGCACGGGCCCTCGCTTTTGTCCGGACAGCGCGTAGCGGTACGGTCGACGGTCGTAGAGCAAAACAGAAAGGGCGTCGATGGCGATTGCCAAGGCCGAGCGGCTGATGAACCTGGCCCTGTGTCTGCTGGGGACCCGGCGCCCGCTGAGCAAGCGCGAGCTGCGCGGCTCCATCGAGGCCTATCTGGAAGCGGGTTCCGACGACGCCTTCAACCGGATGTTCGAGCGCGACAAGGACGATCTGCGCGAGCTCGGTCTGGTCATCGAGACCGTGGAGAACCTGGACGGCGACACGGGATATCTCGCCCGCCGCGACAGCAACCGGCTGCCCCCGATCACGCTGGACGCCGAGGAGGCCGCCGCACTCGGACTGGCCGCCAAGGTCTGGCAGCAGGCGCGGCTGGCCGGTGCCGCCAGCGGAGCGCTGCAGAAGCTGCGGGCCGCGGGCATGCCGGAGGCCGAGGACGCATACGAGGTGCACAGCGCCCTCGAACCCCGTATCCCCGTTCATGAGGCCGCGTTCGAGCCGTTGATGCTGGCCTGCCGGGACCGCCGCCCGGTGACCTTCGACTACCGCAAGGCCAACGCCGCCCGGCCCGAGCAGCGCCAGGTCGAGCCGTGGACGCTGGAGTGCTGGCGTGGCCACTGGTATCTGGCCGGCTGGGACCGGGACCGCGGTGCCGAGCGGGTGTTCCGGCTCTCCCGGATCACCGGCCGGGTCCGCTCCCGGGCCGGGGCCTTCACTGCCGAGGTGCCCGACGTCGTGACCGTCCGCGAGACCGTCGAGAGCTGGGCGGGGGAGACAGCGACCCGGACCGCGCGGATCAGGCTGCGGGCCGGTGCCGGATACCCGCTGCGCTCGCGCGCCATATCGGTCCGGGAACTCGGGGACGGGTGGGACGAGTTGGAGATTCCGTACGGGCACGGCCTGGACGCCTGGCTCGTCGAGTTCGGTCCGGACGTCGTCGTACAGGAACCCGCCGATCTGCGGGCCGATGTGGTGGACCGGCTGCGCGCCGTGGCCAAGGACTGAGGGGGACCGTATACATGGCCACGAACGCGATCGACCAGACCCGCCGGATGCTCTCCCTGGTGACATATCTGCGTGAGCGCCCCGGCGCCCACGTCCAGGACGTCGCCCGCGCCTTCGGGATCACCGAGGACGAGCTGATCTCCGACCTCGACGTGCTGCCCATGTGCGGTACGAGCTTCCGCGGCGGGGATCTGCTGGACATCGACACCGACGGCGACCGGATCTGGTGGCACAACCCGGACGATGTCGCGGAACCGCTGCGGCTCGCGGCCGACGAGGCGACGGCGCTCCTGGTCGCCGCCCGCGCCGTGGCCACGCTGCCGGGGCTGCGCGAGAGCGACCGGCAGGCGCTGCTGCGGGCCACCGCGAAGCTGGAGACCGCGGCCGGTGAGGTGGGGGCCGCGAGCTCGAGGCTTTCGGTCACCTTCGAGTCCGAGGGCGGTGTCTTCGCCGATGTCGACCGGGCGATCTCCGAGCGGCGGCGGCTCTGGCTGCGCTACTACTCGCCCGCGCGCGATGAACTCACCGAGCGCGAGGTGGACCCGATCCGGCTGTTCGCCGTGGGGCATACGTACATGGAGGCCTGGTGCAGGTCCTCCGAGGACCGGCGGACGTTCCGGCTCGACCGGGTCGCCGAGATCCGGCTGCTCGACGAGCCGGCCGCGCCGCCCGAGCTCGAACTGCGGGATCTGTCCGAAGGGCTCGTCCAGCCGGCGGCCGAGGATCCGGAGGTCGTGGTCGAGGTGGGCCCCGGCGGCCGATGGGTCGCCGAGTACTACCCGCACGACAGCGCACAGGAGCTGCCGGACGGCGGGCTGCGGATCACCCTGCGCACTCCTGATCCGGCCTCTCTGCGCAGGCTCGCGCTGAGACTGGGCCGGGAAGGCCGCATCGTCTCCCCGCCGGAACTGGCGCAGAGCGCACAGCAGGCGGCCCGTGCGGCGCTCGCTGCCTATGACGGACCGGCCTGAGCGGATACCTGAGGGAGATATGCGCAATATGTCTGTGGTGTCAGGTGTTCCGACCGTGGTGGTGCCCGACTCCGTACGGTTCAAGGCCGCCTGCCCGGACTGCCGCGAGCGGTTCGAGCTGGCAGCGGGCGCCATCCGCCTCGCCGTGGGCGCCAGCCGCCGGACGACGTTCTACTCCTTCACCTGCCCGGAGTGCGGCGCGGCTGTCCGTAAGCCCGCCGGAGAGCGGATTGTTGAGCTCCTCACCGGTGGCGGGGTGCGGACACTGCGCCTCCACACCAGCCTTTAGAACTTCGGATACCTAGACACATTGAGGCTCTGCGCATGTTCTGGCCCATGCTCGCCATCGCCCTGGGGTTTCTCGGGATCGCCGTCCTCGGCGTGCTGGCCGTCAAGGTCTTCATCGAGGCCCAGCGTCTGGGACGTCAGGTGACGCGAACGACCCAGCGCATCAACCGGGCGGCGGAGGACCTGGAGCGGGCCGCGACGGATCTTGCCGCCACCGGTGACGCGTTGCGCTAGATGTACTGCCCCACGATTGTGCGAGCCTGTGAACAGGGGCGATGGATCCGCGAGGGCGCGGCCTCCAGTTTCTCGGGTTCGGAGGGTACGCTGCTGAAGCGGCCCTGAGAGCGAGGCATGGGCCGTAATCGCAAGGATGCATGGGTATTGCCCTGCGTTTACTCCTGCGGGATACGATCGCTGACAGTACGACGATCGGACGTCCGTCCGACGTTCGATCCGCCCCACCCCTGCTGCCTCGGTGAGAAGGTACACGCATATGTTCGGAAGGCTCGGCGCTCCCGAGATCATCCTGATCCTCGTCGTCATTGTTCTGCTGTTCGGCGCGAAGAAGCTTCCTGACATGGCTCGCTCGCTCGGCAAGTCGGCCCGCATCCTCAAGAGCGAGGCCAAGGCCATGAAGTCCGAGGGCAGCCCGTCGGCCACCCCGGCCGAGCCGGCGAACGACGCAGCCCAGGACCAGGCCGCCCCGCGCACCATCAAGGCCGCGCCCGGTGACGTGACCAGTTCGCGGCCGGTCGCCGAGCCGACCGACTCGACCAAGCGCTGACAAGACTCGATCAAGCGCTGACAAGAAACGGGCCGACGCAGGCGCCCTGATCGGTGAGGGCCTGCTGCACGAGATGAGGACGTGGGTTGCTCAAGTCTGCCCGCAAGCAGGAGATGGACCCAGAGGGCCGCATGCCCCTGGTGGAGCACCTGCGTGAGCTGCGCAACCGGCTGGCGAAGGGCATGCTGGCCATCGTTGTCGTGACGATCGCCGCAGCCTTCTACAGCCAGGCGCTGATGGAGTTCCTCTCTGCTCCCGTGCCCCGTTGCGAGAAGGGACTGGGCGAGACAACCGGGGGCGCGTGCGCGGTCATTGCGTACACCGACCTTCTCTCCCCCTTCACGACGACGGTGAAGGTCAGCCTCATGGCCGGCGTCATCATCGCCAGCCCGGTCTGGCTGTACCAGCTGTGGGCGTTCGTGGCGCCCGGGCTCCACAAGCACGAGCGGAAGTACACGTACGCCTTCGTGGCGGCCGCAGTGCCGCTGTTCCTCGGTGGTGCCGCGCTCGCCTACACGATCCTGCCGATCAGCATGCGTGTCCTGTTGGGCATTACGCCCGACGGGTCGGCGAACATCCTCCCGATGGACAAGATCCTCGACTTCACGGTCCGGATGGTGCTCATCTTCGGAGCGGCTTTCGAGCTGCCGCTGCTCCTGATCATGTTGAACCTGACGGGCATAGTGACCGGACGTCGCATGCTCGGCTGGTGGCGCGGTGTGGTCATGGGAGTGTTCGTCTTCGGGGCAGTGGCGACTCCCACCACCGACCCCGTGGGGATGATCGCGCTCGCGGGTCCGATCGTGGTCCTGTACTTCATGGCAGTCGGTTTCTCTGTGCTGAACGACAGGCGGCGACGCCGTGCCGATCCCGACGCCGAACTGGACGACGACGAGGCATCGGATCTGGACCTCACCCCCGAGGACGTCGGTGAGATCGAATCGGTCTCGTCCGCCCGGGCGTTGCCCGCACAGGCGAGTTCGGACCGGGACCGCGTGAACGGTTACGACGACATCACCTGACCTTGTAAGGTCCCCGGGTGACCAGCGAGATCACCCTTTTCGTCAATCCCACCGCAGGACGCGGACGGGGCGCGCACGCCGCGCAGCCGGCCGCTTCCGCGTTGCGGGACGCCGGATTCTCCGTGCGCACGGTTCTCGGCGAGGATGCCGACGACGCCCTGCGGCGGGCCCGTGAGGCCGTCGCGGGCGGGACCGGTGCACTGATAGCCGTCGGTGGGGACGGCATGATGTCCCTCGCCCTGCAGGCGGTCGCGGGAACGACGACCCCGCTCGGGGTCGTGGCCGTCGGCACCGGGAACGACTTCGCCCGCGCGCTCGGGCTGCCGATACGGGATCCGGCCGCCGCCGGACGGCTGGCCGCCGAGGCCCTCAAGGGCGGCGCCGTCCGCGAGATCGACCTCGGCCGGGTCGGTGAGCGGTGGTTCGGATCCGTGCTCGCCTCCGGCTTCGACTCCCGGGTCAACGACCGCGGGAACCGGATGCGGTGGGTCGGCGGGCGGTTCAAGTACGACCTCGCGATCCTCGCCGAACTCGCCGCGTTCAAGCCCATTCCGTACCGCGTCAGGCTGGACGGCGGACCGGTCCGGGAGATCGAGGCGACGCTCATCGCCGTCGGCAACGGATCGACGTACGGAGGCGGCATGCGGATCTGCGCGGACGCCGTCATGGACGACGGGCTGTTCGACGTGACCGTCGTCGGGGACTGCAGCCGCACCACCCTGCTGAAGGTCTTCCCCCGCGTCTACAAGGGAACGCACCTCAGCCACCCCAAGGTCACCGTGCACAGGGTTTCCTCGATCGAGCTGGCCGCAGCCGGTGTCACCGCGTACGCGGATGGTGAACAGCTCGGGGCGCTGCCGCTCACCGCGACCTGTGTGCCGGGTGCGGTGAGAGTGCTCGCGCCGGGTTCTCCCACGGGAATTTAAAGATCGCGTCACTGTCAGAGGCGGCGGGTAGGCTCGTAAGCAAGATGACAGAGGACCTCTCACCAGCTGAGCGATACCAGGCTTCTCGGACCCGTGCCGCCGAGCTGGCCACGGCACTCGCGCCCTTCCGCGAGATGTACGAGTTCGATCTGGACCCCTACCAGATCGAGGCATGCGAGGCACTGGAGGCCGGCAAGGGGGTGCTCGTCGCCGCCCCGACCGGCTCGGGCAAGACCATCGTCGGCGAGTTCGCCGTGCACCTCGCCCTCGAACAGGGCCGCAAGTGCTTCTACACCACCCCGATCAAGGCCCTGTCCAACCAGAAGTTCGCCGATCTGGTCAAGCGCTACGGACCGGAGAAGGTCGGCCTGCTGACCGGTGACAACAGCGTCAACGGCGATGCCCCGGTGGTCGTCATGACCACCGAAGTGCTGCGGAACATGCTGTACGCGGGCTCGCAGGCGCTGCGCGGCCTCGGCTATGTGGTGATGGACGAGGTGCATTACCTCTCCGACCGCTTCCGGGGCGCCGTCTGGGAGGAAGTGATCATTCATCTCCCGGACTCCGTGACCTTGGTGTCACTGTCGGCGACGGTGTCCAACGCCGAGGAGTTCGGCGACTGGCTGGACACCGTCCGCGGCGACACCCAGGTCATCGTCTCCGAGCACCGCCCCGTGCCGCTCTGGCAGCACGTGCTGGCAGGCCGCCGGATGTACGACCTCTTCGAGGAGGAGACCGATCACGGCGGCCGCGGAGCGGGACGCCGCGAGGTCAACCCCGATCTGGTCCGGCTCGTCCGGATGGAGAACCAGCGGGCGTACAACCCGCGTGAACGCCGCCGCGGCAAGATGGTCCGCGAGGCGGACCGTGAGCGCGAACGGCGCCAGCGCAGCCGGATCTGGACCCCGGCCAGGCCCGAGGTCATCGACCGGCTGGACGCCGAAGGGCTGCTCCCCGCCATCACGTTCATCTTCAGCCGGGCCGGCTGCGAGGCCGCCGTACAGCAGTGTCTGCACGCCGGACTACGGCTCAACGACGAGGACAAGCGCCGCCTGGTCCGCGAGATCGTCGAGGAGCGGACCGCATCCATCCCCGGCGAGGACCTCCATGTCCTGGGCTACTACGAGTGGCTCGAAGGGCTGGAGCGAGGCATCGCCGCGCACCACGCAGGCATGCTGCCCACGTTCAAGGAAGTCGTCGAGGAACTGTTCGTACGAGGGCTCGTCAAGGCCGTCTTCGCGACGGAGACCCTCGCCCTCGGCATCAACATGCCCGCACGTTCGGTCGTGTTGGAGAAGCTCGTCAAGTGGAACGGCGAACAGCACGCCGACATCACCCCGGGCGAGTACACCCAGCTGACCGGGCGGGCCGGACGGCGTGGGATCGACGTCGAAGGCCATGCGGTGGTGCTGTGGCAGCGCGGCATGGACCCGGGGGCGCTGGCCGGACTCGCGGGTACGCGTACATATCCGCTGCGGTCCAGCTTCCGGCCCTCGTACAACATGGCCGTGAACCTGGTGCAGCAGTTCGGGCGGCACCGCTCGCGCGAGCTGCTGGAGACCTCCTTCGCACAGTTCCAGGCGGACCGGTCGGTGGTCGGCATCTCCCGCCAGGTCCAGCGGAACGAAGAGGGACTGGAGGGCTACCGGGAGGGCATGACCTGCCACCTCGGTGACTTCGAGGAGTACGCGCGACTGCGCCGCGAACTCAAGGACCGGGAGACGGAGCTCGCCAAGCAGGGCGCGTCGCAGCGGCGGGCCGCGGCCGCGGCGTCCCTGGAGAAGCTCAAGCCCGGCGACGTCATCCATGTCCCCACCGGCAAGTTCGCCGGACTTGCACTGGTCCTCGACCCGGGGCTGCCCGCTGGACGGACCAATGGGCACGGGCACCGCGGGCTCGAATACCACGACGAGCCGCGGCCGTTGGTGCTGACCGCCGAGCGGCAGGTGAAGAGGCTCGCCTCGATCGACTTCCCCGTTCCGGTGGAGGCCGTGGAGCGGATGCGGGTGCCGAAATCCTTCAACCCGCGTTCGCCGCAGTCGCGCCGTGATCTGGCCTCCGCGCTGCGGACCAAGGCCGGGCACATAGTGCCCGAGCGGCACCGCAAGGGGCGGTCCGCCGCGGCCGACGACCGGGAGATCGCCCGCTACCGGGCGGAGCTGCGCGCGCACCCCTGCCACGGGTGCGACGAGCGTGAGGACCATGCGCGATGGGCCGAGCGGTATCACCGGCTGCAGCGCGACACCAGGCAGCTGGAGCGGCGGATCGAGGGGCGGACGAACACGATCGCCCGCACCTTCGACCGGATCGTCGCACTGCTCACCGAGCTCGACTATCTGCGGAGCAATGAGGTCACCGAACACGGGCGGCGGCTTGCGCGGCTCTACGGCGAGCTGGATCTGCTGGCGAGCGAATGTCTGCGGGCCGGGGTGTGGGAGGGCCTGAACCCTGCCGAACTTGCCGCGTGCGTCTCGGCGTTGGTGTACGAGGCGCGGCAGGCCGATGACGCGGTGGCGCCGAAACTGCCGTCGGGGCCCGCGAAGACCGCGCTGGGCGAGATGGTCCGGATCTGGGGTCGGCTCGACGCCCTGGAGGAGGAATTCAAGATCAACCAGGCGGAGGGGGTCGGGCAGCGTGAACCCGACCTGGGGTTTGCCTGGGCGGTCTACATGTGGGCGTCGGGGCGGACGCTGGACGAGGTGCTGAGCGAGGCGGGAATGCCGGCGGGGGACTTCGTGCGGTGGTGCAAGCAGGTGATCGATGTGCTGGGGCAGATTGCGGCCGCGGCTCCGCGGGACGGCAGCTCTGTGGCGCGGAGTGCACGTAAGGCGGTGGAGGCGGTGTTGCGGGGGGTTGTGGCCTACAGCTCCGTGGGGTGAGGTCTGCGGGGTGCGGGGTGGTGCGCCTGCGGCGGGTGTCCTACCCGCGCCTTCCCGAAACCGGGGCTCTGCCCCGGGCCCCGGTCCTCGAACGCCGGACGGGATGGAAGGGTGCCGGACGGGTCGGGTGTACCGGCCCGCCCGGCACCTCTTGGTGTTACGGGGCCGTACGGGCCGCGTCCCGCTTGGCTACTTCCTCGCGGACTATCGGGATGACGTGCCTTCCGAAGTCGATCGCGTCGTCCAGCAGGTCGTAGCCGCGGGCGGACAGGATTTCCACGCCCAGGTCGTAGTAGTCCAGCAGCGCCTGCGCCACCGTCTCCGGTGTTCCCACCAAGGCCGTCGAATTGCCGGCGCCGCCCGTTTCCGCCGCGGTCGGTGTCCATAGTGCCCGGTCGTGGCGCTCGTTCTCGGCGGCCACTGCGAGGAGTCGTTGAGAGCCGGCGTTCTCCGGGCTGTTCAGCGGGGGACGGCGGCTCAGCGGTGCGCCTGCCTTGCGTGCCTTGATGCGTGCCAGCGTTCGGTGAGCCTTTTCCCAGGCCAGTTCCTCGGTCGGTGCGATGATCGGCCGGAAGGCGACTTGGATCCTGGGGACGTCCCGACGGCCGGCTGCCTTCGCCGCGGCCTTCACCGATGCGATCTGTTCCGCGGTCTGTGCCAGCGGTTCGCCCCACAGGCAGTAGATGTCGGCCTCGGCGCCCCCGGCCGCGTACGCCGCCGGTGAGGAACCCCCGAACGAGACCCGCGGATGCGGCTGTTGCACAGGGAAGGTGTCGCTCACGAAGTCGTTGAAGCGGTAGTGCGTACCCTCGTGGTCGAAGGGCTCGTGCGAAGTCCACGCCTTCTTGATGATCCGGATGGCCTCACGGGTGCGCGCGTATCGCTCGTCCTTGGTGAGGAAGTCGCCCTCGCGCTGCTGCTCATGGTCATTGCCGCCGGTGATGAAATGCACGGCGAGGCGGCCGTCGCTGATCCGGTCCAGGGTTGCGAAGGTCTTGGCCGCGAACGTCGGGTACGAGACGTTGGGACGGTGCGCGACCAGGATCTGGAGCGTTTCGGTGCGGGCCGCGATGTAGGCGGCGGCGGGGGACGGGTCGGGGGAGCCGGAGCCGTAGGCGAACAGCACTCGGTCCCAGCCGTGGTCCTCGTGTGCGCGGGCCAGTTTGAGCGTGTACGTCTTGTCGAAGGACGCCCCGGAGCGGGGTGTCACTTCGGAACCTTCATTGGTTGCTGCGATGCCGAGAAACTCGACGGGCATGGCGAAGCCTCATCTCGTGCTGCGGGGGAACCGGTCGTGTGAAGCGCTGACGTCGGAGCAGTCAGGAACAACACGAGGCGGACCACACTCGACCGAAGTCGATGTGGTCACGGGTGACCAGCCGCAGCTGAGGGCGCATCTGCCCAGTGGAACAGGCGTGTTGGTGCCGAGTCAACTGTTTCTGGGGTCAACGACCGAGGTACGCGCGCCACCCGCCGTGCGATGTGATGTCCGCGGCGCCTTCCAGCGCGTACGGCTCGCACAGGAAACCGGTCACCGCGGCTCCGTCCGCGAGTTCGACCCGGCCCAGCGTCATGGGCGCCGGGAGAGCGGCGACGAGTCGCCCGAGTCCTTCGGCGGGCAGCTCCCACAGCTCTGCCTCGATCGCGGCCCCGCCCTCCCCGATCCGTTCCAGGCCGGGCTTGGGCGGGTCCGTGCGCAGGGCGTGCAGACGGTAGACGGGGGCGGTGGTCGTGGTACGGACCAGACGGGCGCCCAGGGAGAGGAGTTGGGGGTTCAGAGGTTCGCCGGTCAGGTGGGCGCCCACCACCGCGATCCGGGTGGGCGGGGTCAGCAGCGTGGCGATTCGGGCCAGGCGTTCATCGGTGTGCGCCGGGCCGATCAGCATCACGCCGAACGGCAGGCCGTCCACCTCGCCCGCAGGGGCTGCCACCGCGCACAGGTCGAACGGATTGGTGGAGTTGGTGAACCGGCCGAGGCGGGCATTGGCGCCCAGCGGGTCGGCGGCGACCTCGGCGAGCGTGGGGTGGCCCGGTGCGGTGGGCAGCAGGAGGGCGTCCGCGTCGCCGAGCGCGGCTGTTGCGGCGGTGCGGAGGGCGGCCAGCCTCGCCTGGTCGGCGAAGAGCCGGTGCGCCGGGATGTCACGGGACGCGGTGATGATCCGGGCGACCGTGGGGTCGAGGTCGGGCGCGGTGGGTGCGCCGTCGATGAATGCTCCCACCGCGGTGTAGCGCTCGGCGACGAACGCACCCTCGTACAGCATCGCGGCGGCCTCGGTGAACGCGGTCAGGTCGATGGCCCGGAGCACCGCGCCCGCCGCACGGAGGCGGGCAGGTGCGGCGCTGCGGATCGTGGGCGTGAGGGCCTGAGGTCCGGGAACGGTCGAGGTCCGGGAGCGGTGGGCGTCAGGGCTTTAGGTACGGCTGTGCGGACGGCTCGCCCGGGGACGTGGACAGGCCGGCGCGGCAAGCCAGTTGGAGGGCGAGCCGGACATCCGGATCGTTCAGATCGGCGCCCGTCAGCTGGACGATCTTGCGAATGCGGGCGCCCACCGCGTTCCGGTGCAGATGCAGGGCCTCTGCCGCGCGGGCGGGCGAGTTGTTGTGGTCCAGATACCCCTGGAGCGTGCGCAGCAGCGGCTCGGCGCGTTCCGGACCCAATGCCAGTACGGGGGCCAGGAGTTCGGCGACCGCTTCGCGCGCCGTGTCGGAGGCGTACCACTCCAGCAGCATCCGGTCGAGGCCCACCGCGTCATGCGCGGCCACCGTCGGCCCCGCATCGCGCGGCACGGCGGCCCGGGCCTCACGGGCGGAGGTGCGGATACCCAGCGGGCCCCGGTGCGGTGAGCCCACGCCGCATCTCAACCCGGCCTCGGGGCGCAGTCCGGCCAGCCGGTCCACCACACGTCGGGCACGGGCCAGGGTGGCGCGCCGCCCGTCCGTCCCCGGGTCGGCGGGCCAGGTGCTCAGCAGGACGAGGGCATCGTCGACCAGGGCGGCATTCCACTGGACGGTGTCGGTGGGCGGTAGCACGGGGGCGGTGGCGTGCGCCGCCGGTCCGTCCCAGGCCCGCAGCAGGGTCAGCGCCTGGGACATCACCGCGTCCAGTGCCTTCGGCCGGTTCGCGGCGTCGAGGCCGCCGGCCTCCACCCGCAGTGCGATGTGCCAGCCGTCGACGGGCAGCGCGAGCGCCCGGCCCCGGGCAGCCAGTCGGGCGGCCTGGTCCTGCGGGGCCACGAGCAGTTCGGCGAGCAGCCGGCCGCGGGATCGCACGGGGACGTCGCCGTGTCCGCCGCCCGCTGCCGCGAGGGCCGCCAGCGCGAGGACGGAGCGCACCGCCGACCCCGCGTGACCGGTGCGGGCCGGGGCTGCGAGCCGGATCTCGCCGTCCGGACCCGCGGCGGCCGCGCCCTCCTCGCCCGGACCCGCTGCCCGCAGCTCCACGGGTACGCCGAGCGCGCGGGCAGCCGCCGCGGCCACCCGGTCCGGGTCACCCGCAACGGCCGGCACCTCCAGTGCCGCGGCCGCGACCCGGGCCAGCGCGTCGGCCGCGGACCCGGCCACCGCCCGCTCCACGGCCACCACGAGTCCGGCGAGATCCCCGTAGGCGTACAGCACCGCGACCCGGCCCCGCTCGGCGAGCGCCCGCGCCGTGGCGGTCACCTCGGCGGGCAGCCCGTGCGGCGCCTTGGTCACACCCGTCAGGACCAGTGCGGCGGCCCCGGCTGCCGCCGCGTCCCGCACCGCCACATCCAGCAGATGCCCCGGCACCGGCGCCAGCAGCACGGCGACCGTCCCGGCGGGCAGGGCGGCGAGCCGGTCCGGGCGCGGTTCCAGGCGCACCCCCGTGACCTCCACCGCGTCGAGCGGGCCCACCAGCGGTCGGACCCCGTCGAGTCCGGGGGAGGAGAGGAGCTCCAAGATGTTCGGCATCCGTCCAAGTGTGCTGCAAGCACATCGAGCCGTTCAATCGTGAGCCGCCGGCCCATACGGGGCGTGCTCTGCCTCCCTACGCTGGGGTTCATGCACGTGGACGCCGGAGCACTCGCCGACTTCGCGCGGGGCTGTGCCGTCCTGGGATCAGGGGGCGGCGGACCCGCCGATGTGACCCTTCCCGTCGCCGGACAGGCGATCGAGGAGTGCGGTCCGGTGCCCGTCGTCGACCCGGCCGCGCTGCCCGCCGACGCGCTCGTCATGCCCGTCGGGCTCGTGGGGTCGCCCGCGGTCGCCGCCGAGCGGATCGGCGGCCGGGACGAACCCGCACGGCTGCGTGCCCGCTTCGAGACCCTGCACGGTGCGCCGGTGGCCGCGGTGATGAGCAGCGAGATCGGCGGCCTCAACGGCTGCGTCGCCGTCGCCTGGGCGGCCCGGCTGGAGCTGCCGCTGCTCGATGCCGACTCGATGGGCCGCGCCTTTCCGCGCATGGACCAGAACGTTCTCGAACTGGCCGGACTGCGCCCGGGACCGGCCGTCCTCGCCGACGAACACGGCCACACCGTCGTCATCGACGATGTCGACGGCGCGCACCTCGAACAGTTCGCCCGCGCCGCCGTCGTCGCCTTCGGCGGGCGTGCCGCATCCACCGACTACCCGCTCACCGCCGGGCAGGCGGCCCGGCACGCCGTCGCCGGATCCGTCACGCGCGCACTCGCCCTCGGCCGCGGCGAAGGCCCGGCAGCGCTGCTCACCGGCAAGGTCTCCTCGGTCCGCAGGTACGCCACCGAGGGCGCCGACGGCGACGACGCGACGGGCGTTCTGCTGGAGGGCGCGGGCCCCGATGCGGGACGGCTGGTGCTCGTCGAGGCCCGCAGCGAGTTCGTCGCGGCCCTGGAGGACGGCACACCGCTCGCCGTGGTGCCGGACGTGATCGCCCTGGTCGATGTACGGACGGGCTGGGCCGTCCCGGTCGAGGAGGTCCGCTACGGCCTCCGCGTCCACCTCGTCACGCTGCCCTCCGCCCCGGCCTGGTACACGCCGAACGGGCTGCGACTGGCGGGCCCGTCCGCCTTCGGCCTCGCAGGACTCGCAGGCCTCGGTGGGTCCGGTGGGGTCGCCCGGGACGGTTCTCCGAGCACTCGCAGTCGCCCGCCCCGGGGAGGCACCCCGTGATCCTCGGTGTGGATGTAGGGCCCACCAACACCGATGCCGTCCTCCTCGACGGTGATCGGGCGGTACGGGCCGTCAAGGTTCCCTCGGTCGCCGGCGACGCCGTCGGGTCGCTCGCCGCTGCCGTCGGCGCGCTGCCTGCCGAGCTGCGCCGCCGGGCCACCCAGCTCGCCGTGGGGCTGCGGGTCGCTGCCCGTGCGGTGAAGGAGCGGGACGGGCTGGCCCGGGTCGGAGTGCTGCGCGTCGGGGGCGCCGCCGCCGACGCCGTGCGGCCGTTGTTCGGCTGGCCCGAGGCACTGCGCGACGCCGTGTGCGCGGGCACCGCGAATGTCAGGGGCGGCGGGGGCCTCGCCCCGCGTGACACCACTCCGCTCGACCGGGACGCCGTCGCCCGGTTCGGCGCCGCGCTCGCGGGCCGCGCCGAGGCGTTCGCGGTCACCGCCGTGTTCTCGCCCGTCGACGGCAGCCAGGAGCGGGAGGCCGCCGAGATCCTGCGTGCCGAGACGGGCCCCGAAACGACCGTCCTGCTCTCCAGCGACGTCGGCACCCTCGACCTGCTGGCCCGAGAGAACGCCACGGTCCTCGACGCGGCCCTGTCCGTGCTCGTGGCGCGGGTGGCCGGCGAACTGACCGCCACCCTCCCGGGCCTCGGCCTCGCCCCCGGTGCCGCCGTCCTCGTCACCCGCAGCGACGGCACCCTGATGAGCCTGGAGTATCTGCGCCGCCAGCCCGGACTCAGCCTGGGCAGCGGCCCGGCCTGCACCATCCGCGGCGCCGGACTCCTGGCCGGACTCCGCGACGCCGTGGTCGCCGACATCGGCGAACGCCGGGCCCGGGTCGGAGCACTGACCGGCGGCTATCCGCAGGAGGCCGGCCCCGGCGAGCGCATCGGCGGCGTCCCGGTCACCCTGCGCTTCCCCGACCTGATCACCGTGAGCGCCGACGCACACCGCGAACTGGCCGAGGCCGCCGACCGGATGCGCCCCGCGGCCGGACTCCTCCCGCTGATCCTGGTCGGCGGCGGTGCGGACGGTGTGCCCGGCCGGGTACTCACCGGATTCGACGTCGTACGGCCCGAACACGGCGGCGTCGCCGGGGCGTTCGGCGCCGCGGCCAGCCCGGTCGGCGGGCACTGCGACCGCATCGTCCGCCGAGGGACCGGCCGCCGCCTCGATGTCGTACGCGACGAGGTACGGGACCTGGCCCGGGCCGGCGCCGTACGGGCAGGGGCCGATCCGCGGCGCGTACGCACCCATGCCGAGCCGGACCTGCCGGTGCCTTATCTGCCCGGCGCGGTACTCCTTCGCGCACGGGCCGTGGGACCGCCTCTCCCGCTCTGACCCCCGCTCCCCACCTCATTTCTCCCCTTCGGAGCAGCCCGGTGCCGTGCTGCTGCGCCCTCCTGCCCGCCCCGCCCACCCGAGGACCGTCCCCATGACCCAGCAGTTCGATGTGCAACCACAGCCGTCCGCACAGAAGCAGAAGCAGAAGCAGCCGCTGCAGCAGTCGCAGGCGCAGACGGACGAGGACTACCCGCTTGAGCGGGTGCCGCGCGCGGCCCGCTACTCCTGGTTCAACGTCGCCGTGCAGCGCTTCGGCCAGCTCTCCGACCTGACGCAGTTCCTGCTGGGCGCCGCGCTCGGCGCCGGGCTCTCCTTCTGGGGCGCGTTCTGGGCGTTCACGCTCGGCTCGGTGATCCTGGAGATCGTCTGCATCTTCGTAGGCATCGCCGGTATGCGGGAGGGCCTGTCCACCTCGATGCTGGTCCGCTGGACCGGCTTCGGACGTTACGGCTCCACCCTCATCGGACTTGTCATCGCGGTCAGCCTGTTCGGCTGGTTCGGTGTGCAGACGGCGGTGTTCGCGGCCGGACTGCACTCCATCGTGCCCGCGCTGCCCGTCTGGGCCTGGTGCCTGATCTGCGGGCTCGCCGTCACCGCGCTCGTGCTGCGTGGTTTCCGCGCCATGGGCTGGACCGCGTTCGTCACCGTCCCCGCCTTTCTCGGCCTCGCGGGCTGGGCGATGATGGTCGAGTTCTCGCGGCACAACATCGGCGATCTGGTGGCCTCCGCGCCGTTCGGCGCCCACATGTCCATCGCCACCGGCGCGACCATAGTCGCCGGCTCGTACATCGTCGGCGCGGTCACCACCCCCGACATGACCCGCTTCAACCGCAACACCGGCGATGTCGTCAAGCAGACCGTCGTCGGCATCAGCCTCGGCGAGTACGTCCTGGGCCTCGGCGGTGTGCTGCTCGCCTACGCGGTGAAGTCCTCCGACCTGATCGCCATCATCACGTCCTCCTCCGGAGTCATCGGCGTCATCGTCCTGGTCTCCGCCACCGTGAAGATCAACAACTGGAATCTTTACTCGTCGTCGCTCGGCCTGATCGGCGCGGTCGAGGCGCTCTTCAAGGTCCGGCTGAACCGGGTCGGTACGACCGTCACGATCGGGGTGCTCGGCAGCCTCGCCGCCGCCGCCGGAATCCTGGACCGGTTCACCGACTTCCTCACGGTGCTCGGCGTCCTCACCCCGCCGGTCGCCGGAATCATGGTCGCCGAGTACTTCGTGGTGAAGAAGTGGCGGCCGCAGCTCGACGCGTCCCGCTCCGTCGGACGGCTGCCCGAGACCGAACCCAGCTGGGTGCCGGCCACGATCGCCCTGTGGGCCGCCGGATCCCTCTTCGGCTGGCTCGGCGACCACTACCAGTGGTGGGGGATCCCGGCACTCAACTCCCTGCTGCTGGCCGGGCTCGGCTACGTCGTCCTCGGCAAGCTCGGCCTGGTGCGCGGCGCCCGCGACCTGCCGTTCGCACAGCCCGTACGACCCGCCGCGGCGATCGAGGCGGAAGCGGGCACGGCCTGGTCGTCGAACGCCACCGCCTGACCCGTACTCCCACCCCCTACGAAAGACAGACACACCATGCGCATCGGAATCGACGTCGGAGGCACCAACACCGACGCCGCCCTTCTCGGGGACGACGACCGGATCGTCGCGACCGCGAAGACCCCCACCACCTCCGACATCACCTCCGGCGTCACCGCGGCGATCCGGGCACTCGACCCGCCGATGGAATCCGTCAACGCCGTCATGATCGGCACGACCCACTTCCTCAATGCGCTGATCGAGGGCGCCCGGCTCGCACCCGTCGCCGCCGTACGCCTCGGCCTGCCCGCGACGGCCGCCCTGCCGCCGATGACCGACTGGCCGGATCGCCAGCGGGCGGCCGTCGGAGGGCACGGCTATCTCTGCCACGGCGGGCGGGAGTTCGACGGACGGCCGCTGTCGCCGCTCGACCCGCAGGAGCTGAAGCGCACCGCCGCCGACATCGCCGCGCGCGGGCTGACCTCGGTGGCCGTCTCGTCCGTGTTCTCACCGGTCGCCGAGGAGGACGAGCGCCGGGCCGCCGAGATTCTCGGCGCGGAGCTGGGCCCGGGCGTCCACTTCTCGCTCTCCCACGAACTGGGCCGGATCGGACTGCTCGCCCGTGAGAACGCCACGATCATCAACGCGGCCCTGCGCGACCTGGCGGCCGCGATCGTGGAGTCGTTCGCCAAGTCGCTCGCCGAGGTCTCGTTGACCGCGCCGTTCTTCCTGTCGCAGAACGACGGCACCCTGATGGACGTGGACTTCGCCCGCGCCTACCCGGTGGCGACCTTCGCCTCCGGGCCCACCAACTCGATGCGCGGCGCCGCGTTCCTGTCCGGTCTCGGCGACTGCGCGGTCGTCGACGTCGGCGGCACGACCGCGGACGTCGGCATACTGGCGGGCGGCTTCCCGCGCGAGGCGGCGGGCGAGAGCGAGGCCGCGGGCATCCGCACCAACTTCCGTATCCCCGACGTCCTCTCGCTCGGTATCGGCGGCGGATCCCTGGTGTCGGCCGACGGCGGGACGGGCCCCCGCTCGGTCGGCTTCCGGCTCACCGAGGAGGCGCTGGTCTTCGGCGGTACGACCCTGACCGCGACCGATCTCGCGGTCGCCGCGGGCCGCGCCGACATCGGCGACCGCTCCCGTGTCGCGCATCTGGACCCGGAGTTCACCGCCCGTGCGCTCGACCGGATCGCCGAGCGGCTGGCCGAGGCCGTCGACCGGATGCGCACCTCGGCCGGACCGCTGCCGGTCGTCGCGGTGGGCGGCGGCAGTGTGCTGGTGCCTTCGGCTCTGCCCGGCTTCGACGATGTGCGCCGCCCCGGTCACTTCGACGTCGCCAACGCCGTGGGCGCCGCCATCGCCCAGGTCGGCGGGGAGGTGGACCGGGTCTTCCAGGTCCCCGAGGGGCGCAGGGACTCCGTACTCGCCGAGGCCCGCGAGGAGGCCGTGGGCCGCGCCGAGAGCGCCGGCGCCAGGCCCGGCACGGTCCGCATCGTGGATGTGGAGGAGGTCCCGCTCGCCTATCTGCCGGGCGGTGCAACCCGTATCCGGGTCAAGGCGGTCGGCGACCTCGACCTGAACGGCATCGGCAGCACCCACGCCCCGACCGGGGCGCGCGACACCCATGGAGCAGCGTCACATGCGTGAGATCAACCTCGACAATCTGGACGACATCGCGCGCGGCGCGGGCATCCTGGGCACCGGCGGGGGCGGCGACCCGTACATCGGCAAACTGCTGGCCCGCGAGGCCATCCGCAAGCACGGTCCGGTCCGGCTCGTCGCCTTCGACGAGGTGCCGGCCGACGCGACCGTCGTACCCGTTTCCGGGATGGGCGCGCCGACGGTGCTGCTGGAACGTGTCCCGGCCGGTGGCGAGGAAGTGGCCGCCCTGCGTGCCCTGGAGAAGCACATCGGCCGGCCCGCCACCCACATCGCGCCGATCGAGGTCGGTGGTGTCAATTCCATGCTGCCCATCGCCTGCGCCGCCGAGGCGGGGCTGCCGCTGGTCGACGGCGACGCCATGGGCCGTGCCTTTCCCGAGGCGCAGATGGTGCTGCCCGGTCTGATCGGAGTGGCCAACACACCGATGGCGCTCGCCGACGACAAGGGCAACAGCATCATCGTCGACGCCGTCTCCAACCACGCCGCCGAGCGCATCGCCCGGGCCGTCTGCGTGGAACTCGGCTGCCAGATCTCCAGCGCCGACACCGTGATGCGGGGGGACCAGCTCGCCGACGGTCTCGTCCCCGCCACGCTGACGCTCGCCGAACGGCTCGGCGTTGCCGTCCGCGAGGCGCGCGCGGCACACGCCGACCCGGTGCACGCGGCCCGCACCATGCTGTCGGGCACCCATCTGCTGACCGGCAAGGTCGTCGATGTCAGCCGCCGCACCCAGGGCGGCTTCGCCCGGGGCAGCGCCCGTTTGGAGGGCATCGGCGACGAGGCGGGCCGGGTCCTGGAACTGGGTTTCCAGAACGAGCATCTGCTCGCCACCCGCGACGGCGAGACCGTCGCCACCACACCCGACCTCATCTGTGTGCTGGACACCGACACCGGTGACCCGGTGACGACGGAGGGCCTGCGCTACGGCCTTCGGGTCAGCGTCCTCGCGGCCCCTTGCGACCCGCGTTGGACCACACCGGGCGGCCTGGCACTCGCCGGGCCGCGGTACTTCGGGTACGACGTGGACTATCTGCCGTTCCGGCCGGTCTGATACGCGGCACCGGCCCGGCAGCCCTCGGCCGGTCCGCTCCGCGCGGACCGGCCGGGGTTCCCTGTCTCAGACCGAGCGCTTGCCGCTCTTCATCGACACCCCTACGCAGACCAACCCCAGCAGCACGGTCAGTCCGCCGATGATGACGTTGTTGAGGATGATGCCCAGGTCGGGGCCGCTGCCGACGACCCACGTCGAGGCGATCAACCAGGCGCCCATGGCGCATATGGCCCAGCTCAGGCCGTACATCCGCTCCGGCATGACGGTGAACCCGAGGCCCAGCACGGCGATCGCGATACCCATGATCAGGTTGTTCGTCATGAGTGCGGGCTGACTCGCCGTGAAGTGGAGCACCCAGGGCGAGATGGCGCAGTAGAGACCGATGAGGAACACCGGTGCGTCCACCAGGGCCACATCACGCCCGCCGAGCATTCGGGTGTAGCGATCGCGCATTTCAGAAATATCGGGGTGACTGGCCATGTCACGGCCGGTGTGCGAGACGTTTGACATGAGTTCGTCTCC
Organism: Streptomyces sp. NPDC058239; assembly: GCF_042882185.1. Lineage (NCBI taxonomy): Bacteria > Bacillati > Actinomycetota > Actinomycetes > Kitasatosporales > Streptomycetaceae > Streptomyces > Streptomyces sp. NPDC058239. The sequence goes on from NZ_JBHVWS010000003.1 coordinate 245,935, forward strand.
TTCGCTGTCGCAGACCTGAACGGCGCCTTTGTGTGCAGAATGGCCTGTTATGAATATTCTGCTCTTATCTCACCCTTATGTGTAGATTCAAGGTGTACGGATATCCGTGGGAACCGCACCACATCGGTCGCTGTCCAGCCGCCTGGCCAGGGCCAGCAGATCGGTCGTCCGCAGCACACGGTCCCCGTACCCCGGCATCGGCACGTGCAGGGGCTCCGTCCAGCGCGACGGAATCGCTTCGAAGCCGTACACCGCCCCCGCCAGACCACCGGTCACCGCCGCGACCGTGTCCGTGTCCCCACCCACGTCGACTGCTGCGGCCAGGGCGTTCTCGTACGTACGTGCCGTGCGCAGCGCCCAGAGCGCGGTGCCCAGACACGGCCACACCGCACCGTTGAACTCCGTTGCCGCGTCCGGATGCCAGCCGGGCGCGAGGACGGTGGCCCAGCGCTCGCGGTGATCCTCGTGTACGCGGTCCAGGGCGCTCGGGACGGCGGCGAGCGGATCGTCGCCGTTCAGCGCCACCCTGATCAGCTCATGGAACACGGCGGTGCCCTCCCAGGCGGCCCGGTCTCCGTGCGTCGGCGCCGCGATCCGGCGGGCGGCGTCCATCGTCGCCACCCGCCCCGCCCGCGCGAAGTACACCGCCGGCGCGGCGGCCCGCATCAGCGAACCGTTGCCTGCCGCGCGCCCGTTGACCTGGAAGTGCAGCGCTGCCGCGAGGTCCCAGGGGGCACCGCTCGTCAGGACGTCCTCGGTCTGCAGGCCGATGTCCTTCGGCCCGCCTTCCGCCCATCGGCGAAACCGGCCGAACATGTCGGGGAGATCGAGTCCGTCCTGCTCCAGCAGGGACTCCGCGACCAGAACGGCCATCTGGGTGTCGTCCGTGGCCTCGCCCGGATCCCAGCCACCACCGCCGCACATCGTGCCCACGCCGTCCGGGAAGCGGGCCGCGTACACACAGGCGGGGCCGAATTCGAACGGCGCCCCCAGCGCGTCACCGACCGCCGATCCGACGACGGCACCTGCCACCCGGTCCTGCCGGTCCACGACGCTCGGACGGTTCATCCGGTCAGCCTACGGAGGACGACCTCCTCCCGTACACGCGATGACCCGCACCGAGCAGCACCGTCGCGCCCAGGAAGAGGAGCGTGAACCACTGGAAGTACCAGTGGCCGCCCGCCGGGTCGTACACCGCTGCCCGCGGCCAGGCCAGATCGACCGTCATGCCCGCCCCGTACAGGAAGGCCAGGGCGTTGACCGGGACACCGTCACCCCGGCCGCGCTCCGTGGAGCGGTGGTGCGGTCGGGGTGAGGCCCGGCTCGGTCTGCCCCGGTTCAGGGCACGTCGACCACCACCGAGTGCCAGCCGGTCGCACCGTTGGGCACGGTGCCTGTGCGATCGCCGGTCTGGGTGGCGCCGGTTCCGTCGGTTGCGCGGACCTCAAGGGTGTGATGGCCGGATGCGGCGGGCCACTCCCACACCCACTGGCGCCAGGTGTCCTGGGTGTCCGCGGCAGCCAGCCGTGCCGTGTGCCACTCCCCGCCGTCCACCCGGACCTCAACCCGGGAGATACCGCGGTGCTGGGCCCAGGCCACCCCGGCCACCGGCACCGTGCCGGCCTTCGGGGAGGCGAACGGACGGGGGGTGTCGATCCGCGACTCGGTCTTGACCGGTGCCTCCTGGGACCAGCTCCGTTCGACCCAGTAGGCGTCGTAGGCATCGAACGTGGTGAGTTCGATGTCCTTGATCCACTTGCAGGCGGACACGTATCCGTACAGGCCGGGAACGACCATCCGGACCGGGAAGCCGTGCTCGAAGGGCAGCGGCTCGCCGTTCATGCCGAAAGCGAGCATCGCGTCGCGCCCGTCCATGACCGTCTCGACCGGTGTGCCGATCGTCATGCCGTCCACGGAACGCGCCACGATCTGGTCGGCGGGCCCGCCCTTCGACGGGGGGCGCACCCCGGCATCGCGCAACAGATCGGCCAGTCGTACGCCGAGCCACCTGGCGTTGCCGACGTAAGGGCCACCGACCTCGTTGGACACGCAGGTCAACGTGATGTCGCGCTCGATGACCTCCCTCCGCAGCAGGTCGTGGAAGCCGACAGTGACGGGCCGTGTCACACCCTTGCCATGGATCTTCAGCTGCCATCTGCCGGCATCGACGCGTGGCACGACCAGAGCCGTATCCACCCGGTAGAAGTCCTTGTTCGGAGTGATGAACGAGCTCAGCCCCCGGATCCTCAGATCGGCGCCCGCCGGGACCGCCGGTGCGGCGGAACGGGGTACCGGGAGGACCAGGTCATGACGTGAAGCGGAGGCTCCGGCCTGGACGGAGGACGTGAGCCGCCGCCCCAGGACTCCCGCGCCGGCGGAGGCCACCGCCGCGGCGGTCGCCGCGACCACGAAACCACGGCGGTCGAAGACGCCGTTCGCCTCTTCGTCCCTCTCCCCGGCCGCGGGAGAGGGACGAAGAGCGGGTGTGAGCCGTCCGACCAGGAGATACAGCACTCCTGCGGCCACCACGGCACCCACCACCGAAGGCAGCGCGTCGGCAGGCGCGCCCTCCGGATGCCCTGCCGCCGCCACTGCCCCGACCAGACCGAAGACCAGGACGGCAGCCGAACCGAGCCGCCGGTGCCGCAGCGCCAGCACCCCGACCGCCATGGCGAAGAGCGCCAGCAGGATCAGGATCCCGAGCTGGAGCACCAGCTTGTCGGCGGTGCCGAAGTTCCGTACGGCGAAGTCCCTCACGGCCGGGGGCGTGCGGTCGATCACCGCACTGCCCACTGCCGTGACCGGGCCTGCCTCGGGACGTACGACAGCCGCGACCAACTCGGCGACCGCCAGGGCGCAGAACCCGGCGATCAGACCACTGAGCGCGGCGAGGGCGGCGCGCGCCCAGCCCGATCGCCGGGAACGCGTGGCCCCGGTTTGCCGCGAATCGTCTCGATCTTCACTCACAACCGGGATTCGTCGCCCCGCGCCGGACGGATTGGTCTGTCACTCGATCGGGTGCGAGTTTTTTCGGTCGATCCGGGACGGCACCTGTGACGAATCACGGCCGAGAGGCATCCGGAAGCGCCGGAAACGGCAGGGGGCCGGTCGGTGCCTGCGACCGGAGGGACGGGCATGACAGGGCAGCGGCGACGCATGGCCGCGCCGGTCGCGGTCGCGGCGACGCCGGCGACACCGCCGCCGGTGAGCTTCCTGCTGATCGGCGGAATCGCGCCGTCAGTCCAGGCCGCGTGCCCGTTCGAACCGGGCCCGTGCCTCTGCCAGGTCGACGAGCGGATCCGGGTAGTCGATCGCGGCCCTGCGCGGACCGGTCAGTTTCCACGGCTCATGGATCTCGCCGTTCGCCAGTTCCGCAAGCTCCGGCACCCAGCGGCGCACGTAGGCGCCGCGCGGATCGAACCGCTTGCCCTGGATCACCGGGTTCAGGACCCGGTTGGGGCGGGTGTCGGTGCCGGTACCCGCCATCCACTGCCAGTTGAGCTGATTGTTCGCCAGGTCGCCGTCGACCAGCAGGTCCAGGAAGTGCCGGGCGCCCACCCGCCAGTCCGCGTACAGCGTCTTGGTGAGGAAGCAGGCCGCGAGCATCCGGCCCCGGTTGTGCATCCAGCCCTCGTACGCCAGCTGTCGCATCGCCGCGTCGACCAGCGGATAGCCTGTGCGCCCCGCGCGCCAGGCCTCGATCTCGTCCTCGTCGGACCGCCAGCGGTCGTGCCGTGTGCGGTAGTCCTCCCAGGCGGTGTCCGGTCGTGCGGCGAGCACCTGGTGATGGAAGTCCCGCCACGCCAGTTGCCGTACAAACGCGTCGGCGCCCGGTCCGCCCCGCTGCCTCGCCCGGTTGATCACTTCGGCCGCCGAGAGACAGCCGAAGTGGAGGTACGGGGAGAGTCTGGAGGTCGCGTCACCGGCCAGATCGTCGTGACCGCTCTCGTAGTCGGCCAGGGGGCCGTGCAGCCAGGACGACAGCAGCCGGCGTCCGGCCGACTCGCCGCCCCCGGCGAGCCCGGGGGAGACCCCGGTCACCTCCGCCCGTTCCGGCAACGGCCCGGACTTCACGCCGTCCGGCAGCCGCACCGTGCGTGGCGCGGTGAGTGTTCCCCGTACTCCCGCCGCCTGCCAACGGCGGAAGTACGGGGTGAACACCGCGAAGTGATCACGGCCCGCCGGGACGACCCGGCCCGGGGCGAGCGCGGTGACCACTGCGTCGTGGACGTGCAGGGCGCAGCCGACGGCTGCCAGAGCCGTATGCAGTCGCGCCTCGCGGTGCATCGCGTACCCGCTCACCCCGCCGGCGATGTGCAGGCTCCGCGCGCCGGTCTCCACGGCCACGGCACGGGCAGCGGCCACGACGTCGGCGTCCCGGACGACGAGCCGTCCGCCGCGGCGGCGCAGCCCCGCGTCGAGGTCGGCGAGGCAGTCCGCGAGGAACGCCCGCCGGTTCGGCGCGTCGAAGCCGGCCCGGTGGATGCCCTTGTCGCGCACGAACAGCGGAACGACGGCATCCGCGTCCCGCACCGCGGCCCGCAGCACCGGATTGTCGTGCACCCGCAGGTCGGAGGTGAACAGTGCCACGGAGACGGTCATGGAGGCGGCGCGCCCTTCCCTGCGTCGGTCATTCTGTCCCCGCGCAACGGGTTGTCCCGGCTCTGCCCGGCGAACGCGGTCCGCCGGGCAAGTCCGCCCGGCGGAGCGGCCCCGGTCATGCCGGCGGAAAGTTCATCAGCGCCAGCGGCGCGGACGTCGGCCGCGCGGAGCCACCGGCCGGTTCCATCGTGATGCCTATGCCCGACGCACCGTCGACCGGGCCGTCCAGCAGGACGGCGTCGCTCGCGGCCGGGGTGTTCGTCAGCCCGGCGGAACGCATGGTGCCGTGGTCGTCGAACCACAGCTGATACACCCAGCCGCTGGGCGGCTGCCACATCCCAGAGGCCATGAACACGGCCCGGTTCTCACTCCGCGAGACCACGACCGTTCCCTTCGCGCCGCCCTTCATCGTGCCGGAGGAGGTCTTGGCGTCCGGAGCGGCAAGGACCCGGGCCAGCTGCTCGTTCTGCTGCTGAGCCGCCCGCACCTCCTGCCGGGCGTCCTGGGCCGCCCGGTGCTGCCGGACGGCGATCCCGCCGAATCCGACGGCGGCGGCGAGACAGACGGCGAGCGCGTACCTCGGCCACCGGCCGCCCAGCCCCGTACCGCCGGCGCCCCGCACCGTTGTGCTGTCGCCCTGGGATGCCGCGCCCGAGCGGCCCCGGCCGGCGCCCGACGGCGACTCCTGCCGTACGGTCGTGATCTCCCGCAGCACCCTGTCCCGCAGCCCTCGCGGTGAGGGCTCGGCCACCGCGAAGCCGAGTCGGGTGGCGGTCTCGGACAGCTCGCGCACTTCGACGGTGCAGGCCTCGCAGTCGCCGAGATGCCGTTCGAAGTCCACCCGTTCGGTGTCCGGCAGCGCGTGCAGGGCGTATGCCCCGGTCAGCGTGTGCAGTTCGGCGTTGCTCATGCGCTCACCCCGAGGCAGTCGCGCAGCCGGATCAGCCCGTCGCGCAGTCGTGTCTTGATCGTCCCGAGCGGTACGGAGAGCAGCTCCGACACTTCGCGGTAGGTCAGCCCCCGGTAGTAGGCGAGGGTCACGGACTGCCGTTGCAGCTCGGAGAGCGTCCGCATGCAGCGGCGGACCTGTTCGCGCTCCAGCCGGCTCTCCACCTGCTCGACGACCTCGTCGAAGGCGGGCGTACGGTCCAGCAGCGCCGCCCTGTGCTCACGGGCCGCCGATGCCCCGGCCGAGCGCACCCGGTCCACGGCCCGGCGGTGAGCAAGCGTCAGCACCCAGCTCATCGCGCTGCCGCGGGAGGCCCGGAAGCGAGGGGCCGTCCGCCACACCTCGACCAGGACTTCCTGCGCGACCTCCTCCGACTGGGCGGGATCGCGCAGCACGCTCCGTACCAGCCCGAGGACGGGCCCGCTGACCGCGTCGTACACCTTGGCGAAGGCATCCTGGTCGCCCCGGGCGACCAGTCCCAGCAGCTCCTGGAGATCGGGCGCCGCCGAGGGCGCTCCGCTGATGTACACGGCTTCTTTCACGCGGGCTTCCTCCCTGATCGCACATCGGTTCTCCGAGTGATCCGGAGCCGACGGCAGCACGGATTGGTCAGTGCGCGAGATCCTTCCACGCATCCCGAAATTCGCGATACATCGCGGTTGACGCGTCCGGGTGAACGCGATATGTTCGCACACGAGTATTCGAAAGCGGAGTGAAGGGCGGTGGGGCGGGTGGCCAAGCGGCGCAAGCTCGGCAATCCACTGGCGCTGACGGTCATGGTGCTGCTCGCCGAGCGTTCCATGCATCCGTACGAGATCGCCCAGACGCTTCGCCGACGCGGCAAGGAACACAGCGTCAAGATCAATTTCGGCTCGCTGTACACCGTCGTCCAGAACCTGGAGAAGCACGGTTACGTCGAGGTCGCGGGCGTCCAGCGGCAGGGCAACCGCCCCGAGCGCACGCTCTACGGCATCACCGAGGCCGGGCGTGCTGAAATGCTCGACTGGCTCTCCGATCTGCTCGCCGTTCCGGCCGTCGAGTACCCGGTCTTCGAGACGGCCCTCTCGCTTCTGCCGGTGCTGCCGCCGGAGGATGTGGCGGAGCTGATGGAGACCCGGGAGGCGGCGCTGGCGGTCCAGGCCGCGGCTCTCCGGGGGGTCCTCGGTCAACTGGGGGAGAAGCTGCCCCGTGTCTTCGTCGTCGAGACCGAGTATCAGCTCCACATGATCGACGCGCAGCTGGAGTGGATCAAGAACTTCCGCAAGGAACTCACCGACGCCTCGATCAGTGGCATCGCGGAGTGGAAGTCCTTCCATGAATCCGGTGAAGTCCCGCAGGACTGGAAGGACTTGGATCAACAGGAGATCGTCCTCGACCCCGGGTGGAAGGCGTAGCAGAAGCGGCACCACAGAAAAGGACCCCGGCGGGAGCTGTTGGAGCAGCAATCGCCGGGGTCTCGAACCCCGGACCGGCCATGCCGTGAGGGCTTAGCCAGGCGATCGAGGTGCGGCACACCCAGGATAGCCCGGCGCTCTTCACGCGGATCGGCTCGGCATACCCGAGTGCTCGGTGGACCCGAGCACCCCGCTGACCACAGGAGAGCTCTGTCATGAGCACCCGTGCGCCCGCAGTAGCGGCGCGAAATCTGACCAAGACCTATCCCGGCGATGTCACCGCACTGGGCGGCATGGACCTCGACGTCGATGCCGGCACGGTCTTCGGACTCCTCGGCCCGAACGGCGCCGGAAAGTCCACCACCGTCAAGATCCTCACCACCCTGGCCCGCCCCGACTCCGGCACCGCGACCGTCGCCGGACACGACGTCCTGCGCCACCCCGACCGGGTCCGCCGCGCGATCGGCGTCGTCGCCCAGAAGTCCGGCGCCGACCCCGTCGCCACCGGCCGTGAGAACCTCCTGCTCCAGGGCAGGCTGTACGGGATGCGGGGCGCCGCCGTCCAGCGCCGCGCCGATGAACTGCTGGACCACTTCGACCTCGCCGACGCCGCGAAGCGCCAGGTCAAGGGGTACTCCGGTGGTATGCAGCGACGCCTCGACGTGGCGCTCGGCCTGGTCCACCGCCCCGAGGTGCTCTTCCTCGACGAACCCACCACCGGACTCGACCCCGAGGCCCGCACGGCCATGTGGGACGAGATCTCCCGGCTGGCCGGCGACGAGGGACTGACCATCGTCCTCACGACGCACTATCTGGAGGAGGCCGACCGGCTCGCCGAGCGCATCGCGATCGTCGACCGCGGCCGGGTCGTCGTCGAGGGCACCCCCGACGAGCTCAAGGGTGAACTCAGGGGCGACGCCGTCCACATGGAGCTGCGCGCCGAGGGCGATGCCACGGCGATCACCGCCGGGCTGGCCGGACTGCCCGGGGTGCACGAAGTGCTGGTCGACGGCCGCCGGGTGAGCGTCCGCGCCGAGGACGGCGCCGCGGCCGTCCCCGTGCTGCTCGCCGCCCTGGAGCGGGCCGGTGCGGCGGTCGCCGCCGCCACCGTGGCCCGCCCCTCCCTCGACGACGTCTATCTGCGCTATGCCGGACGCCGTTTCTCCGAGGCCGAAGCAGCGGACGCCCGGCAGGTCCCTGCCCTCACCTCTGCGGGAGGCACCCGATGAACAGTCAAGTTCTCGCCCAGACCTGGTACATGACTCAGCGTCAGCTCATGGCGATCATCCGGCAGCCGGTCTTCCTGGCGATCTCGCTGATCCAGCCGGTGATCTGGCTGTTCCTGTTCGGCAACCTCTTCAGGAAGGTCGTCGAACTCGGAGGCTTCGGCACCACGTCCTATCTGGACTATCTGATCCCGGGCATCGTGGTGATGAGCGCCCTCGGATCAAGCATGTGGGCCGGTATGGGCACCCTGGAGGAGATCGAGCGGGGCACGCTCAATCGCTTCCTGACGACGCCGGTCAGCCGCAACGCGCTGATGAACGCCAATGTCGTACAGAACGGCATCAGTACCGCTGTGCAGTCCGTCATCATCGTGCTGCTCGGCTGGGCCGCCGGGGCCACTTACCCGGGCGGTGCGGGCGGGCTGCTGATCCTGGTCGTCGCCTCGATCCTGCTCGGTACGGTTTTCGGCGCGCTCTCCAATGCCCTGGGCATGCTGGTCCGTCAGCGCGAGTCGATCATCGGCATCAACACCTTTCTGCTGCTGCCGCTGACCTTCCTCTCCTCCTCCTTCATGGCCCCGAGCCAGATGCCGTCCTGGATGCGGCACATCGCCGACTTCAACCCGGTCGACTGGGCGATGGTGGCAGGTCGTTCGGCGCTGACGGCCGACCCCGACCGGAGTCTGGTGCTCAGTCGCGGGGGAGCCCTTCTGGTCCTTGCGGTGGCGGCGGTCTGGCTGTCGACCCGTACGTTCCGCTCCTACCAGAAGTCCGTCTGACGGGCGCCCTCACCGCAGCGACGCGTGACCGGCCCGGTCAGGGATTCCGTTCCCGGGCCGGGCCTTCGGCCGCAGCACCGCCCGTAGCACGAGAAAGATCAGCAGCCCGAAGGGTGACAGCACAATCGTCAGCACCAGCAGTGGCCCCATCACCGGCGCAGAGATCCCCAGCCGGCGTCCTTCCAGGAACATCCACTGGCCCAGCAGCAGATCCCAGGCGATGACCTGTGCCCAGATCGCCCCCGCTCCGTTCGCCAGGGCCGTCAGGTCGCGGAAGGTGTCGATATCGGGACTGCGGACCGCGTCCCAGAGCTCGGGGAAGACCGGCACGGCCATGACCAGATAGAGCGCAAGCACCGGCAGGACGGTGAGCGGGGACGCGGCGATACGCGCCGTGGGACGCCAGTTCGGTGCGAGGATCATGAGCAGCCAGAACGGGGCTGCCAGGAAGAACGAGATCTCGAAGAGTGCACCGGTCATGCCACGAGCTCCTTGTCGGCGAAATCGGAGGCGGAGTCTGAATCGGCTTTCTGTGGTGCGGCGGTTGACCTCAGTGCCCCATGGCCGCAGACGGCGGTCGCCGTCACGATCAGGGCCGCGGCGACGAGCGTCGCACCGTCCGGGTGGATCAGCGGCTGACCGCGCAGCGCCTGCCAGGTGACCAGCGCGACAACTGCCGCGTACGCACCGGAGGCGACCAGCACCAACCGCAGCCGGACCCGTGGGTCGCGCAGTCGGGGGAGGCGTGGGGCCAGGGCGACCAGTGCCAGCAGGAAGAGGGGCAGCAGTTGGAGCGCGTGCATGCCCACGAAGTGCGGTATGCGCAGATCCCCGCCCGTTGTCGACCAGCCTGTGAGGGGCATCGACGGGCCGCCGTCCGCTACACCGACGGAATGCGCGCCGATCACATCGGCGGTGTCGAGATTCCCGGCCGCCCGCTGCTCGGGCGTGGGCTGCGTCATCAGGAAGCCGAATCCGGCACCCACCAGGGCGAGCAGCACGCCCGAGCGGATCGCCCAGGCGGTGGCGCGGTCGGCTATGCGGGCGCGCAACAGCAGGACGGCTATGACCAGTGTGCCGGTCCAGAGCACGACGACGGTGACGGCCATCGTGTTGAACAGCGTCTCGTCGAACGGGGTGGCGTGGTTGAAGTGGCTGCGCTTCCCGCGGATCACCTGGCCGGTGATGATCGCCATTTCGCCCAGGCAGGCCAGGGCGACCACGGTTCCGGCCCACCAGCCGACGCGCCGGCCGCGGGTGACCAGCGCCAGCATCCAGGCCAGTGCGAGTGCGTACACGATGAACGAGACCGCGAACTTGAACGGCTTGAACCATATTGCCGAGCCCGCCAGGACCCGGTCGTCGACCAGCAGTCCCACGGCCGAGACGACCGCCATGACGGCCATCGTGGCCGCGAAGAGGACTAACGGACGGTGCCATGAACGCCATGAAGGCATGAGGACCCCTTTGCAATTATGGATAGTGGCACTTACCGCTATCCGATAGTGGAACTATCTATGATGGGTCGGGGGGTTGGCAAGCGCGGAAGGAAGAACACGCGGTGCGCATCGGCGAGTTGAGTCGCAGGTCCGGGGTTCCGGTACCGACGATCAAGTTCTATGTACGTGAAGGGCTGCTGCCCGCCGGGCAGTTGACCAGCCCGAACCAGGCGAGTTACGACTCCGGTCATGAGCGCAGACTGCGGCTGATCCGCGCCCTGCTGGATGTCGGCGGGCTCTCGCTCGCGGCCATCGGTGATGTGCTCCGGGCGGTCGAGGACCCGGAGCAGCCGGTGCACAAGGTGCTGGGTGTCGCGGCGAAGCGACTCACTCCGCTGCAGGGGGACGAGCCGGGGCCCGAGCTGGACGACGCCCGCGAAGACGTGGCGGAGCTGGTGGAGCGACGCGGCTGGCGGGCCGAGGCGCACGGTCCGGCCGGCGAGTGCCTGGCCGGGGTGATCGTCGCACTGCGGCGGGCCGGGCACGGCGGGTTCGTCGAGCTGCTCGACGACTACGCGGCCGCCGCCGAACCGGTCGCGCGGGCCGACCTCGACTATGTGGGGCGGCGGGTGGCGCGCGAGGACCTGGTGGAGAGCGTGGTCGTCGGCACGGTGCTGGGGGAGGCGATGTTCAGCGCACTGCGACGGCTCGCGCATGTGGACGCGTCCTCGCGCGCGTACGACGGCGAGGGTCGTCCGGGCGGCGGCGACGGGGCAGCGGTGCATGCCGCCGGTGGGTGAGCCGGCACCCCGGGAACACGTACGCCCCGGTCGGGGACCGGGGCGTACGCGAGTGAGCCGGTGTTACGCCGCGATCTCCTGCTCGCGCTCCACCTGTGCGTTCCACTCGCGCTTGACCGAGCGCCAGGCGTCGTCGTTCTGGCCGAGCCGCCAGTAGCCGGAGATGGACAGCTGGGCGAGCGGGATCTTGCGGTCCAGGCGCAGATGGCGGCGGATCTCCTTCACGAAGCCCGCCTCGCCGTGGATGAATGCCCGGACCTCGCCCGCCGGGAACTCCAGCTCCTTGACCGCGGCTGTCAGCGCCTCGCCGACCGGGCGCTCACCGCGGTGCAGCCAGGTCACCTCGACCCCGTCGGGTCTCACGATCCTCTGCTCCTCCGAGGCGTCCGCCACCTCGACGAACGCGTGCACCACCGCACCCGCCGGCATCTGCTCCAGGGTGGCGGCGATGGCCGGCAGGGCGCTCTCGTCGCCCGCCAGGAGATGCCAGTCCGCCGAGGCGTCCGGGCCGTAGCCCCCGCCGGGGCCGAGGAAGGTCACCTGGTCGCCCGCGACCGCCCGCATCGCCCAGGGTCCGGCGAGGCCCTCGTCGCCGTGGACCACGAAGTCGATGGCCAGCTCCCGGGCGACCGGATCCCAGGAGCGCACCGTGTAGGTGCGGGTGGTGGGCCACAGCTCCCGCGGCTGCTCCTCACGGATGCGGGCCATGTCGAACGGGTGCGCGTAGTCCGCACCCTCGGGGGCGAAGCAGAGCTTGACGTAGTGATCGGTGAACCCGGAGAGTCCGAAGCCGGCGAGACCGTCACCGCCGAGCACCACGCGCACCATGTGAGGGGTGATCTGCTCGGTGCGCAGAACGTGGGCCCCCTGCGCCTTGGGTGCCTGCCGTGCCGGTCGTTCTGCCACGAGGTTCTCCCTGCTCCGATTGCTTAGGCTTACCTAAGCTAGCACCTCAGTCGTGCAGTGTGGAGAGCAGGCGTTGCAGGGCACCGCCCAGCCCCCACTGCTTCGCGAGAGCTTCGAGGGCGGCGGGATCGCGTGGCTCGGTGGGCAGCGCGGGGTCGAACTCGGGCAGGGGTACGTCACCGGCGACGCGGACCACCTGCGGCGCGACGGCCACATAGTCCCGGGCCTCGTCGAGGCGCTTGCGCTGCGAGGGCGTCAGCTTGGCCGACGGATCGTCCACCGCGGCCATGATCCCGGCCAGATCGCCGAAGGCGTCCAGCAGTTTCGCCGCCGTCTTCTCGCCGATGCCGGGAACGCCCGGCAGCCCGTCGCTCGGGTCGCCGCGCAGCAGGGCCAGATCGACATAGCCGGAGCCGTCCACTGCGTACTTCTCCCGCAGCCACGCCTCGTCCGTCAGCTGGAGCGAGCCGACCCCCTTCAGGGGATAGAGCACCCGCACCCCGCGGGCGTCGTCGACCAGCTGATAAAGATCCCGGTCGCCGGTGACGATGTCCACGGGGCCGGTGGCCAGACCGGTGAGCGTGCCGATCACATCGTCCGCCTCGTAGTCCGCGACGCCGACCCGGGCGATGCCGAGCGCATCGAGGACATCCTCGATGATCGGCACCTGCGGGGCCAGTGTGTCGGGGGTCTCCTCCTCGTCGGGCAGCCCCTCGGCGGTCTCCACCGCGACGCGGTGCGCCTTGTACGTAGGGATCAGCTCCACCCGCCAGTGCGGCCGCCAGTCCGCGTCCATGCAGGCGACCAGGTCGTCCGGCCGGTGGTCCTGCACCAGGCGCCCGATGAAGTCGAGCAGCCCGCGGACGGCGTTGACCGGGGTCCCGTCCGGGGCGCGCACCGAATCGGGAACCCCGAAGTAGGCGCGGTAGTAGAGGGAAGCGGTGTCGAGGAGCATCAGGCGTCGCGTCACACCCCGATGATGCCGCACCCCACCGACACCGGCCGTCGCGGACACCGGAGCGAGGGGGCGAGCCCCCGGCGTCGGCCGCTCATGGGTGACCTGGGTCACTCTTGTGTTTGGCTCGTGTAAGTGGGGGCAGGCGCGCAGCCGGAGCGGATCACGTAGCAGTTTCAACTAGTGCACGTGCCATGCGGACCGAATCCGCGCTGCTCCACGGTCTGCCGGAGGGGGTGGCAGACCGTTTTTCGGTTCAACCCGCGAGGTGTATGTGTCAAGGCTGCAAGCTGAGCACTTGTACAAAGTGTTCGGCAGACGACCCGATCAAGCTGTGCAGAAGCTCGAAAGCGGCGCCGACCGCGACGAGCTGCGCGCCGACGGAACGACCGCAGCGGTGATCGACGCCTCGTTCACCGTCGAACCGGGACAGATCTTCGTCGTGATGGGTCTGTCCGGGTCCGGAAAGTCCACGTTGCTGCGCATGCTCAACGGACTTCTGGAGCCCACAGCCGGACGCGTGCTGTTCGACGGCCAGGACCTGACCGCCCTGAGTCCCGCAGAACTGCGCCATGTCCGGTCCTCCAAGATCAGCATGGTGTTCCAGCACTTCGCGCTCTTCCCTCACCGGAGCGTGCTGGAGAACGCCGCGTACGGCCTCGAAGTGCAGGGTGTGCCGCGCGCCGAGCGTGAGAAGCGTGCCGCCGAGGCGCTGGAGATGACCGGGCTCGCCGGCTGGGAGAAGTCCTGGCCCGACGAGCTGTCCGGCGGCATGCAGCAGCGTGTCGGCCTGGCCCGCGCTCTGGCCACCGACGCCGACCTGCTGCTGATGGACGAGTCCTTCAGCGCGCTCGACCCGCTGATCCGCCGCGACATGCAGGATCAGCTGCTCGAACTGCAGAAGCGCCTGAAGAAGACCATCGTCTTCATCACCCACGACCTCAACGAGGCCATGCGCCTCGGCGACCGTATCGCCGTGATGCGCGACGGGAAGATCGTCCAGCTCGGCACCGCCGAGGACATCCTCGTCACCCCGGCCAACGACTACGTCGCCTCCTTCACCCAGGACGTCGACCGCACCCGGGTGCTGACCGCGGGCGCCATCATGGCCGAACCGCACACCGTCATGGGCACCAGCACGGACAACGGCGAGGAACTGCGTACCGCCGACGACGTCCTCAGGGCCGCCCCGGCCACCGTCACCGAGTCCACGCCGATCATCGAGCTCTTCACGCCCTGCTCGCGGAGCGGAGTCGCGGTCGCCGTGACCGACGCCAAGGGCGAGCTCGTCGGTGTCGTCCCGCGCGCCCGGCTGCTCGCCGTCCTCGGTGAGCCGATGAGCCCCGCCGAGGCCCCGCAGGACGTCACGACCACCGCGAAGAAGGTGGCCAATGTTTAGGCTTCCTCTCGGTGACTGGGTCGACTCCGCGGTCGACTGGCTGCAGACCCACCTGGCCTGGCTGTTCGACGCGATCAGCTCGATCGTCAGCGGCATGTTCGACGGCATAGCCGCCGTGCTCTCCGCCCCCGCACCGCTGCTCTTCGCGGGCATCGTCGCCGTCATCGCCTGGTGGCTGCGCGGTCTGCTCGCGGGGGTGCTCGCCTTCGTCGGCTTCGCCGTCATCGACTCCGTCGAGCTGTGGGACGAAGCGATGGACACCCTCACCCTGGTGCTCGTCGCCACCATCATCGCGCTGGTACTGGCCGTACCGCTGGGCATCTGGGCGTCCCGCTCCAAGACCGTCAGCGCGGTGACCCGGCCCGTCCTGGACTTCATGCAGACCATGCCCGCCATGGTCTATCTGATCCCCGGCGTCATCTTCTTCGGCGTCGGCGTGGTCCCCGGCATCATCGCCACCATCATCTTCTCGCTGCCCCCGGGCGTCCGGATGACCGAGCTCGGCATCCGCCAGGTCGACGGCGAACTCGTCGAGGCGGCCGAAGCATTCGGCACCACCCGGCGCAACACCCTGCTGCGGGTGCAGCTGCCGCTCGCCCTGCCCACGATCATGGCGGGCATCAACCAGGTCATCATGCTGGGCCTGTCCATGGTGGTCATCGCCGGCATGGTCGGCGGCGGCGGCCTCGGCGGCGCCGTCTACCGCGCCATCGGCAACGTCGACGTGGGCCTCGGCTTCGAGGCGGGCATCTCCATCGTCATCGTGGCGATGTACCTGGACCGGATGACCGGCGCGCTCGGCCGCGAGGTCTCCCCGCTCGCCCGCCGCGCCCTCGCCAGGGCGCAGTCGATGGCCGGCGGACTGAAGGTCTGGAACCACCGCCCGCAGCCCGTCGTCGCGGTCGCCGGCATCGTCGTCCTCGCGCTTGTCGCGGGCGGCATGGGCCTCTTCGGCTCGTCCGACTCGGACGAGGCCACCACCGCGGGCGGCTCGAAGATCGGTGCGGGCAAGAAGATCAGCATGGGCTACATCCCGTGGGACGAGGGCATCGCCTCCACCTTCCTGTGGAAGGAGCTGCTGGAGCAGCGAGGCTTCCAGGTCGACGTCAAGCAGTACGAGGCCGGTGCGCTCTACACCGGTATGGCCAACGGCCAGATCGACTTCGAGACCGACTCCTGGCTCCCGGTCACCCACGCCAGCTACTGGAAGAAGTACCAGGACCGCCTGGAGGACGTGGGCTCCTGGTACGGCCCCACCTCGCTGGAGCTGGCCGTCCCCTCGTACATGAAGGACGTCCAGTCGCTGGACGACCTCAAGGGCAAGTCCTCGCAGTTCAAGGGCCGGATCGTCGGCATCGAGCCGAGCGCCGGTGAGATGGGCCTGCTCAAGGACAAGATCCTGCCGGGCTACGGCCTGGACAAGGAGTACAAGGTCGTCGACGGCTCCACGCCGTCGATGCTGGCCGAGCTGAAGCGCGCGTACGCCAAGAAGGAACCGATCGTCGTCCCGCTCTGGTCGCCGCACTGGGCGTACAACCAGTTCGAACTGACCAAGCTCAAGGACCCCAAGAACCTCTGGGGCAAGGGCGACGGCATCCACACCCTGGCCCGCAAGGGCTTCTCCGCCGACAACCCCGAGGTCGGCACCTGGCTCAAGAACTTCAAGATGAGCGAGGACCAGCTCACCAGCCTTGAGGCAGAGATCCAGAAGGCCGGCTCCGGCAACGAGCAGGAGGCCGTCCGCACCTGGCTGAAGGCCAACCCGGGCGTCGCCGACAAGTGGACCCCCGTCGCCGGGAACAAAGCGTCCGAGGACGCGGGCGGCAAGGACGAGCGGGACCGCGCCGTCGAGATGGCCTGGTTCCCCTGGGAGGAGGACATCGCCGCCACGTACCTGTGGAAGGCGGTCCTGGAGGAGCGCGGCTACAAGATCAACCTCAAGCAGTTCGAGGTCGGTCCGATGTACACCGCGATGTCCCGCGGCCAGATCGATGTGCAGTTCGACGGCTGGCTGCCGTACACCCAGAAGAACTACTGGAACAAGTACGGCTCCCGGCTGACCGACATCGGTTCGTGGTACGGCCCGACATCGATCGAGGTCGCGGTTCCCTCGTACGTGAAGGACGTCAAGTCCCTCGCCGACCTCAAGGGCAAGTCCTCGCAGTTCAAGGGACGGATCGTCGGCATCGAGCCGGGCACCGCCACGATGGAGAACCTCAAGAAGAACGTGCTGCCGACGTACGGGCTGGACAAGGAGTACGAGGTCGTCGACTCCTCGACGCCCGGCATGCTGGCCGAGCTGAAGCGCGCGTACGCCAAGAAGGAGCCCATCGCGGTGCTGCTCTGGACGCCGCACTGGGCGTACAACGAGTTCGGCATGACCAAGCTGAAGGACCCCGAGAAGGCCTTCGGCAACGGCGACCGGCTGCACACCATCGCCAGCAAGGACTTCCCGGAGCAGTACCCGCAGCTGACGAAGTGGTTCAAGAACTTCAAGCTGAGCGAGGACCAGCTCGCCGGCCTGGAGAACCAGATCCAGAAGCACGGGACCGGCCACGAGGAAGAGGCCGTGAAGGCCTGGATGGGGAAGAACCCGGGCATCGCGGACAAGATGGCTCCGCAGTAGGGCTCTCCGCAGGGCCTGTGCATGGGAAGGGGTGGGCGCGCCGTCGGCGGGCCCACCCCTTCCGGCTGTCCGGAAGACGTTCATCAACCGGCCGACCTTGCGTAACCGTGTGCGTATTGTGCTGGCAGCCGGAAGGATGACGAGTCGGGAGGGAGCCGGACATGGACGACAAGGAAGCACTCCGCGTGGGCGCCGCGGTCCGCCGACGGCGCAGATCCCTGGGGCTCACACTGGCCGCGGTCGCGACCCGCAGTGGTCTGTCCGTGCCGTTCCTCAGCCAGATCGAGAACGAGCGGGCCCGGCCCAGCGCCCGGTCCCTGGACCGGGTCGCAGAAGCCCTGGAGACCACCACGGCGCGGCTGCGCGCCGCCGCGGACTCGGCGCGCGCCGTCGATGTCGTACGGGCGGGCGAGGGCGACGGGGTACGCAGGGTGGTGCGCGGACGTCATCAGCTCAGCGCCCTGGAGTTCACCGGTGAACTCGACCTCGGGCGTGAGTTCCAGCACCGCAACGACGAAGTGATGTACGTGGTGCAGGGCGCCGCGGAGGTGGAGGCCGAGGGGCAGGCGCACCGGCTGGAGCAGGGCGACACACTTTTTCTGTCCGGCGGAGTGCGGCACCGCTGGCGGGCCACGATGCCCGGTACACGGCTGCTGGTCGTCGCGGTCGCCGAGCACATCGACGCCACCTTCGACCCGCGTCGCTGAGAGGGGTTTCCCGCCGTGCGAGTCGTCTCTCTGGTCCCTTCGCTCACCGAGGCCGTCGCCGTCACCGCTCCCGGCCTGCTGGTCGGCGTCACCGACTGGTGCACCCATCCGGCCGGTCTGACCGCCGCCCGTATCGGCGGCACCAAGAATCCCGACGTGGCCGCGGTCGTCGCACTCCGGCCCGATCTCGTCGTCGCCAACGAGGAGGAGAACCGCGAACCCGACCTCGCGGCCCTCAGGGCCGCCGGGATCGAGGTGCTCGTCACCGGTATCCGGACCCTCGACCAGGCCTTCGAGGAACTGGAACGGGTCCTGGTCACCGCCTGCGGACAGGCCAGGCCGCGCTGGCTGGACGAGGCCGAGGCCGCCTGGGCCGCACTCCCGCCACCCCGCGCCCCGCGCCGTGCGGTCGTGCCCGTCTGGCGCAGGCCCTGGATGGTGCTGGGCCGCGACACCTTCGCCGGAGATCTGCTGGCCAGGCTGGGCGTCGACAACGTCTACGCGGACCATGCCGAGCGCTATCCCCGCATCCCGCTCGACGTACTCAACACGGCGGGCGCCGATCTGGTGGTCCTGCCCGACGAGCCGTACCGCTTCACCGCGGACGACGGGCCCGAAGCGTTCCCCGCACTGCCCGCCGCGCTCGTCGACGGGCGGTTCCTCACGTGGTACGGGCCGTCTCTGGCGCAGGCGCCTGCGGCGCTGCGAGCAGCGCTCCGCTGAGCAGTCCGCGCAGCGTCCGCACCCCGGCCACCGCCCATGCCGTCACCAGCAGCACGTACAGCGCCACGGCCAGCCAGGTGTATGCGGTGAGGCCGGTGTGCCGGGCCAGACCCGCGGCGCCCGTGACGCACGTACCGACCGGGAAGGTGAAGCCCCACCACGTCATGCTGAAGGTCATGCCGTTCCGTACGGCCCGCACCACCAGTGCCACGGCCAGCGCCAGCCACAGCAGCGCGAAGCCCATCACCGGCACCCCGTACAGCACGGCGAACACGCCGAGCCCCGAGTCGTACGGCGCCCGGATCGCCCCCGGCGCCACATCGGCGAGCTGATTGACCGCGGTCGTCGACTGGCCCAGCGGGCCGAGGACCAGGAACAGCGTGGGCGTCAGCGCGAGCGGCAGCGGGCCCTGGTGGACGAGCCGGGCGAAGATCAGTGGCAGCATCACCAGCGTGGCCAGCAGGCTCAGACCGAACATCGCGTAGCAGGCCAGCAGCATCGCCTCCTGCCACTGACCGGCGGGCAGTTCCGGCACCAGCAGCGGACCGAGCGCCGCGGAGACCATCGGGGCCACCACCGGCAGCAGCCACACCGGCGACGCGGTGCCGGGCTCCACCCGGTGGCGCACGACCATCAGATACGGAATCGCGACCGCGGAGGCCAGACCGACCACCGTGCCCGCCGTGTACAGCACCACGTCCACGGACAGGGCCGCCCGGTGCCCGATGACGTCCCGGCCGACCACCATCGACGAGCCGCCGACCGCCAGCAGCGCCATCGAGAGACAGCCGTAGAACGGGGCGACGGCGGGGTCGAGCAGATGGGTGCGGGCCTGGTCGCGATGGGCGATCCAGTGCCCGGCACGGGCTGTGAGAACCGCGGCGAGCATGACCGTCGCGAGCGCCCACACCACCGTGCAGGCACCCCGCAGTCCCGGGACGTGCACGGGCAGCGCGGCACCCGCGCTCGCGACGATCGCGGTGCCCATGACGGTCGCGTACCAGTTGGGGCCCATGTACCGCAGACGGGGCAGCCGCAGGGCGGCCGAATACGGGGCTGGGGGCTGCTGCGTCTGCGGAAAGATGGCCATGCCACGATTTTCGTGGCGCGGGCCGGGCCCCACCAGGGACTCCATGTCTATGAGGTCATAAGGTGGCTTTATGACCGGTGAAGAACATATACCCCTCTCCCACCGGGTCCCCGACCTCGGTGCGCTGGAACTGCTGCTCGCCGTCGCCCGGCACGGCAGCCTGGGGCGCGCGGCACGGGACGTCGGCGTCAGCCAGCCCGCGGCCAGCAGCCGCATCCGGTCGATGGAACGGCAGCTCGGCCTGGCCCTGCTGGACCGCTCGCCGCGCGGCTCCCGGCTCACCGACGCGGGCGCGCTGGTCACCGACTGGGCGCGCCGGATCGTCGAGGCGGCCGAGGCATTCGACGTGGGCGCGCAGGCGCTGCGCGACCGGCGGGACTCCCGACTGCGGGTCGCCGCTTCCATGACCATCGCCGAATACCTGCTGCCGGGCTGGCTGATAGCGCTGCGTGCCGAACGGCCGGACACCGCTGTCTCGCTGCTCGCCGGAAACTCGTCGGCGGTCGCGGGGCGGCTGCTCGTCGGAGAGGCCGACCTCGGCTTCGTGGAGGGCCTGTCCGTGCCCGAAGGGCTCGACGGCACGGTCATCGCCCATGACCGCCTGGTTGTCGTGGTCGCCCCGTCCCATGCGTGGGCCCGCCGCCGTACGCCCCTGACGCCGCAGGAACTGGCCGCGACCCCGCTGATCCTGCGCGAGCACGGCTCCGGCACCCGCCAGGTCCTGGACGCGGCCCTCGCCGTGCACGGCGGCCTCGCCCAGCCACTGCTCGAACTCTCCTCGACGACCGCGGTGAAGGGAGCGGCGGAGAGCGGGGCGGGACCGTGCGTGCTGAGCGAACTGGCGCTGGGCGAGGAGCTGTCCTCCCGGCGCCTGGTCAAGATTCCGATCGCCGGGGTGCGGCTGAGGCGCCAGTTGCGCGCGGTATGGCCCTCGGGCCACCGTCCGACGGGTCCGGCGCGCGATCTGCTGTCGCTGACGGGGCGGGACACATAGCGGGGAATATCGTGTCCGGCCCGCGCGCCGGTTCGTCCTGCTGACGCCTCTTTCGAGGCCGCGGCGGTCCGAGGCCGCCGGGACCTAGGGCCGCAAGCGCTCGCGGGCCCCTGTGGTCCGCGGCGCTGCGAGGTCCTCGGACGGCGTACGGGCCGGGATCAGCCGGGCCGTCGATGCCGCCACCAGTGCCTGCATCAGCCGTGGGTCGTCGCCCATCTCCGGATGCCACTGCACCCCGAGCACCCACTGTGGCCTGGGCAATTCGATCGCCTCGACCGTGCCGTCCGCCGCGTGTGCCGAAGCCACGAGTCCCGGTGCGAGCCGTTGCACGCACTGGTGGTGGTAGGTGGGGACGGCTGATTCTCCGGGCACGATCGATGCGCAGAGCGTCCCCGGCACGGTCTTCACCGGGTGTGCGCCGAGGACTCCGGTCGAGCCCAGCGGGCCGGTGTGCCCGTCGAGGTGCTGGGTCAGGGTGCCGCCGAGCGCCACATTGAGCAGCTGCATACCGCGGCAGATGCCGAGCAGCGGCGTACCGGACTCCAGTGCGGCCCTGATCAGGGCCAGCTCCCAGGCATCGCGCTCCTGTGCGGGGGGACCGGTCCTGAAGTCGCGCTCCGCGCCGTACAGCCCGGGTTCCACATCGGCGCCGCCCGCGACGACGAGGCCGTCCAGCCGGGCCACCGCGGCCCCGGCCCGGGAGGGGGCGTCCGGCGGGAGCAGGGCGGCCAGGCCGCCGGACCGCTGGACCATCCGCGGGTAGGCGGCCGGGAGGAGAGTGGCGGGCAGCTCCCAGACGCCCCAGCGGGCCACGGGCTCCAGATAGGTGGAGACGCCGATGAGAGGTTCGGACACGGGGCGGTCCCTCCGGTCGGCCGCCTGTGGGGGCGGGCTCGGTCCATGGTTTCAATGGTGGCAGAGAATACCTTTAAGTTTCGGGAGGCTGTCACCGAGGCGGAGCCGGTGGCACGTCGTTCAGGCCAGGAACCCGCGCAACAGCGCGGCCGTACCCGCACAGTGCTCGCGCATCACCGCGCGCGCGGCCTCCGCGTCCCCGTCGAGAACCGCCTCGACGAGACTCGTGTGCTGATGCTGCGAATGCTCCAGGTTCCGCACGAGCAGCGGTATGCAGTCCAGCAGGTCGTTCACGGTGGCCCGGACGGCCGCGTACTGCGCTGTCAGGGATGCGGAGCCGGAGAGTTCCGCCAGGGTCAGATGGAACAGGGTGTCGCGCCTGCGGTAGTCGGGCAGAGGTGCTTCGTGAGTCGCCGCCAGAGCCGTACGCAGCCGGTCCGCACCCTCGTCCGTGAGCCCCTGCGCGGCGCACAGTCCCGCCGCCCCGGCCTCCAGCACCTCGCGGAAGCGCAGCACGTCCTCGATGTCGACCGACTCCACCCTCCGGCGCAGCTCGTCCTCGCCGGGGCTGCCGGTGCGGGGCAGCACGAACGTGCCGCCGTACCGCCCACGCCTGCTCTCCACCAGGCCCTGGTCCTGCAGGACCTTCAGCACCTCGCGCAGCGTGACCCGGCTGATCCCGAGCAACTCGGCCAGCTCGCGCTCGGCCGGCAGCCGCCCGCCGCCGGGCACCAGCCCGAGCCTGACCACCTGGAGGATCTGCTCCAGGGCCTCCTCGAAGCCGTTCCCCGCCCGGACGGGCCGCAGTACGGGCATCAGACGGTCGGTGAACTCGCTTTCCTCGGCCACGTCCCGTTCCCTTCACAATTAATGGTTCTCTCGCATACCTTAAGCCTTCCGGCTGACCGAAGGAGGAATATCCCGTGGCAGACCGAACACCACCGCTGGGGATCGAGGAGCTGCGCGTCCTCGTCAGAAGCGGTGAGGTCGACACCGTCGTCCTCGCCTTCCCCGACATGCAGGGACGGCTGCAGGGCAAACGGTTCGCTGCCCGCTTCTTCCTCGACGAGGTCGTGGAGCACGGCACCGAGGGATGCAACTATCTGCTCGCCGTCGACACCGACATGAACACCGTCGACGGATTCGAGATGTCTTCCTGGGAGCGCGGCTACGGCGACTTCGCCATGCACGCCGACCTCTCCACCCTGCGCCTGGTGCCCTGGCACGAGGGCACGGCCATGGTCATGGCCGACCTCACCCAGGAGGACGGCTCGCCCGTCGCCGCAGCGCCCCGCCGGATCCTGGGCCGCCAGCTGGAACGCCTGGCCGAGCACGGCTACACGGCCCATGTCGGCACCGAGCTCGAATTCATCGTCTTCAAGGACACCTACGAACAGGCCTGGGACCGCAACTACCGCGATCTGACCCCGGCCAACCAGTACAACGTCGACTACTCCGTCCTCGGCACCGGCCGCGTGGAGCCGCTGCTGCGCCGTATCCGCAACGAAATGGCCGCCGCGGGTCTCACCGTCGAGTCCGCGAAGGGCGAGTGCAACCCCGGCCAGCACGAGATCGTGTTCCGTTACGACGAGGCTCTGGTCACCTGTGACCAGCACGCCGTCTACAAGACCGGCGCCAAGGAGATCGCCGCCCAGGAGGGCGTCGCACTCACCTTCATGGCCAAGTTCAACGAGCGCGAGGGCAACTCCTGCCACATCCACCTCTCACTCCGGTCCACCGACGAGGCCGGGCACAGCGTCATGGCGGGCGAGGACGGCGGCATGTCACCGGTGATGCGCCACTTCCTCGCCGGACAGCTGGCCGCCCTGCGCGATTTCTCCCTCCTCTACGCGCCGAACATCAACTCCTACAAACGCTTCCAGCCGGGCTCCTTCGCCCCGACCGCCGTCGCCTGGGGCCACGACAACCGCACCTGCTCGCTCCGCGTCGTCGGCCACGGCCGCTCGATGCGCTTCGAGAACCGGCTGCCCGGCGGTGACGTCAACCCGTACCTCGCCGTCGCCGGACTGATCGCAGCGGGCATCCACGGCATCGAGAAGGGCCTCGAACTCCCCGAGCCGTGCGGGAGCAACGCCTACACCGCCGACTACGACCACGTCCCCACCACGCTGCGCGAGGCCGCCGGACTCTGGGAGAGGAGCGAGATCGCCAGGGCGGCCTTCGGCGACGACGTCGTCGCGCACTACCGCAACATGGCCCGTGTCGAACTCGAAGCCTTCGACGCCGCAGTGACCGACTGGGAGCTCCGCCGCTCCTTCGAACGCCTGTGAGGCACCCCGTGACCACGCCCGACCACCCGGTGGAACACCACGTACTCAACCCGGCGACGGAAGAACTCCTCGCCACCGTCCCGTCCACCACCGCCGCCGAGGTCGACGCGGCAGTCGTCCGGGCCGCAGCCGCCCAGCGCACCTGGGCCGCCCTCGCCCCCGCCGACCGCGCCAGGCTGCTGCGCCGCTTCGCCACCGCCGTCGACGGCGAAGCCGAACAGCTGGCCCGCCTGGAGGTCCAGGAGGCCGGCCACACCCTCGGCAACGCCCGCTGGGAAGCGGCCAACGTCCGCGATCTGCTCGACTACGCCGCCGGGGGAGTGGAACGACTCGCCGGCCGGCAGATCCCGGTCCCCGGCGGACTCGACATCACCCTCCTCGAACCCCTCGGCGTCATCGGTGTGATCGCACCGTGGAACTTCCCCATGCCGATCGCCGCCTGGGGCCTCGCCCCCGCCCTCGCCGCCGGCAACGCCGTGCTCCTCAAGCCCGCCGAGACGACCCCGCTCACCGCCCTGCGGCTGGCCCGGCTCGCCCTGGACGCAGGGTTGCCCGAACACCTCCTCCAAGTGCTGCCGGGCGCCGGCGACATGACCGGCAACGCCCTGGTCGAGCACCCCGGCGTCGCCAAGATCGTCTTCACCGGCTCCACCCGGGTCGGCAAGCAGATCATGGCCAAGTGTGCCGACCGCGTGAAGCGGATCACCCTCGAACTCGGCGGCAAGAGCCCCAACATCGTCTTCGCCGACGCCGACATCGAGGCCGCCGCAGCCGCCGCACCCATGGCATTCCTGGACAACGCCGGCCAGGACTGCTGCGCCCGCACCCGCATCCTGGTCCAGCGATCCGCGTACGACCGCTTCCTGGAACTGCTCGCCCCCGTGATCGAATCCGTCGTGGTGGGCGACCCGTCCGACGAGAACACCCGGATGGGCCCGCTGATCTCCCGGGCGCAACTGGAACGGGTGCGAAGCTACGTCCCCGAGGACGCGACCGCCCTCAGAGGCAAAGCACCCGAAGGGCCCGGCTTCTGGTTCCCGCCGACCGTCCTCACCGACGCCCGCCCGGACTCACCCGTCGCCACCGAAGAGGTATTCGGGCCGGTCGCCGTCGTTCTTCCCTTCGAGGACGAGGCCGACGCCGTCCGGCTCGCCAACGCGACGGAGTACGGCCTCGCCGGGTCGATCTGGACCCGCGACGTGGGCCGCGCACTGCGCGTCTCGCAGTCGGTCCGGGCCGGGAACCTCTCCGTCAACTCCCACTCCAGCGTCCGTTACTGGACCCCGTTCGGCGGCTACAAACAGTCCGGACTCGGCCGCGAACTCGGCCCCGACGCGCTTGCCGCATTCACCGAAACCAAGAACATCTTCATCAGTACGGAGGCCTGAGCCAGCATGACCACCACCGACAGCGAGAACATCTGCCGCCGCCTGGTCGGCCGCACCGCCGTCATCACCGGAGCCGCCAGCGGCATCGGCCTGGCCACCGCACGCCGACTGGCGTCGGAGGGCGCCAGTGTCGTCTGCGGCGACATCGACGAGAACGCGGGCAAGGCCGCGGCCGAGGAGGTCGGCGGCACGTTCGTGCGCGTCGACGTCACCGACCCCGAACAGGTCGAGGCGCTCTTCAAGACCGCGTTCGACACCTACGGCTCCGTCGACATCGCCTTCAACAACGCGGGCATCTCCCCGCCCGACGACGACTCCATCCTCACCACGGGACTGGAGGCATGGAAGCGCGTCCAGGACGTCAACCTCACCTCCGTCTACCTCTGCTGCAGGGCCGCCCTGCCCTACATGCGCCGCCAGCGCCGCGGCTCGATCATCAACACCGCGTCCTTCGTCGCGATCCTGGGAGCGGCCACCAGCCAGATCTCCTACACCGCGTCCAAGGGCGGTGTCCTCGCCATGTCCCGCGAACTCGGTGTGCAGTTCGCCCGCGAAGGCATCCGGGTCAATGCGCTGTGCCCGGGACCGGTCAACACCCCGCTGCTCCAGGAGCTGTTCGCCAAGGACCCGGAACGCGCGGCCCGCAGGCTCGTGCACATCCCGGTCGGGCGGTTCGCCGAAGCCACGGAGATCGCGGCAGCCGTCGCCTTCCTCGCGAGCGACGACTCCTCGTTCGTCAACGCCACCGACTTCCTTGTCGACGGCGGTATCTCCGGGGCGTACGTCACACCGCTCTAGAGTTCCACCGCCGACAGGGGTTCGCCGGGGTCCCGTGGGCGGCGGAATCCTAAAGTGGTGGGATGAGCAACGCGACACCGCCCGGCTGGTATCCGGACGCCGCGACACCGGGCACCGAGCGGTGGTGGGACGGTACGGCATGGACCGCGCATACCCGCCCGATCACCTCCGTACCCCAGCAGTTCGGGCCGCCCGAGCCGGTCGCGAATGCGTACGGGGACGGCAGCGGCAGTGCGGCGACCGGTGGCGGCACCCGGATCGTCGCGCTCGCCGTGGCCGCACTGGTCGTCGTCGGCGCAGCCGTCACCGGAGCCGTACTGCTGGGCAGGGGTGACGGCGGCACGCAGCCGAAGGCCGGGCCGAGCAGTTCCGCGCCGCTCCCCACCGCGGACCGGGACTCCCCGTCGCCGAGCGGGTCACCGGCCGAAGGCGACCCCGAGGTCCTCGTCGATCAGCTCAACGGCATCACGCTGCCGATCCCCGACGGCTGGGAGAAGCCCGAGAGCACCGGCGAAGAGGCCCTCACCATGCGGACCGTCGACTCCTACAACTGCCCCGGCGACTCCTCCGACTTCTGCTACCACGGCACGGTGACCACCCGCACCGCGAGCGGCACGGACATCACATCCGCCGAGGAGCTCGCCAAGCGGGACATCACCACCGCCGCCGACAGCGCGTACGAGGAGGACATCGTCGGCGACCGGATCCACGGCGGCATCACGTCCCACAGACAGCTCGCATCCGCGTCCGTGAGCGTCGCCGGGCGCACCGGCCACCAGGTGCGCTGGCGGGTCACCACCGGCAAGGGCCCCGGCGGCTATGTGCAGTCGCTCGTCTTTCCGTCGACGGTCGGCAGCGAATCACTGATCGTCGTGCGCTACGCCTTCGACGCGGGGCCCGACGGCCCGCCGCTCTCCCTCATGGACACCATCACCGAGGCGATCCGGCCGATCGACGACAGCGGGACGAGCGGCGGCGTGGGCAGCTCCGTGGCTCCCTGAGCTCAGAGGAACGTGCGGCCCTCGCCGCGGTACGTCGGCACGGCCGCCGTCACCCGGTCACCCTCGATCAGCTGCAACTCGTCGAAGCGTTCGCACAGTTCACCGGCCTTCGCGTGCCGGAACCACACCTTGTCGCCGATCAGCAGATCGTCGGCCGGGGCACCGAGCAGCGGGGTCTGCACCTCGCCCGGCCCCTCCTGCGGGTCGTAGCGCAGTCCTTCCGGCAGATACGGGACGGGCAGCCGGTCCGCACCCGCGGGCCCGGACGCCGGATAGCCGCCACCGAGGACCGTCACCACACCCACACCCGGCCGGCGCACCACCGGCTGGGCGAACAGTGCCGCCGGACGCGCCGTGAACGACGTGTAGTTGTCGAACAGCCGCGGTACGTAGAGCCCCGATCCGGCCGCGATCTCGGTCACCGCGCGCTCCGCCGCGGTGTGCTGCACACTGCCGGTGCCGCCGCCGTTCACGAACTCCAGTTCCGGCGCGACCGCCCGTACCGCCCGCACGACGTCGGCCCGCCGGGCGGCCAGCTCCTTGCGGCCCGCGGCCTGCAGCAGCCGGATCGCCCTGGAGCGCAGCGGCCGTCCCTCGACCGAATCCCCGACCCCGGCGATATGACCCTCGTACGCCATCAGACCCACCAGTCGGAAGCCGGGCCTGCGCGCCACCGAGCGTGCCAGTTCGGCCAGTTGGGCGGGGGAGCGCAGCGGTGAACGCAGGGCGCCGATCCTGACCCGTCCGCCGAGCAGTTGCAGTGAGGTGTCCAGCTCCAGACAGACCCGGATCTCCTCGCGGCCACCGGCCCGTGCCGCGTCGATCAGTTCCAGCTGTGCGTGATCGTCCACCATCACCGTCACGGCGGCGGCCAGCTTCGGATCGGCGGCCAGCTCCGCGAAGGCGGACCGGTCGGCCGACGGATAGGCCAGCAGTACATCGTCGAAACCGGCCCGCGCCAGCCACAGCGACTCGGCCAGTGTGAACGACATGATCCCGGCGAACCCGGGCCGCGCGAGCACCCGCTCCAGCAGGGCCCGGCAGCGCACGGACTTGCTCGCCACCCGGATCGGCTTTCCTGCGGCCCGGCGGACGAGGTCGTCGGCATTCGCATCGAACGCATCCAGATCGACGATGGCGATCGGGGCGTCCAGATGGGCGGTGGCCCGGTCGTAGCGGGTCCGGTCAGCGGCGCGGGCAGTCATGGCGGCAGCTTGCCAGAAGGCCGTACCGCTGGGTAGGGGGACGATCTGCGCAGATCGTCCAGGGGCAGGGCGTCCCGCTCCCACCGGGGCCGTTCCACCCCGTAGAGTGACGGGCACGCGGCAACCAACGGGCCTGCCTGTGACGTCGATCCGCGCGCGGTACGGAACAGGACCAGGGGGGCGGATGAGTACCGAGGCGCAGCGCGCTCCTGTCCCGCCCCGCCCCACGACCCCACCACCGGCGCCCGCGCATCCCGCGCAGGCCCCTTCCGCGGCCTCCGCGAGCGTGCCCGTTCCGCCGGGCCCGAAGACGCCGCCGCCCGCAGTACCGGCGCCGATGCCCGGCCCAGCGGCGCCGGCGGGATCGGCCGCCCCGGCATCGATGCCCGCACCTCAGCGGCAGCAGCCGGACCCGAAGCCGGTCGCGCCCCCTCAGCCGACGCACGCCTGCGAAGTCCCGCCCGTGGAGACCACAGCGCGGCTCCGGCCCGTGCCCCCGGCTCCCGTGCCCGCCGCGCCCGCGCCCGCCGCGCCCGCCGTCGCCCCGCCCCGCCCCGAGCAGCCGCCCGCCGCGACCCGTCGGCGGCCCGTCGGCGCCGTGGACCTCACCCCGCGTCCAGGAGCGACCCCGCCACCGCCCGGGCAGGTGTACGTCCCGCACGCGTACCCGTACCGCCATCCGCTCCCCGAGACACCCGTGGAGACCACCACCCGGCTGCGCCCCATCCGCACCCGCCACCCCGTCCGGACCGCGACCGCCGCCGCCTGCGTCGTACTCGGGCTCGGACTGATCGGCGGTGCGGCCACCGGCGCCTGGCTCACCAGCGACTCCTCGGCCGACCCAGCCGCCCACAGCGCGTACACCGTGGGCCGCTCGGCCTGGCACAGCGTCCCCGTGGACACCCTCTTCCCGCGCACGCTCAAGGGCGACGGAGCGGGGCCCGGCGGTGCCGACCGGGTCTGGACCCGGGTCGGCGTCGCCCCGGACAGCGGCTGTACGTCGGCCCTGGACCCGCTGCTGGCCAGGACACTCGGCCCGGTCGGATGCGAGCGCATGCTCCGCGCCACCTACACCGACGCCACCAGCAGCAGTGTCACCACGGTCGGGGTGATCTTCACCGAGGCCGACACCGAGGCCATGAGAGCGCTGAGCACCCGCTTCACCGACCAGCACCTCGACCGGCGCACCGACCTGATGCCCCGTACGTACCCCGTCAAGGGCACGGTCGCCGCCGGGTTCGGCGACCGGCAGCGCGCCAGCTGGACCGTCCATGTACTGACCGAGGTACCCGTCGTCGTGTTCGCGGTCTCCGGGTTCGCCGACGGGCGCACGGTCACCGATCCGCAACCCGTCGACAAGGCGATCGCCGCGAACGCCACCACGGCCGCCGCCCAGGCCGGGCTCGGCCACGAGGCCAAGGGAATCGCCGACCGGATCGAGCGCGGTCTGCGCCGGACCATCACAGACCTCACGGAGAAGCCGGAATGAGCCGCCGCACCCGCCACCGCCGCGCCCTGGGTGCGGTCTGCGCCGCCACCGCGCTCGCGCTCCTGCCCGCGGCGCCGGCCAGGGCCGATGCCATCCGGGACCAGCAGTGGGGCCTTCAGGCGCTCCACACCGATCAGGCATGGCGGACCACCAAGGGCAGGGGGATCACCGTCGCCGTCGTCGACACCGGGGTCGACGGCAGCCTCCCCGACCTGGCGGGCCAGGTGCTGCCCGGCAAGGACATGATCGGCTTCGGTGCCGGCCGCGGCGATCGGTCCTGGGCCCGGCACGGCACCGCGATGGCTGGGATCATCGCAGGTCACGGCCATGGTGCAGGACGCGGCGACGGAGTGCTGGGCATCGCGCCCGAGGCGAAGATCCTCCCGGTCCGGGTGATCCTCGAAGCCTCCGACCCGGCCCGTGCCAAGGCCCGGGAGTCCCGCGGCACGGCCCTCGCCGACGGCATCCGCTGGGCCGCCGACCACGGCGCCGATGTCATCAACCTCTCGCTCGGCGACGACAGCGAGTCGGCGCACCCCGAATCGGGCGAGGACGCCGCCATCCAGTACGCGCTGAAGAAGGGGGCCGTCGTCGTCGCCTCGTCGGGCAACGGAGGCGAGAAGGGCGACCACATCTCGTACCCCGCCGCGTACCCCGGCGTGATCGCGGTCGCCGCCGTCGACCGGTACGGCACACATGCCGCGTTCTCCACCCGACGCTGGTACGCCGCCGTCAGCGCCCCCGGAGTCGACATAGTCGTCGCCGCCCCCGACCATCAGTACTACGTGGAGTGGGGCACCTCCGCCGCCTCCGCGTTCGTCTCGGGCGCGGTCGCGCTGGTCCGCGCCGCGCATCCGGGACTGACGCCCGCCCAGATCAAGCAACTGCTCACGGACACGGCCCGCAGCGCCCCGGCGTCCGGCCGTGACGACGCCCGCGGGTACGGCATCGTCGACCCCGCCGCGGCGATCAAGGCCGGAGCCGCGCTCCGTCCCGCCGGCCTGCGTGCCGACTCCGCGGAGGCCGGATACCGAAAGCGGTACTTCGGCCCCGGCCCCGCCCCCGATCACCATGACAGCGGCCCCGCAGGCTGGCTCGCCCCCGTCGCGGGCGGCCTCGGAGCGGTCCTGCTGGCACTCGCCGTGGTGCTGTGGCGAGGCAGGGGCAACAGGCCGGCCACCGTACGGCGCTGAACGCTGCTCCAGCAACGCTCAGGCCGCGCTCACCGGGCGGCGTCGAGCACGCCCACCGCCGCCTTCGCCACCGACTCCACGACCGCGATCCCCGTCTCCTTCGTCCGCTGCCCGCCCGAGAGCACGGCCACCAGATAGGTGCGGCCTTCCGCCCTCACCCGCCCGATGCTGTTGATGTCCCACAGCCCGGTCGTCGTCCGGGGCATCCAGCCGTTCTTCAGCGCCCAACTGCTGCCCGCCGCCGACACACCCCACTGCTGGTCGGCCTCGACCTGCCCCATCAGCTCCTGCAGATAAGTACGGGAACCCTCGCTCAGCTCCGATTCCGTACCGAACACCGCTTGCAGCAAGGCCAGTTGATCCGCCGCCGTGGTCTGGGTCAGTCCCCATGCGTGCGCCGCCGTCGTCCCGGTCAGGCCCAGGCGTTCATTGGCCGCGTCGAGTGCTTCCGCCCCGCCGATCGCCCGCAGCAGCGCGGTGGCGGAGGCGTTGTCGCTCCACCCGATCATGGCCCTCGCGTGGCCGTGCTCGCCGACGGTGAGCGCGCGCTTCTCGTCCTGGGCCATGAGCAGCAGCGCCGCGAGTATGTCGACCTTGACGATGCTGGCGGTGTCGTACGCCCCGTCCCCGTAGACCGCCCGCGTCCCGCTCCCGGTGTCCAGCACGGCGACGGACACCTCCGCGTCACCCACGTCGGTCAGCAGCGGCTCCACCGCCGCGGCCAGCGCCGCGTCGAGATCCACCGTCGGCTCCTCACTCGTCGTTGCCGGGACCGGAGTGCTCCCGGCGGCCGGTACGGACGATACGGACGCCGCGGCGCGGGGAGCGTGATCCGAGGACCGGCCGGCCAGACAGATGCCACCCGCGGCCGAACCCGCCAGCAGGATCACGGCCGTCACGGATGCGGACAGGGCGGAGCCGCGGAATCTGTTTCGGGACATGCCCCGGACGCTAGGAACGGCACCTGGGAACAGGCTGGGTCCGACCTGTTGTCAGGGTAAGAAACCCCCGGTTGCCGGGGTAAGAAACCCCCAGTTGCCAGGGTGGGAAACCCCGGGCACTACGCTCGCCCTGTGGCGCTGAAGAACATTCCGGACCCCGGTTACTCCGACGACGACGGCACGGCCTCCCCGGCCCTGACCGCGGCACTCGCCGCCTGGGCCGAGGACAGGAAGGCCATCGGGCCGGTACTCGAAGCTCTCAAGGGCGCCCGGCTCCTGGTCCCTGTCGTCGCCGTCCTGGGGGAGGTGGAGGAGGACGAGAAGGGACTGCGCCGCGAGAAGACCAGTGACATGGCAGTCCCCACCCTTCAGGCGGGGGACCGTCGCGCCCTGCCCGCCTTCACCTCGACCGCCTCACTGGCCCGCTGGGATCCGCAGGCCCGCCCCGTCGCCGTACCCCTGCACCAGGCACTGCAGGCCGCCGCACACGAGAAGGCGGACACGGTCGTCCTCGATCTCGCCGGCCCGGTCGCATTCGAGCTGACCGGCTCCGCACTGCTCGCCCTCGCCGAGGGCCGCACCAGCGCCGATCCGCTGGACGACCCCGCGGTCACCGCGGCGGTACGGGACGCGGTCGCCGCCGAGCCCGCGGTGCTCCGTGCCCACCTCGGCCCCGGCCGGGCCGACGGCACCCTGGCCCTCGTCCTCGCACCCGATGCGGACCCCGCCGACGCCGCCCGCCGGGTTGCGGAACTGCTGGCGGCCGACGACGTCCTGCGCGCCCGCCTGGTGCGCGGCCTGGACCTGGCGCTGCTCCCGGCCGATGCGACCGCGCCCGGCGAGGCCCTGTTCACGCGCTGATCCCCGAGCCGGCCGCCGGCTCGACGACGTGAGCCCCCGCCCGTCCCGGGCGGGGGCTCACGTCGTCAGAAGTCGTAAGTCGTAAGAACAGGGAAGGCGGGCGGGCTCAGCCGAAGACCGGGCCGGTGTACTTCTCGCCGGGGCCCTGGCCGGGCTCGTCCGGTACGAGCGATGCCTCGCGGAACGCCAGCTGCAGGGACTTCAGGCCGTCACGCAGCGGAGCCGCGTGGAAGGAACTGATCTCGGTGGTGCTGGCGTCCAGCAGGCCGGCCAGCGCATGCACCAGCTTGCGGGCCTCGTCGAGGTCCTTGTGCTCGTCGCCGTCCTCGGTCAGCCCGAGCTTCACGGCGGCGGCGCTCATCAGATTGACCGCGACCGTCACGATCACCTCGACCGCGGGCACCTCCGCGATGTCGCGGGCCATGTCGTCGAAGCCGGGGGAATCGGTGGTGGGGGTCGCGTCACTCATGGGCCATACGATAGGCCCACTCCGGTGTCGCCCGATCTGCGGGAGCGGTGGGCGAGAGCTGGTTCGCGCCCGTTCCGGGGAGCTGCTAACCTTGTGTAACGACCGGCTGGGCAGCTATGTGCCCGGCCCACAAGTGGAGGCTCCGATCTCCCACCTGGCTGTCCTTTCGGGCAGCGGGTCACCGGTCAGGTGGCGCCCATCGTTCCGTACGGACGATGGAGCCGCCCGATGCGCCCCGCGGTTGACCGCGGCGGTGTTCCGGTTTTCCAGGAGCCCCGCCTGTGTCCCGTCCGGGGCATTTTTGATGTGCTGGTGCGGTTGGTCTCAGGAAAACAGACGTTACGTGGCTGTCCGCCAGGCGGCCGCGTGGTGCTACCGAGGAGGATCCATCAGCGCCGAGCCCCGCATCAACGACCGGATTCGCGTTCCCGAGGTGCGACTTGTCGGTCCCAGCGGCGAGCAGGTCGGGATTGTTCCGCTTGCCAAGGCCCTGGAACTCGCACAGGAGTACGACCTCGACCTGGTCGAGGTGGCGGCGACCGCCCGTCCGCCCGTGTGCAAGCTCATGGACTACGGGAAGTTCAAGTACGAGTCGGCCATGAAGGCCCGTGAGGCGCGCAAGAACCAGGCGCACACGGTCATCAAGGAGATGAAGCTCCGGCCGAAGATCGACCCGCACGACTATGACACCAAGAAGGGTCACGTCGTCCGGTTCCTCAAGCAGGGCGACAAGGTCAAGATCACGATCATGTTCCGTGGTCGTGAGCAGTCCCGCCCTGAGCTGGGCTTCCGACTGCTCCAGCGTCTCGCTTCGGACGTGGAGGAACTCGGCTTCATCGAGTCCAACCCGAAGCAGGACGGCCGGAACATGATCATGGTTCTGGGCCCGCACAAGAAGAAGACCGAAGCCATGGCCGAGGCCCGCGAGGCCCAGGCCGCCCGCAAGGCGGAGCGTCAGGGTTCCACCCCCGACGCCGAAGCTGCGGGCGAGGCTGCCGAAGCGCAGTCCGAGGCTCCGGCCGAGACACCTTCCGAGGCGTGATCTCAGGGGTCGCCATCCAGGCGGCCCCGGGTCTCCCCGGAATTCCCACCAAGATCTGACGCCCCTGCTGTCCGGTGCCCGCACCGCGAGGGGCGCCACTGACGAGGAGAGAACGGCGCGATGCCGAAGAACAAGACGCACAGCGGTGCCAGCAAGCGCTTCAAGATCACCGGCTCCGGCAAGGTGCTCCGCGAGAGGGCCGGCAAGCGCCACCTGCTCGAGCACAAGTCGTCCAAGAAGACCCGCTCGCTGACCGGCACGGTCGTCGTGGCTCCGGCCGACGCCAAGAAGATCAAGAAGCTTCTCGGCAAGTGAGGCTCGGCCCCCGGTGAATCCGGGGGCGCGACCTCGATCACACCGGGACCAATTCGTTTCCGGGCTGGGTGAGTCGATACCGTGAACACCAGCCCCGCTACAAGGAGTTAACAAGTGGCACGCGTCAAGCGGGCAGTCAACGCCCACAAGAAGCGCCGGGCAATCCTCGAGGCCGCCAGCGGTTACCGCGGTCAGCGCTCGCGCCTGTACCGCAAGGCCAAGGAGCAGGTCACCCACTCCCTGGTCTACAACTACAACGACCGCAAGAAGCGCAAGGGCGACTTCCGTCAGCTGTGGATCCAGCGCATCAACGCCGCTGCCCGCCAGAACGGCATGACGTACAACCGCCTCATCCAGGGTCTGAAGGCCGCCAACATCGAGGTGGACCGCAAGATCCTGGCCGAGCTCGCGGTCAACGACGCCAACGCGTTCGCCGCCCTCGTCGAGGTTGCCCAGAAGGCCCTCCCGAGCGACGTCAACGCCCCGAAGGCCGCCTGATCCAGGTCGCACTTCTTGGCTTCTGAGCCGGACCCGCAGGCGCTCGTCGTCTGCGGGTCCGGTGCGTTGCACGACATGTTCCGTACGTCCGTCACCTCCGTACGCAGAGAGGCTCGCCGCCGACCATGGGCACCCCCGAACTGATCTCCCCGCGATCGCCGCGCGTCACCGCCGCCCGGCGGCTGGCCAAGCGCAACTTCCGCGGCAAGGAGCGCAGGTTCATCGCCGAGGGGCCGCAGGCCGTGCGCGAGGCCGCCGGGCACCGCGGCAGCGACGGCGAGGCGACGCTGATCGAGTTGTTCGCCACCGTCGAGGCGGCCGAGCGGTACGCCGACATCGTCGACGCCGCCCACGCGGCCGGCGCCCGGGTGCACCTCGCGGACGGAGATGTGCTCGCCGATGTGTCGCAGACCGTCACCCCGCAGGGCCTCATCGGTGTCTGCCGCTTCCTCGACTCGCCGTTCGACGCGATCCTCGCCGCGAAGCCGAAGCTGGTCGCCGTCCTCGCCCATGTACGCGACCCGGGGAACGCCGGTACGGTGCTGCGCTGCGCCGACGCCGCGGGTGCCGACGCCGTCGTGCTCACCGATGCCTCGGTGGACCTCTACAACCCCAAGTCCGTCAGGGCCTCGGTCGGCTCGCTCTTCCATCTGCCGGTCGCCGTCGGTGTTCCGGTGGAGCAGGCCGTGCAGGGGCTGAGGGACGCGGGCGTACGGATTCTCGCCGCCGACGGAGCGGGCGACGACGACCTCGACGACGAGCTGGACGCGGGGACCATGGGCGGGCCGACCGCCTGGGTCTTCGGCAACGAGGCCTGGGGCCTGCCGGAGGAGACCCGGGCGCTGGCCGACGCCGTCGTGAGGGTGCCGATCCACGGCAAGGCGGAGAGCCTCAATCTGGCGACGGCGGCGGCCGTCTGCCTGTACGCCTCCGCACGGGCCCAGCGCCCGCGCCGCTAATCCGCGGCCGCGGTCCTGGCCCGCAGGGCCACCGCGACCAGTGCCGCGTCGTCGGGGCGCCGGACGTCGCGGCCGGTCAGCTCGTGGAAGCGGGCGAAGCGGTGCTGGACCGTGTTGCGGTGGCAGTACAGCGCGGCCGCGGTGTCCGCGATGGAGCCGTTGCCGCGCAGATGCTCGGTGACGGTCTCCAGCAGACGTGCCGCCTCCGTGGCCGACACTCCGGGGCCGTCGAGACCGCCCAGCACATCGGCGGCCAGATCCGTGCCGAAGTCCCCGGCCCGCCGCACCAGCACATCCAGCCAGCTGTCCTCCAGCAGCCTCGGTGAATGGGCGTCCGGCGGCAGCATCTGCGCCGTCGCGATGGCCAGCACCGCCGCCCTGGGTACCGCTGCGAGCCCGTTCGCCTGCGGCGAGACACCGCACGGGGTGGACGCGAGCCGGACCAGCACCGACTGCCACGTGGTGCGCCGGCCCAGCTCCACCACCAGCACCGCGTCCCCGCCGACCGCCTGGTACTGCACCGGAGCACCCGCCGCGCGCAGCGCCGTCGCGGCCCGGTGCAGCCCCGAACCCTCCGCCGCCGGGGCCGCCGCGCACAGAAACGTGCCCGCGCCGTCGAAGCCCAGGGCCAGCGCCGCGTTCCGTACCACCGTCGGGTTGTGGCCCTCGCTCTCCAGCAGCCGGGAGAACCACATCCGCCGCTCGTCCTCCTGGCGCCGGCCCATTTCCAGAACCGTGCGTTGATACGCCGTCATGATGCCCGTGACATGGGACTCGACGGCCTCCCATACGTGGTACGCGGACGTCACCAGCTCCGCCATGTCCTCCTCGTCCGCCCGCTGGACCAGCGCCGCCCACACCACCCGGAAGTCCAGCCGGGCCGCTTCCAGCAGCGAATCCAGCGGGACGCCCTGGCGGGCCCGCTGCTCACCCACGCGCTGCGACACCCCGGCGATGTGCACGGGCACCGGAAGCTGCGCCACCGTACGCAGCAGCAGCTCGAACGCCTGCCAGGCGGAACTGCGGAAATCGGCGTCCGGCACTCGGTCCGCATAGGCGCTCCGGACCGGATTGATCATCTCCATCCACTGGCCGATCAGACCGTCGATGTTGTCCAGGCACTGGCCCGCGAGCTCGGCGATCCGACGGGACGGGGGAGGGAAACCGGAATCCGGAGTGTGCATATGACCAATGTAAGGGGCTGTACGGGTGATGTTTCGACGTTGGATCTGTGCTCGTTGCCCTTGAAGCTGAGGCAATCCGGAATCCCCCTCCGGGCCCACCGCATTCAGGGAGGTCCTGGCAGTGCATCTGACGCCTCGCGAGCAGGAGCGTCTCCAGCTGTTCACCGTCGCCGAACTGGCCCGCCGCCGCAGGGCGCGCGGCCGGCTGCTGAACACGCCGGAGGCCATCGCGCTGATCTGCGACGAGGTGCTGGAAGCCGCCTGGGACGGGCTCGGTCTGGACGAAGTGATCGAGGTGGGCCGCTCCGTGCTCACCGAGGCCGACGTGATGGACGGCGTGGCCGACATCGTCACCACCGTGCAGGTCGAGGCGCTCTTCCCGAGCGGCACCGCCCTGGTCGCCGTCGACCGGCCGATCGGCCCGGGGACACCCGACACCGCACCCGGTGCCGTACGGACCGCCCCCGATCCGGTACGGATCAACGAGGGGCGTCCGCGCACCACCCTCACCCTCCGCAACACCGGTGACCGTACGGTGTTCGTCTCCTCGCACTATCCGCTGCACGAGGTGAACGCGGCCCTGGAGCTGGACCGGGAAGCGGCGCGCGGTCTGCGGCTGGACATCGCGGCCGGCACCGCGCTGGCCTTCGAACCGGGGGAGTCCCGGGAGGTCTCGCTGATCCCCCTCTCCCGTCACCCGCAGCACGCCCAGTCCGAGGAGCAGCGCGCATGACCAGCATCGACCGCCGTACGTACAACGCTCTGTACGGTCCCACCACCGGTGACCGCATCCGGCTCGGCGACACCTCCCTCTGGGTCGAGGTGGAGGCCGACGACGGCACCCCCGGCGACGAACTGCTCGGCGGCTGCGGCAAGACCGTACGCGACGGGCTGCTGGCCTCGCCCCGCTCCGACCGGGACTCCGCCCTGGACATGGTGGTCGCCGGAGTCGTCCTCATGGACCCGGTTCTCGGCGTCCGCAAGACCGACATCGGCATCAAGGACGGCCGGATCGTCTCCGTCGGCGGCGTCGGCAACCCGGACGTGATGCCGGTCGAGTACGCCATCGACTCGCACACCTCGGTCGTCCCCGGCGAAGGGCTGATCGCCACCCCCGGCATCGTGGACAGCCACGTCCATCTCTCCTCGCCCGAGGTGGCGCCCGCAGCGCTCGCGGCCGGAGTCACCACGCTCGTCGGCATGGGGCTCGGCGGGGTCTGGGAGATCGGCTGCAATCCGGCCCACAATCTGCACACCCTGATGAGCTCCTGGCAGGGCACCCCGCTCAACATCGCGTTCCTGGCCCGCGGTTCGTCCAGCTCCCGCACCCTGCTCGACGAGTCCGTCCTCGCAGGGGCCGGCGGCTTCAAGATCCATGAGGACTTCGGGGCCACCCCGCGCATCATCGACAACTGCCTCGACACCGCCGAGGCCGCCGACCTGCCGGTCGCCCTGCACACCGACTCCATGAACGAGTCCGGCTATCTGCGTGACACCATCGGCTCCACCCGGGGCCGGACCGTGCACGCGTACCACGTGGAGGGCGGTGGAGGTCACCCCGATCTGCTGGAGATCCTCTCCGAGCCGAACATCCTGCCGTCGTCGACCACGCCGACCATCCCGTACACCCCGAACACTGTCGGGGAACTCTTCCCGATGACGATGACCGTGCACCGGCAGAACCACCACTCCCCCAGCGATGTGGAGATCTCCAGGGGCCGTATCCGCGCCCATGCCATCGCCGCCGAGAACGCCCTGCACGACCTCGGCGCGATCTCCATCGTCAACTCCGACTCCATGGGCATGGGCCGCATCGCCGAGACCGTCCGCCGCACCTGGCAGCTCGCGCACCTCCAGGCACTGGCGGCCGGGGAGGGCGGCGTCGAGCACCGTGCCAACCGGCGGGCCCTGCGCTACCTCGCCAAGATCACCCTCAACCCGGCGATCGCCCACGGCCTCGCGCACGAGGTCGGCACCGCCCAGGTGGGGCGCCTCGCCGACCTGGTGCTCTGGCACCCCGCCTACTTCGGCTCGAAGCCCGAACTGGTCATCAAGGCCGGGTTCGTGGCGTGGGGCAACACGGGGTCCGGTTCGGGATCGACCCGGCTGACCCAGCCCCGCACGTACAAGCGCTATTTCGGCGCCCTCGGCCAGGCGCCCGCGCGGCTCTCCCGGATCTTCGTCGCCGAGGCCGCGCTGGCGGACCGGGCCGCCCGGGCGGCGCTGCCCAAGGGACTCACCTACGCGCCGATCCGCGGCTCCCGCGGCCTCACCCGCGCCGACATGCTCCACAACACCGCGACCCCGCACGTCCTGGTGCCCCGCGAGCCGGCACCGGTCCTGGTCGACGGCGTCCCCACCACAACCCCCGCCGCCGACGCCGTGCCGCTCGCCCAGCTGCACCACCTCGCCTGAGCCCGAAAGACCCTCGCCCGTGAAACTCGATCTGCTGGTCCGCAACGCGAACATCCTGACCCTCGACGACGCCCGGCCCACCGCCCGCACCCTCGGTGCCCTGCACGGCCGCATCGTCGGGCTCGACGAGGAGGTCGAGCACCTCCCCGCCGCACGGGTCATCGACGCGGGCGGTGCCACGGTCGTGCCCGGCTTCAACGACGCCCACTGCCACACCGCGTGGTTCGGCCTCACCCTCACCCAGCTCGACGTCTCCGGCGCACGGACCGTCGACGAGGTGTACGACGCCGTGGCCGAGTACGCCGCCACGCTGCCCGGGGACGCCTGGGTGATCGGCGCCGGACTCGACCACAACCGGACCGGCGGGCGCTACCCGCACCGCGACGCCCTCGACCGGGCCGCGGGCGGCCGACGGGTGTGGCTGAAGCACACCTCCGGGCACGCCTGCGTCGTCAACACCCCGGTGCTGCGCCTCGCGGGCATCCTGGCCGGCGGCTTCACCGATCCGGACGGCGGGGTCGTCTCCCGCGACGAGGACGGCCGGCCCGACGGACTCCTGGAGGAGACCGCCCAGCGCCTCGTGCAGCGGCACGTGCTCCCGTACCCCGTGGAGACCGTCGCCGACGCCGTCGGAGCCGCCACCCGGCACTACCTCACCGAAGGCATCACCAGCTTCACCGAGGCCGGCATCGGCGGCGGCTGGATCGGCCACACCCCGGTCGAACTCGCCGCCTACCAGCTCGCCCGCGACACCGGCAGACTCCACACCCGCGCCCAGCTGATGGCCGCCTCCGACGTCCTGCACCCGCTGGTCTCGCACATCGACGACGGCATCGGCCTCGGGCTCGACCTCGGGATGCGCACCGGCTTCGGCGACGACCGGCTCTCCCTGGGGCCCGTCAAGATCTTCCTGGACGGCTCCCTGCTCGGGCGGACCGCCGCCGTCACCGAACCCTTCTGCGGCTGCCCGCACAACGAGGCAGAGGCGGCCAACCCCACCGGATACCTCCAGAACGACGCCGACGCCATGACCGAAACCGTCGTCGCCGCCCACCGCTCCGGCTGGACCGTCGCCGCCCACGCCATCGGCGACCGGGCCGTCGACCTCGCGCTCGACGCATTCACCCGCGCTCAGCGCGAGCTCCCGCGCCCCGGCGTGCACCACCGCATCGAACATGCCGGAGTGGTCCGCCCCGACCAACTCGGCCGGTTCGCCGAGCTCGGCGTGATCCCCGTACCGCAGCACAACTTCCTGCCGGCGTTCGGCGACGCCATGGCCGAGTCGCTCGGCGCGCAGCGCACGGCCTGGTCCTATCGGCTGCGCTCGCTGCTCGACCTCGGCCTGCCCGTACCCGGCAGCTCCGACCGGCCCGTCGCCCCCGGAGCCCCGCTGCCCGCCATCCAGGCCATGGTCCAGCGGCGCACCGGCTCGGGCGCCGTGTACGGGCCCGACGAGCGCGTCCCGGTCCTCGACGCCCTGCGCGCCTGGACCGAGGGCTCCGCCCGCGCCACCGGCTTCGGCGGCCGCAAGGGACGCCTCGTCCCCGGGCAGCTCGCCGACCTCACGATCCTCGACGCAGACCCGCTCCGCACCGATCCGGACCGGATCGGCTCGCTCCA
This sequence comes from Streptomyces sp. NPDC058239, assembly GCF_042882185.1. Classification (NCBI taxonomy): domain Bacteria; kingdom Bacillati; phylum Actinomycetota; class Actinomycetes; order Kitasatosporales; family Streptomycetaceae; genus Streptomyces; species Streptomyces sp. NPDC058239. The sequence continues at coordinate 287,048 of NZ_JBHVWS010000003.1, forward strand.
GGTCCTCGCGACCGTCGTGGACGGCGATCCCGTCCACGACCCGCACGGCCTCGCGGCCCAGGCCGCCCCCCTCACACCCGTACAGCCCGTTCCCCCGTCCCCTCAAGGCCACCAGGCCCTCCGTCCCCAGGAGAACGTGTGAGCTCGCCCGACATCAAGGACATCCGGCGACTGCTGATCGCCGCCTTCACCGGCACCGCCCTGGAGTGGTACGACTACTTCCTCTACGGCACCGCCGCCGCCCTGGTCTTCAACCGGCTCTTCTTCCCCGAGCTGGACCCGGCCGTGGGCACCATCGCGTCCTTCGTCACCTTCGCCGTGGGCTTTGTCGCCCGGCCCATCGGTGCGGCCGTTTTCGGTCACATCGGAGACCGCTACGGCCGCAAGGTCGCCCTGATCATCACCGTCGTGATGATGGGCGTCACCACCGGCTGTATCGGCCTGCTGCCCAGCTACGCCACCATCGGCATCTGGGCCCCCGTCCTGCTCGCACTCCTCCGCTTCCTGCAGGGGATCTCGGTCGGCGGTGAGTGGAGCGGCGCCATGCTGCTCACGCTGGAGCACACGCCGAAGGAGAAGCACGGCAGCTACTCCTCGATCCCGCAGCTCGGCTCGCCCGTCGGCACCCTGATCTCGTCCGGCGCGTTCGCCCTCGTCGGGATGCTGCCCGACGACTCCTTCTACTCCTGGGGCTGGCGCCTGCCGTTCCTCGCCGCGTTCCCGCTGCTCGGCTTCGCGCTCTACATGCGGCTGCGGATCGAGGAGTCGCCGGTCTTCCACGCGATGCTCGCCGACGCCGAGAAGAACGGCCCGAAGCCCGCACCGCTCATCGAGGCGTTCCGCCGCACCTGGGGCCGCATGATCATCGGCATCGGCGCGGCCCTGCTCGGCGTCGGCGGCTTCTTCCTGATGACCACGTTCATCATTTCGTACGGCACCGACGAGCTGGGCATCGACAAGTCCGTGATGCTGAACGCCACCGTCATCGGCTCGATCGTCGAGATCGTCGTGCTCGTCGTGGCGGGGCGGATCGCCGACCGGATCGGCGCCTGGACGGTCTGTGCCATCGGCGGCCTCATCACGATGGCCGTCGCCTTCCCGGCCTTCTGGCTCGTCGACACCGGCAAGCCCGCACTGGTCTACCTCGGGGTGGGGCTCGGGATCGGCGCACTCTCCATTCCGTACGCCCCCATCGGCGCCGTGGTCTCCGGAATGTTCCCCGAGGCGTTCCGCTACAGCGCCGTCGCGATGTCCTACAACCTCGCGGGCGTCGTGGCCGGATTCGTACCGCTGCTCGCCACCTCGCTGACCGGCGCGGCGAACGGTGCCTCGTGGGGTGCGGCCCTGCTCCTGATGGTGATCGCGGCCTGCACGGCCGCCGGATCGTTCGCTTCCGGATCGCTCATGAGGCGTGAACGGGCGGCCAGGCCGGCCGGTGACCGCGTCGAGGTCGCCGTCTGACCGACGCCACGCCCCGTACCCCGCCGAACGGCGGACCGCAGCAGTGCGCCCCCGCAGGGTGTCGCTCCGTCACCGACGACTAGTAGGGTGACGAACTCGGGGGCCCACTGCACCGGTTCGAGAGGTGGGGTACGGGATATGGCTGTCGGCATGAGCAGGCCGCGCGAGACACACGCGGCCGTCGTGCGCGCCGGTGAAGGCCCCGGCACGGCGGGCGAACCGGCCGAAGGGCCGGACCTCGGACCCGTCGATGCGACCGTCGATCCCGACGACCTCCCCGACGGCCTGGTCATCGCCGACGAGACCGGCCGGGTCATCTGCTTCAACTCCGCGGCCGCCCGGATCACCGCCGTGCCCCGGGCCGCCGCTCTCGGCCGCCCCCTGGAGCACGCGCTGCCGCTGGAGGACCTCAAGGGCCGCCGCTGGTGGGCGCTGACCGATCCGTACGGCGGCCTCGCCACCCGGGTCGGTCAGCCCGAGCGCAATCTGCTGCTGCCCGGCGGCCGCGAGGTCCTGGTCTCCGCACGGTACGTACGAGAGCACCCGACCGGTCCCGTACGCCGTCTGGTGATCTCGCTGCGCGGCACCGAGGCCCGCCGCCGCACCGAGCGCAGCCACGCCGAGCTGATCGCGACCGTCGCCCACGAGCTGCGCTCCCCGCTGACCTCCGTCAAGGGCTTCACAGCGACCCTCCTCGCCAAGTGGGAACGGTTCACCGACGACCAGAAGCGCCTGATGCTGGAGACCGTCGACGCCGACGCGGGCCGCGTCACCCGGCTCATTGCCGAACTGCTCGACATCTCCCGGATCGACTCCGGCCGGCTGGAGCTGCGACGGCAGCCCGTGGACCTCTCCGCCGCCGTCGAACGCCACATCCAGGCCCTCACCGCGAACGGCCAGACCCCCGACCGCTTCCTCGTCCGTACCTGCCAGCCGCTGCCCGCGGTCTGGGCCGACCCGGACAAGGTCGACCAGGTGCTCGGCAACCTGCTGGAAAACGCGGTGCGCCACGGCGAGGGAACCGTCACCATTGAAGTCGCACCCGCACCCGCGAAGAGCGACGAGAAGGGAACGGCCGTCACCGTGAGCGACGAAGGCCCCGGCATCCCCGAGGAGTCGATGGGCCGTGTCTTCACCCGCTTCTGGCGGGGGAGCAAGCGCGGCGGTACGGGCCTGGGCCTCTACATCGTCAAGGGCATCGTCGAGGCGCACGGCGGCACGATCACGGTCGGCCGCGGTCCCGGCGGCGGCGCGGAATTCCGATTTATTCTGCCCGTGAGCACGCCGGCCTACCTGGTCTGAGCAGCCCACGGGCCTCCCACACATCCTGTGACCCTTAGACTCGACCTTTGGCACCTTTGCGTCCTCCAGTCGTCGAGCGGGGCCATGGGGGTCCGGGGGTATTCCCCGGTAAGCGCAGTACCAGCCAATCGGAAGCACGGGAAGAGATGTCGGCACCGAACAAGTCGTACGACCCAGTCGAGGTCGAGGCACTGAAACCGGAAGAGATCGAGCGCATGCGGGACGAGGCGTTCGCCGCCTTCGCCGCCGCCGGTGACCTCGACGCGCTCGCCCAGGCGAAGACCGCGCACACCGGTGGTACCTCGCCCCTGTCGCTCGCCAACCGGGAGATCGGCGCCCTGCCGCCGCAGGCCAAGGCCGAGGCGGGCAAGCGCGTGGGCCAGGCCCGCGGCGCCGTGAGCAAGGCCCTCGCCGCCCGTCAGGCGGAGCTGGAGGCCGAGCGGGACGCCCGCGTGCTGGTCGAGGAGGCGGTGGATGTCACGCTGCCCTACGACCGCATCCCGGCCGGCGCCCGCCACCCGCTGACGACCTTCATGGAGCGTGTCGCGGACGTCTTCGTGGCCATGGGCTACGAGGTCGCGGAGGGCCCCGAGGTCGAGGCGGAGTGGTTCAACTTCGACGCCCTGAACTTCGTGCCCGACCACCCGGCCCGGCAGATGCAGGACACCTTCTTCATCCAGGGCGCCGACGGTGCCAGGAACGACGAGTCCGGTGTCGTGCTGCGTACGCACACCTCGCCGGTACAGGCCCGCACCCTGCTCGACCGTGAGCCCCCCGTCTACGTCGTCTGCCCCGGCCGCGTCTACCGCACCGACGAGCTCGACGCGACGCACACCCCGGTCTTCCACCAGATCGAGCTGCTCGCCATCGACGAGGGCCTCACCATGGCCGACCTCAAGGGCACCCTCGACCACATGGTCCAGGCGCTCTTCGGCCCGGACATGAAGACCCGGCTCCGGCCGAACTTCTTCCCGTTCACCGAGCCGTCCGCCGAGATGGACATGGTCTGCTACGTCTGCCGCGGCGCCTCCGTCGGCAACCCGGACCGCCCCTGCCGCACCTGCGGCAGCGAGGGCTGGATCGAGCTCGGCGGCTGCGGCATGGTCAACCCCAAGGTGCTCATCGCCTGCGGTGTCGACCCCAAGAAGTACAGCGGATTCGCCTTCGGGTTCGGCATCGAACGGATGCTGATGTTCCGCCACAACGTCGAAGACATGCGAGACATGGTCGAGGGTGACGTCCGGTTCACCCGGCCGTTCGGGATGGAGATCTGATGCGCGTCCCGCTTTCCTGGCTGCGGGAGTACGTCGACCTGCCGGCGACGGAGACCGGCCGTGATGTACAGGCCAAGCTCGTCGCCGTGGGTCTGGAGGTCGAGACCGTCGAGCAGATCGGTGCCGGCCTCAAGGGCCCGCTGGTCGTCGGACAGGTACTGACCATCGAGGAGCTGGAGGGTTTCAAGAAGCCCATCCGCTTCTGCACGGTCGACGTCGGCAACGCCAACGGCACCGGCGAGCCGCAGGAGATCGTCTGCGGAGCCCGTAACTTCTCCGTCGGCGACAAGGTCGTCGTGGTCCTCCCGGGCGCCGTCCTGCCCGGCGACTTCGCGATCGCCGCACGCAAGACGTACGGCAAGACCTCGCACGGCATGATCTGCTCCACCGACGAGCTCGGCATGGGCGACGACGGCACGCACGGCATCATCGTGCTGCCGCCGGAGCACGAGGTCGGCACCGACGCGATCGAGCTGCTCCAGCTCGTCGACGAGGTCCTCGACATCGCCGTCACGCCGGACCGCGGCTACTGCCTGTCCATGCGTGGCGTCGCCCGCGAGACCGCCATCGCTTACGGGCTGCCGCTGCGCGACCCGGCCCTTCTCGACGTGCCCGCGCCGAACGCGTTCGGTTACCCGGTCAAGGTCGCCGACCCGATCGGCTGCGACAGGTTCACCGCGCGCACCGTCGTCGGCCTGCAGTCCGAGGCACGCTCCCCGATCTGGCTGCAGCGCAGGCTGCAGAAGGCCGGGATGCGCCCGATCTCGCTCGCCGTCGACATCACCAACTACGTGATGCTGGAGCTCGGCCAGCCGCTGCACGCCTACGACCGCACCCGCATCGACGGGCCGATCGGGGTGCGCCGCGCCCAGCAGGGCGAGAAGCTCACCACCCTCGACGGCACGGTCCGCGTCCTGGACGCCGAGGACCTGGTCATCACCGACAACCGCGGGCCGATCGGCCTCGCGGGTGTCATGGGCGGAGCCAACACCGAGATCGCGGACGTCCGGGAGGACGCGCACAGCACCACCGAGGTCGTCATCGAGGCCGCGCACTTCGACGCGATCTCGATCGCCCGGACCGCGCGCCGCCACAAGCTGTCCTCCGAGGCGTCCAAGCGCTTCGAGCGCGGCGCCGACCCGCAGGCCGCGGCCGCCGCCGCACAGCGCACCGTCGACCTGCTGGTGCTGCTCGCCGGCGGCACCGCCGAGGCCGGTGTCACCGAGGTGGCCGCCCCCTCCGCACCGCGCACCATCGCGATGCCCGCGGACCACCCCGACCGGGTGGCCGGTGTCGCCTACGGCCGCGAGACCGTCGTACGCCGCCTCCAGCAGGTCGGCTGCGACGTCTACGGGCAGGACGAGCTCCTCGTCACCGTGCCGTCCTGGCGGCCCGACCTGAGCGAGCCGAACGACCTCGCCGAAGAGGTCATCCGTCTCGAGGGTTACGAGAACCTCCCGTCCACCCTCCCGACGCCGCCGTCCGGCCGCGGGCTCACCGACCGTCAGCGGCTGCACCGCAGGATCGGCCGGGCGCTCGCCGGAGCCGGCTACGTCGAGGCGCTGAACTACCCGTTCATCGGCGACGCCGTGCTCGACCAGCTCGGGATCGACTCCGACGACGCCCGCCGCCGTACGGTCGAGCTCGTCAACCCGCTCTCCGACGAGGAGCCGGCGCTGCGCACCACGCTGCTGCCGGGCCTGCTCGGCGCACTGCGGCGCAACGACGGCCGTGGCAGCCACGACCTCGCGCTCTTCGAGACCGGCCTGGTCTTCAGGCCGACCGGCAGCGAGACGAAGGCCGTACGGCTGCCCGTCGACCGCCGTCCCACCGACGAGGAGATCGCGGGGCTCAACGCCACGCTGCCGCGTCAGCCGCGCCGCGCCGCGGTCGTCCTCGCGGGCGCCCGCGAGCAGGCCGGCTGGTGGGGCAAGGGCCGCCCGGCCGACTGGGCGGACTCCATCGAGGCCGCTCGTACGATCGCCCGTGAGGCGGGCGTCGAGGTGACCGTCCGGAGCGACCAGCACGCGCCGTGGCACCCGGGCCGCTGCGCCGCGCTGTACGTCACGGTGAACGGCGAGGAGACCCTCTTCGGGCACGCCGGTGAGCTGCACCCGCGCGTCATCAAGGAGCTCCACCTGCCGGAGCGCACCTGCGCCATGGAGGTCGAGCTCGACGTCCTGGAGCAGGCCGTCGACGGTGCGCTCCGGGCGCCCCGGATCTCCGCCTTCCCGGTGGCGACCCAGGACGTCGCGCTGATCGTCGCCGAGAGCGTCCCCGCCGCCGAGGTGGAGCACGCGCTGCGTGCGGGCGCGGGTGAACTCCTCGAATCGCTGCGGCTGTTCGACGTCTTCACCGGCGACCAGATCGGTGCGGGCCGCAAGTCCCTGGCGTACGCGCTGCGCTTCCGCGCGGCGGACCGCACGCTGACCGTGGACGAGGCCACGGCCGCCCGCGACGCGGCGGTGGCCCTGGCCGCCGAGCGGACGGGCGCGGTGCTGCGGGGCGCGTAGCCCCTCATGCGGCACACATCATGAAAGAGGGGCGTATCCGCTGACCGGATACGCCCCTCCTGTGCTCGCCGAGCGGCACAGAACCGCTCGCGGGCGTTGCCCGCACCGTCCGCGCCGCCACGGAGTGTCGGGCAGGTCGGCGGAGACGGACGGTGCGGGTGCGGGTCGTCGACTGTACGAGGGGGAGCAGACGACCCGGCCGCCTCTTGCGAGACGACTGATTCAACCGATCCGAGCACCGGCGCAGCAGAGTGCGCAGCGGGACAGTTCGGGCATTGCGTTCACACCCCGTGTGAATCGTGCTCCACTGGTGCGACACGCCTCGGCGTGCCGAATCACCGGAGGGGCAAATGGGGGCAACGGAGCCCAACATTCTGCTGGAGGCCCTGATCGGGGAGGCCGGCGTCTCCCGGGCGGGCCTCGCCGCGCACATCAACCGGGCCGGCCGTTCCCGCGGACTGTGCCTGCGGTACGAACACACCGCGGTGGCACGGTGGTTGAAAGGGCAGCGCCCGCGCGGCCAGGTGCCGGACCTGATCTGTGAAGTGCTCGGGAGCCGGCTGAACAGGTCTCTTTCGCTGGACGACATCGGCATGGCGACCCCGGGCGCCGGCACGGCCGTGCCCGGATCCACGCTCACCGGATTCGTCGAGCGGGCCACCGCGCAGTGGCGTTCCGACGACCAGCAGCGCCCGCACATACTCGCCGCGGCCGCCGTCACGGGCACCACCGCGGTGATGCCCGTCTGGGAGTGGGAGAACCCGCCGGAGGACGTCGACGTCTCCCGCAGCGGCCCGACCCGGGTCTGCGTGGCCGACATAGTGACCCTGCGCGCGGCCCGTGCCCACTACGAACTGATGTACCGCAGGGCAGGCGGAATCGCGACCCGTTCCCGCATCGTCGGCTTCCTCAACACAGGGACCGCCCCGCTGCTGCGCGGCAGCTACAGCGACGCGATGGGGCGCCAACTGCACCGGGCGACGGGCGGGCTGGTGGCGGTCGCGGGCATCTGCGCCTACGACTCCGACGCGCACGGGCTCGCCCAGCGCTACTTCCACCAGGCACTGCGGCTGGCCAAGGCGAGCGGCGACCGGGGGCTCGGCGGCTATGTGATCGCCCTGCTGGTCAACCAGTCGCTGTTCCTCGCCGACTACCGGCAGTCGGTGGCCTTCGCGCAGGCGGCGCTACGGGCCGCCGGCCGGCACATCACTCCCGCGCTGGCCGCCGATCTGTACGCGATGCAGGCCAAGGCGTACGCCCGGATCGGCGACGCCACAAGCGCCCTGGAGTGCGTCCGGCGCGCCGAGTCGGAGGCCGGACGCATCCGGGCGGGCCATGAACCGGACGAGACGGGGTACGTCCAGCCGGGCCTGGTCGATGTGCAGGTGGCCGAGGCCCTGCTCAGCCTCGGAGATCTGCCGGGAGCCAGGGAACACGCGGTGACGGCCGCGCGGACCCCTGCGCACGACCGGGGCCGGGTGCACCGGCTGGCCATGCTGACCCATATCGAGCTGCGTCAGGGCGAGGCGGACCGGGCGGCGGCCACGGCCGTGGAGATGGCGGAGCGGGCCAGGGGCATGGAGTCGCAACGGCTGCGCGACCGGCTGCGTGCGGTGCGCGAGGATCTGATCGCGAGCGGCTGCGCCGACGCGGGGCGGGCCGCCGAACTGATCGACGGGGCGTTGCGCGTACCGCTGTGAGTTCGGACCCGCGGGTACCGGTACGTTCCCCTCCGGTCCGGCTCCTGCTGCGATGTTGTCACCTACTTGTCGGAAGGTGGCAAAACTGTGCAGTGGACGAATCTGAACGAGCAAACCGTGTATGAGAACCGCTGGTTCCGGGTCAACCTGGCGGATGTGCTCATCCCCGACGGCCGTCATCTCGACCACTACCTCATCCGGCTCCGCGCCGTCGCGGCGGCCACCGTCGTCAATGAGGCCAACGAGGTACTGCTGCTCTGGCGGCACCGGTTCATCACCGACAGCTGGGGCTGGGAACTCGCCGCCGGCGTCGTCGAGGACGGCGAGGACATCGAAGCGGCTGCCGCCCGGGAGATGGAGGAGGAGACCGGCTGGCGCCCCGGACCGCTGCGTCCGCTGCTGACCGTGGAGCCGTCGAACGGCCTCACCGACGCCCGGCACCACCTCTACTGGTCCGAGGAGGCCATCTGGACCGGCCACCCCAGCGACGACTTCGAGTCCTCGCGCCGCGAGTGGATACCGCTCAAGCTGGTGCCCGACATGATCGCCCGTGGCGAGGTCCCGGCTGCGGGCATGGTGGCGGGGCTGATGATGCTCCATCACTTACGGCTGGGATGAAACCCCCGGAACCGAGGCCGGGACGAAGCTCCCGGAACCATGAACGGGGCCGGCCGGGGGTTTCCCGGCCGGCCCCGTGCGGGCACGAGAGACGGATCAGGAGTACGGGTAGAAGCCCGAGCCCGTCTTGCGGCCGAGCCGGCCCGCGTCCACCATCCGCTGAAGCAGCGGGGGAGCGGCGTACAGCGGCTCCTTGAACTCCGCGTACATCGAGTCGGCGACCGAGGCCACGGTGTCCAGACCGATCAGGTCGGAGAGCTTGAGCGGGCCCATCGGGTGGGCGCAGCCGAGCTCCATGCCGTTGTCGATGTCCTCACGGCTGGCGATCCCCGACTCGAACATCCGGATCGCGGAGAGAAGATACGGAATCAGCAGCGCGTTGACGACGAAGCCGGAGCGGTCCTGGGCGCGGATCGGGTGCTTGTCGAGCACGTCCTGCACCAGGGCCTCGGCGCGCTGCACCGTCTCGTCGGACGTCGTCAGCGCGGGAATCAGCTCGACGAGCTTCTGCACCGGGGCCGGGTTGAAGAAGTGGATGCCGATGACCCGGTCCGGGCGAGAGGTCGCCACGGCCAGCTTCACCAGCGGAATGGACGAGGTGTTCGAGGCGAGGATCGCGTCCTGCCGGGTCACCACCTGGTCGAGCACCTGGAAGATCTCGGTCTTGACCTGCTCGTTCTCCACGACGGCCTCGATGACGAGATCGCGGTCGGCGAACTCTCCGAGGTCGGTGGTGAAGCTCAGACGAGCCAGTGTCTCGTCGCGCTCCTCCGGAGTGATCTTGCCGCGTTCGGCGGCCTTCGAGAGGGAGTTGTGCAGCCGGGTGCGGCCGATCTCCAGCGCCTCGCCGGTGGTCTCGGCCACCTTGACCTCAAGACCGCTGCGGGCGCACACCTCCGCGATACCCGCGCCCATCTGGCCACAGCCCACCACTCCGACGCGTGCAATGTCGGCCATAGAGTCCGTCACCTCGTGCCTTTCGCTGTTCTCCGTGTCGCAGGTTCCCGTCTGATTCCGGTGCCCCGCCCCGACCCCCCGACGTTACTCCGCGACCCACGGGTCATTGCGGTCCGGGGCGGGCATGCTCTGCGTTACGCCCGGATACCGGGGCGGCGGACGAGGACAGAGAGACGGCAGGTGCAACGAAATGCGGCAAATGGCCAGAAGAGGCTTTGTGGCAGGTGCGGCCGGGGTGGTCGCAGCGGTGGTGAGCACAATCACCACGGCCGGTGATGCCGTCGCGCTCCCTTCCCAGCAGGCCCGCACCGGGCCGGCGGACACAGCGCCGCGCAAGGGTCACCATGTGGCGCGGCGCGAGCTGCGCGGCATGTGGGTCGCCACCGTCGCCAACATCGACTGGCCCTCCGCGCCCGGTCTGACAGCGGCCGCGCAGGAGGCCGAGCTGATCGCGTACCTCGACGAGGCCGTCGACCGGCGGCTGAACGCCGTGATCCTCCAGGTCCGGCCGACGGCCGACGCCCTCTGGCCCTCGCCCTACGAACCGTGGGCCCAGTACCTCACCGGGGTGCAGGGCAAGGACCCCGGCTGGGATCCGCTGGGCACGGCCGTCCGTGAGGCGCACCGCCGCGGGCTCGAACTGCATGCCTGGTTCAACCCGTACCGGGTCGCCAACCACACCGATCCGTCCCGCCTGGTCGCCACCCACCCCGCCAGGCTGCACCCCGACTGGGTCCTGCCGTACGGCGGGAAGCTCTACTACAACCCCGGAATCCCCGAGGTCCGCCGCTTCGTCCAGGACGCGATGCTCGACGCGGTCCGCCGCTACGACATCGATGCCGTGCACTGGGACGACTACTTCTACCCGTACCCGGTGGCCGGGCAGGTCTTCGACGACGACGCCACGTACGCGAAATACGGTGCGGGCTTCCCGGACAAGGCCGCCTGGCGGCGCGACAACACCGACAAGCTGGTGCGCGAGACGGCCGAGCGGATCAAGAGGATCAAGAAGAACGTCCAGTTCGGGATCAGCCCGTTCGGTGTGTGGCGCAACGCCGCGACCGACCCGCTCGGCTCCGACACGAAGGCGGGTGTGCAGACCTACGACGATCTGCACGCCGACACCCGCGGCTGGGTCGAGAAGGGCTGGATCGACTACATCTGCCCGCAGATCTACTGGAACATCGGCTTCGCCGCCGCCGACTACGCCAAGCTGCTGCCCTGGTGGGACGCGGTCGTACGGGGCACGGGCGTCGATCTGTTCGTGGGCGAGGCGCTCTACAAGGCCGGTGACCCCGCCCAGCCCGCCGCCTGGCAGGACCCGGCCGAACTCTCCCGGCACCTCGACTTCGCCGCCGCCTACGACCAGGTGCGCGGCCACGTCTACTTCTCCGGCAAGGACGTGGTCACGGACCGGATCGGAACCATGGACCGGGTGGTGGCCGACCACTATCGCAACAGGGTGCGCCCACCCCGCTGACAGAAGAAGCGGAGTGGACGCACCGGGTGTTGTGGGCGGGCTGCCAGGAACTGGTCGGCCCGCCCGGGGCCCGGGAGGTGAAGAGCAGTGCCGTCCGCCGAAGGCCGCTACGGAGTCTCCGGCGCCTGCTTACGGACTCTGTGCTGTACGACGCTGTCGGGACCGGGCGAAATCAGGTGTTCGTGTCCGTCCTCGGAGCGGACGCGGTACGGGGGAGTGCCCCCGGCCCCGAGCACTTCGAGGATCTCTGCGACCTGGTCGTGCTGTCCCACGGTCCTGCCGTGCGTCAGCAGCCGGTCGCCCGCGTGTGCCTCCATCTGGAGTGACCTCCTCACGGGTGGCGGTCCTTGTCGACAAGTCTATGACCGAAAAGTGACTTCGCCCGGTGGGAGGTACGTGGTTCTCACCCCGGACGCCGGGCGCGCCCCGTCCGCTGGGTGGCCGCGATGCAGACGAGCACCGCGATTGCCGCCACCGGCGCCGCCGTCGAGACCTCTTCGCCGAGCAGGAGGAACGACCACACCAGTGTCAGCAGCGGCTGTGCGAGCTGAAGCTGGCTGGCCCGCGGAACCCCGATCTCCGCCATCCCGCGGTACCAGACGTACAGGCCGATGAAGGTGGACCCGGCCGCCACCCAGACCAGTCCGATCACTCCGTGCGCGGTCAGCCGCACCGGCTCCAAGGGCAATGCGATGGCCGCCCCCGCCGCCGCGAGCGGCAGGGCGAGAATCAGAGCCCAGCCGACCACCTGCCAGCCCGGCATGACCCCGGCCAGCCTGCCGCCTTCGGTGTATCCCGCCGCGCACACCAGCAGCGCGCCGAACAGATACAGATCACCGCCGGACAGCGCACCACCGCTCTCCTGCACGGTGAACGCGATCACCACGGCCGCCCCGGCGAGCGCCGCGATCCAGAAGGCGCGCGGCGGCCGCGCCCCGGTCCGCAGTGAGGAGAACACCGCGGTGGTCAGCGGCAGCAGCCCCACCACGACAGCTGCGTGCGAGGTCGTCGACGTCTGCAGCGCCAGCGTCGTCAGCAGCGGGAAGCCGACCACCACACCGGCGACGACGACGAGGAGCCCGGCCCAGTGCCTGCGGTCCGGCACCGGAACACGGCCCGCCAGCAGCACAGCACCCGCGATCGCGGCGGCGAGCAGGGTGCGCAGCGCCACCAGCGACCAGGGGCCGAAGCTCTCCAGTCCCCAGGCCGTGGACGGGAAGGTCAGCGAGAAGGCGACGACACCGAGCCCGGCGAGAGTCACGCCACCGCGGTTCGCCGTACCGGCCGTCGATGAGCCAACCGCTATCGTGGTTCCGGGAGTAGCGCTATCCTTAACTTTCATGCAAGAGCGTAGCAGCGTCGCTGAACTCGTTGATTCTCTCCGCGGCGAACTGAACCGCTACCCACCAGGTGGAAAGCTGCCGTCCAGCCGCGCCCTCGTGGAGCGCTTCCGGGTCAGCCCCGTCACCGTCTCCCGGGCCATTGCCCAGCTCGCCGCCGAGGGGCTCGTCGTCACCCGCCCCGGCTCCGGCGCCTTCCGGGCGAAGCCCCGTACCGATGTGCCCCCGCCGGGCGACACCTCCTGGCAGGAGATCTCCCTCAGTGGCGACGGCGGCCCCGAAGCGGTGCCGCGTACCGTCGACGCCTCCGGTGTCCTGGTCACACTCACCGCACCGCCGCCCGGCGTCATCGAGCTCAACGGCGGCTACCTCCACTCCTCGCTCCAGCCGGAGCGGGCGCTCGCCGCCGCCCTCGCCAGGGCCGGCCGCCGCCCCGGCGCCTGGGGCCGCCCGCCCACCGACGGTCTGACCGAACTGCGTGCCTGGTTCGCCCGGGAGGTCGGGCCCGCGCTCGGCGCCGCCGACGTACTCATCACCGCGGGTGGCCAGAGCGCCCTGGCCACCGCACTGCGCGCCCTGGCCCCGCCCGGCGCCCCGGTCCTGGTCGAATCGCCCACCTACCCGGGCATGCTGGCCGCCGCCCGAGCCACCGGACTGCGGCCCGTACCGGTACCCGTCGACGCCGACGGTGTGCGGCCGGAGCTGCTCGCCGATGCCTTCCGGGCCACCGGCGCCCGCGTCTTCGTCTGCCAGCCGCTCTTCCAGAACCCGACCGGTGCGGTCCTCGCCCCCGAGCGGCGCGGCGAGGTCGTGCGGATCGCCCGTGCGGCGGGAGCCTTCGTCATCGAGGACGACTTCGCCCGCCGCCTGGTCCACGACGACGCCGGGCCACTGCCCGCACCTCTGGCCGCCGACGACCCCGACGGTGTGGTCGTCCATGTCTGCTCCCTGACCAAGGTCACCTCGCCCAGCCTGCGGGTGGGCGCGCTCGCCGCCCGCGGCCCGGTGCTGGGACGGCTGCGCGCCATTCAGATCGTCGACAGCTTCTTCGTGCCCCGGCCGCTCCAGGAGGCCGCGCTCGAACTGGTCGGCTCCCCGGCATGGGGTCACCATCTGCGTTCGGTGTCGACCGAGCTGAGAAACCGGCGTACTGCCATGACGACGGCCCTGCGGCAGGAACTGCCCGCCCTCGCGCTCCCGCACATCCCCGCGGGCGGCGGCAGCCTGTGGCTGCGCCTGCCGGACGCGGAAGCCGGTACGGACGAGTCCGCGGTGGTCTCGGCGGCCCTGCGCGCGGGCGTGGCCATCGCACCCGGCCGCCCGTACTTCTGCGCCGAACCCCCTTGCCCGCAGATCCGGTTGAGCTTCGCCACGGTCGCCGGGGCGGCCGAGATCGCCGAGGGGGTCCGACGCCTGCGCACCGCCTGCGACGAAGTCCTGACCGGCTTGGGGGATGACCTCCGGCCGTGAACGGCGACATGCCGCAGCAGTGTCACGAGATCTCGTCCGACCCGACCCGTCCCGTCCGGACGCGGCCCGTATCCACCGCCGGCTCTCCACCGACGCCCGCTGGGCCCTCGGGCGCACCCGCGAGCACCGGGACGGGGCCATCGCCGGATCGCTCAACTCCGGCGCCCACGACGTCGACTCGGGTGATCAGATCGGCTTCGCCCGGATGGTGACCGACTTCGCCACCTTCGCCTGGCTCTGCGATGTGTACGTCGACCGCTCGGCCCGCGGTCATGGCGTCACCGCACAGATGGTCACCACCGCGCGCGACCATCTGGCCCCTGGCCCCCACCGGTATCCGCGGGTTCACGCTCGCCACCGAGGACGTCCACGGGGTCTACGAGAAGGTCGACTTCAAGCCACTGGAGGACTCGCACACGCGGATGTGCATCCGGATCGGCTGAGCCGGAAGCGCTTGCGAAGGCCCTCTTGACCCGCGTGGCGTTGGGATCCACGATCACCGCCATGACTGTTCGAGTCTCGCTCGTCGCCGCGGCGCGCAGCTCCGCCCTGCTCGCCGAGCGCTTCGACGACGACCGGCCGCTCGACCACGCCGGCTGGCACGAGGTGCAGCTTGCCGCACACGCCCTGGTGCCCCTGGGCGCAGCCGAACTGCGCTACTGCTCACCGACCCCACGCAGCCGCGCCACCGGCGAGGCGCTCGGTTACGCCCCGCTCGTCCAGCCCGCCCTGCGCGACTGCGACATGGGCCGCTGGCGCGGCTGCACCCTCGCCGATGTCGCGGCACGCGAACCCGCGGCCGTCGACGCCTGGCTCGCGGACCCGCGCTCCGCCCCGCACGGCGGTGAACCGCTGCTCGCCTTCATCTCGCGGGTAGGGGGCTGGCTGGACACCCGCCCCGCATGCGACGGCGCCATCGTCGCCGTCGCCGAACCGGCAGTCGTCCGGGCCGCCCTCGTCTATGCGCTGGGGGCCCCGCCGTCGACGTACTGGAACGTCGACGTCCGACCGCTGTCCACGGTCACGCTCGCCGGTGGGCCCGGCCGCTGGAGCCTCAGGCTCGAAGCGGGGGCCCGCTGAACGGCCGCCTCTCGTGGGCGCATGAGGCCTTCCCGCCGGTCCGACCAGTCGGTATGTTGCGTACCCACTGAGTCCCACAGGCATGTCCCAGGCGAGGGAGGCCACCGTGCCGCAGATCCACGGCCACTGCGACGACCGATTCTCCGCGGTGCGCACCGCGTTCGAAGCGAACTTCCGGGAGCGCGACGAACTGGGCGCGGCCGTGACCGTACTGATCGGCGGAGAGCCGGTCGTCGACCTCTGGGGCGGCTGGGCCGACGCCGCCCGCAGCCGCCCCTGGGAGCAGGACACCCTGGTCAACGTCTGGTCCACGACCAAGGGCCCGACCGCCCTCTGCGCCCACATTCTCGCCGACCGGGGCCTGCTCGACCTCGACGCCCCGGTTGCCGCGTACTGGCCGGAATTCGCCGCGGCGGGCAAGGAGGCCGTGCTCGTACGCCAGCTGCTCTCGCACCGCGCGGGGCTGGCCGGGCTGCGCGAGCCGCACACCCTGGCCGAGCTCTACGACTGGGACCTGACCACCGCCCGGCTTGCGGCGACCGAGCCCTGGTGGGAGCCCGGCACACGGTCCGGCTACCACGCCCTCACGTACGGCTTCCTGGTCGGCGAGTTGGTCCGGCGGATCACCGGTCTGCTGCCGGGTGAGTTCCTCCAGCAGGAGGTGACCGGTCCGCTCGGCATCGACTTCACTGTGGGGCTTCCCGAGAAGGAGGCGGGCCGCGTCGCCGAACTCGTCGTCGCGGAGACCGGCGCACGTCAACAGGCCGCGCTGTTCGCGCAGATGGAACCCTTGGCCGTCGCCACGCTGCTCAACCCGCCCACGGGTGCTGCCGCCGCCAACACCCCGCAGTGGCGGGCGGCCCAGATCCCCGCGGCCAACGGCCACGGCACCGCCCGCGCCGTTGCCGCGCTGTACGGGATCTTCGCCGGACGGGGCAGGTCGGGCGACCGGCGGATCCTCTCCGAGGAGGCCGTCGAGCGTGTCCGCGAGGGACAGGGGTCCTGCCGCGACCTGGTACTCGGCGCGGGCATCGGCCATGACACGGAGATCGCGCTCGGGCTGTGGCTGAGCGGCCCCGAGGGCTCCTACGGTCCCAACCCGCGGGCCTTTGGCCATGACGGCGCGGGCGGCTCCTGCGGCCTCGCCGACCCGGAGGCCGGTCTCGCCCTGGGCTACGTGATGAACCGGATGGGCCACCGGATCTCCGACGATCCGCGCAAGACGGCCCTGATCGAGGCGGTGTACGGGGCACTGTGACCGGCCGACGCGCGAAGGCCGGCACCGGATGACCGGCACCGGCCTCCGCCGCGCACACCCCGGACGGGCAGCTTCGGTCAGGCCTCCTTGTCCGAGGCGGCGATGAGCGTGAGGGCCTCGGCGATGCCCGTCTCGGCGGTCGCCTTGTCGATGCCGAGGTCCGTCAGCACACCCGCGCCGTCCTCCTGCTCCAGCAGGGCGAGCAGGATGTGTTCGGTGCCGATGTAGTTGTGGCCCATCCGCAAGGCCTCCCGGAACGTCAGCTCCAGTGCCTTGCGGGCCCCGGGGTCGAACGGGATGAGGTCCGGCAGCTCGTCGACCCCGGCCGGCAGAGCCTCGGTCGCGGCCTGGCGGACGGCCTCCAGCGTCACGCCCTGGGACTTGATGAACGCGGGGCCCAGTGCCTCCGGCTCGGCGAGCAGTCCCAGCACCAGGTGCTCGGTGCGCACCTCGTTGTTGCCTGCGGCGCGGGCCTCGTTCTGCGCGGTCATCACGACGTTCCTGGCCCGTTCGGTGAAGCGGCCGAACCCTTGGCTGGGGTCCAGGTCCGAGGGCTCGCCGGGGTCCTTGGAGACGAACCGCTTCTGGGCCGCCTGCCTGGTCACCCCCATGCTCTTCCCGATCTCCGTCCAGGAAGCGCCCGAGCGTCGGGCCTGGTCCACGAAGTGCCCGATGAGATGGTCGGCCACATCGCCGAGGTGGTCCGCGGCGATGACCGCGTCGGAGAGCTGGTCGAGGGCGTCGGTGTGGACCTTTTTGATGGCCTCGATCAGGTCATCGAGGCGTACGGGATTGGTTGGGCGTACAGGTTTCACCATGTGTCAACTGTAGGTTGACACGCCTCCACTGTCAACTGTCAGTTGACAGTGGAGGCGGTGAAATCCGTGCCACTGGCGCGGGATCACCAGAACGCCGTACAGAAGACGCATGCCTCCCAATGGGCCGGCGCGCACAGGACGCGGTGCCGTAGGCACGAGGCCATGACGGCTTCCTCCGGGCCGGGAAAGGGGAAGCCGCCGCTCGGCCGCTCCACGCCGGCCGGATCGAATGCCTCGACCATCTCCCGGTACTGCCGCAGACAGCCCTCGGCGAAGGGCGGCTCGTAGTCCAGTTCGTCCCACCGGTGCCTGCGCAGCGCGAGATCGAGCACCCGCAGGACGAAGTCCTTCGCAGCCGCCTGCTCGTGCGGGGAGCGGCCCCAGTCGACGTCCTCCAGATCGAACCCGACCACCCCGCGCCCGATGACGCTCTGGTCCTGCCAGGTCAGCAGAGTGGCGAAGCGGTACTCCCAGGCGCTGTCGGCGAGATCGGACACGGCCAGCATGAGCACATCGACGAAGACGTCCGTGCCCCCGTTGGACATGGACAGACTGCGGCCCCCGCCGTGAAAGACGTTCCCCATCCGAACACCGTACCGAGCCGAATCGCGCGGCCGGCCGTGGCCGTCCCTCTCCGGCCGGATACGACGGAGCGCGCCGTCCGACGGAGTACGTCGGACGGCGCGCTCATTCAGCGGTTCCGTGTGCGGGTCAGAGGACGCCGCTGTCCGCGATGGTGATCTGCGCCTGGGGCCGGCCGCTCTGCGAGCCGAGGGCCTCGATCTTCTTGACCAGGTCCATGCTCTCCTGGTTGTCGACCTCACCGAACACCACGTGCTTGCCGTCCAGCCACGACGTCACGATGGTCGTGATGAAGAACTGGGAGCCGTTGGAGTCGGGGCCGCTGTTGGCCATGGAGAGCAGGCCCGGCTTGGTGTGCGCGAGCTTGAAGTTCTCGTCCGGGAACTTCGCCCCGTAGATGCTCTTGCCACCCGTGCCGTTGCCCCGGGTGAAGTCGCCGCCCTGCAGCATGAAGTCGGGGATGACCCGGTGGAAGGACGATCCCTTGTAGCCGAAGCCCTTCTCGCCGGTCGCCAGCGCGCGGAAGTTCTCCGCGGTCTTGGGAACGACGTCGTCGAACAGTTTGAACGTGATCCGCCCAGCGGGCTCGTCATTGATGGTGATGTCGAAGTAAACCTTGCTCGTCATGGAACCATCCTGACATCGATGCGCTCGGCGCCGACGGGCGGGCACGGTGCCGGGCCCGTCGGCGTGGCAGCGGGGGTGGACACCGCGGCGCCCGCTTCCGCTGTCCTGCACGTCGACGACTGGTTAGGGTGAAGAGGGGGCGCAGGCTCAGGGAGGTCCGATGTGACTGTGGATCCCAACGCGAGCGCCGGGACGTTCAGTGCTTTCGACGCATCCCCGGGTGTCGGCGCGCCCCGCTATCTGCCGGTCGCCGAGCACGGCCTGATCGGCGATCTGCGCAGCGCGGCGCTGGTGGACACCAACGGCACCATCGACTGGTACTGCTGCCCGCGCTTCGACGCACCCAGTGTCTTCGCCTCGATCCTCGACGCCGACCGCGGCGGGTATTTCGAGCTCGCGGCGGATGCCCCGACACGTACCAAGCAGTTCTACTTCCCCGACACCAATGTGCTGATCACCCGCTTCTTCGCGGAGGACGGGGTCGGCGAGGTCCAGGACTTCATGCCGGTACTCGACGATTCGCGCGAGGCCGACCGGCACCGTCTGATCCGGCGCGTGGTGTGCGTCCGCGGATCGTTGCCGTTCCGCGCCCGTGTGGCCCCCCGTTTCGAGTACGGGGCGCAGCCGCACACCGTGCACGTACAGCATGGCCAGGCGGTCTTCGAATCGCCCTCGCTCACTCTCGCGCTGACGTCGAGTGTGCCGCTCGAGGTCGCCGGCCAGGACGTGTGGTCGCTGTTCAAGCTGCACGAGGGCGAGTCCGCGGTCTTCGCCCTCGACCGGGTCGGCGGCGACGTGGTACCCCGCTTCTGCCCGCTGTCGGAGGCGGAGCAGCAGTTCAACGCCACCGTCGGGTACTGGCGGCATTGGCTGTCCCGGTCGCGGTACCGCGGTCGCTGGCGGGAGATGGTGCACCGCTCCGCCCTCACCCTGAAGCTGCTCACCTACGCCCCGACCGGCGCCATCATCGCCGCGCCGACCACCAGCCTGCCCGAACGCATCGGGGGCGAACGCAACTGGGACTACCGCTACGTATGGATCCGTGACGCAGCGTTCTGTGTGTATGCGCTGCTCAGGCTCGGCTTCACCGAGGAGGCCGAGGCGTTCATGGGCTTCCTCACCGAGCATGTCCGTCTCGAAGAAACCAGGGAGACCGGCCCGCTGCAGATCATGTACGGCATCGACGGGCGCCGTGAGCTGCCCGAGCGCGAGCTGACCCATCTCGAGGGCTACCTGGGCTCGGCTCCCGTACGCGTCGGCAATGGCGCCGTCCACCAGTTGCAGCTGGACATCTACGGGGCGCTCATCGACGCCCTGTATCTCTACGACAAGTGGGGGCAGCCCATCTCCAGTGCGCACTGGGACAGCATCAGCGAGCTGGTCGACTGGTTGTGCGACCACTGGGACCAGCCCGACCAGGGGATCTGGGAGACCCGCAGCGGGCGCAAGAACTTCCTCTACTCGCGATTGATGTGCTGGGTGGCCATCGAGCGCGCCATGCGGCTGGCCCGGCATCGCGGCCTGCCCGTCGACATCGTGCGGTGGGGGCGGGCCCGGGATGCGATCTATCGCCGGATCATGCGCCACGGCTGGTCCGACGAGCGGCACGCCTTCGTCCAGTACGAGGACGGCCACGTCCTGGACGCGTCCCTGCTGATGATGCCGCTGGCGAAGTTCGTCTCCCCGACCGACCCGAAGTGGCTCAGCACGCTGGACGCGCTGGGCGAGGACCTGGTGTCGGACTCGCTGGTCTACCGCTACGACCCGCAGGCCAGCCCGGACGGGCTGCGGGGCGATGAGGGCACGTTCTCGATCTGCTCGTTCTGGTACGTCGAGGCGCTGGCCCGCGCCGGCCGCCTGGACGAGGCCCGACTCGCGTTCGAGAAGATGCTCACGTACGCCAACCACCTCGGTCTGTATGCGGAGGAGATCGGCCACACCGGGGAGCAGCGCGGGAACTTCCCTCAGGCCTTCACCCACCTGGCGCTGATCAGCGCGGCCTTCGGTCTCGACCGTGCGCTCGGCTAGGGCGTGAGTTCAGGTACCCGTGCAGAGCTTGATCGTCGCTGCCGTCGTCGGAGAGGAATGGCCGGGGACGGAGACCAGACGCACGCCGATGTGACCGAGCGTTCTGGTTGGCCCGACTGGTCAACCAGAACGCTCACAGGAGGTGCTGGGCGTCGCGGTCGCCGGAGGTGGGGTACCGCCCTGGCGTCGGTCAGCGGGTGGCGAGGAGTTCGAGCGTATCGATCACGCGGTTCGAGAAGCCCCACTCGTTGTCGTACCAGGCGACCACCTTGACGTGGCGCCCGTCGACGCGGGTAAGGGCCGAGTCGAAGATCGACGAGGCCGGATTGCCCGTGATGTCGGAGGACACGAGCGGGAAGTCCGAGTACTCGAGGATGCCGGCGAGCGGCCCATCCGCCGCGGTGCGGTACGCCGTCAGCACGTCGTCGCGCGTCACGTCACGGGCGACGGTCGTGTTGAGCTCGACGATCGATCCCACCGGAACCGGCACACGGATCGAGTCGCCCGACAGCTTGCCTTCCAGGTTCGGCAGCACCAGACCGATCGCCTTGGCGGCGCCCGTCGTGGTCGGCACGATGTTGACAGCGGCGGCTCGCGCGCGACGGGCGTCACGGTGCGGACCGTCCTGAAGGTTCTGCTCCTGCGTGTAGGCGTGCACCGTGGTCATGAAGCCGTGCTCGATCCCGGCGAGCTCGTCGAGTACCGCGGCCAGCGGTGCGAGCGCGTTGGTCGTGCACGAAGCGTTCGAGACGATCGTGTGCACGGTCGGGTCGTACGCGTCGGTGTTGACACCGAATGCCAGCGTGACATCGGCGCCGTCCGACGGCGCGCTGACCAGGACCTTCTTCGCGCCCGCATCGAGGTGGGCGCGGGCGGCCTCGGCCGACGTGAAGCGGCCGGTCGCTTCGAGGACGACATCGACACCGAGTTCGGCCCACGGCAGCTGCGCCGGTTCGCGCTCCGCGAGCACCTTGATGCGACGGCCGTCGACAACGAGGGCGTCCCCGTCGGCGGTCACCGGGCGACCGAGCCGGCCGGCCGTCGTGTCGTAGGCGAGCAGTCGTGCGAGGGTGGCGGGCTCCGTGAGGTCGTTGACGGCGACGACCTCGAGGTCGCTGTCGCGTTCGAGCAGCGCGCGCAGCACATTGCGTCCGATGCGGCCGAATCCGTTGATGGCGATGCGAGTCATGAGTGGTGTCCCTTCGGTTCGCCACCAGGCTCGCTCGCGGCACCCGCCGGTGACAGTGGCGGGATCGCCACGGTTCAAAAGGATCACGCCAAGCAGCGGGGCTACTCGCCCTGGGCGAAGGTGCGCCGGTACTCGCTCGGCGTGGTGCCGAGGATGCGATGGAAGTGCAGCCGCAGATTCGTACCGGTGCCGAGACCGACGTCGGCGGCGATCTGCTCGACGCTCCGCTGCGAACGCTCGAGCAGTTCGCGGGCCACGTCGATGCGGGCGCGCATGACCCACTGCATCGGCGTGTACCCCGTGTCCTCGACGAAGCGTCGCGAGAACGTGCGCGGCGACGCCGCCGCATGCCGGGCGAGCGTTTCAAGGGTGAGGGCCTCGCCGAGCCGGTGCAGCGCCCACTCCCGGGTGGCGGCGAACCGCTCGCCGAGCGGCTCGGGCACGCTGCGCGGCACGTACTGCGCCTGACCGCCGCTGCGGTAGGGGGCTGCGACCAGTCGCCGCGCCGCGTGGTTCGACGCGGCCACCCCGAGATCGCCGCGCAGAATGTGCAGGCACAGGTCGATGCCCGAGGCGGCGCCGGCCGACGTCAGCACGCTGCCCTCGTCGACGAACAGAACGTTCTCGTCGACCTGAACGAGCGGATGCTTCGCCGCGAGTGCCTGCGTGTAATGCCAGTGCGTTGTGGCGCGCTTGCCGTCGAGCAGGCCCGTGGCGGCGAGCGCGAAGGCGCCCGTCGAGATGGCGGCGAGCCGCGCGCCCCGATCGTGGGCGCCGGTCAGCGCATCAACGACGGCCTGCGGCGGGTCGTCGCGGTCCGGGAACCGGTAGCCGGGGACGAAGACGATGTCGGCCCACTCAAGTGCGTGGAGGCCGTGGGCGACGTAGTACGACAGGCCGTCGCCACCGGTCACGAGACCGGATTCCGCGCCGCACACCCGCACCTCGTACGGCATGCTCGCGCGGGTCGAGAACACCTGCGCGGGAATACCGACATCGAGCGGCTTCGCACCTTCGAGCACGAGGACGGCGACGTGATGCGGGGATGGGGCAGGCACGGGGAAAAGGGTACGCGGGGGTGCGGGGGCGCATCGGCCCGGTTCCGGAAGCCGGGCAGGTCCGCCGGGGGTCTCGGCTCACCTGCGGGCCGGCTCAACCGCTCACGGGCCACCTGAAGAACTCGGTCACACGCACGTCGGAGTGTGAATCGGAGGTCTTTGCATAAAAGTGCATTGCTGCGTATAGTCATGCCATCGACGAGGAGGATTTCGATGGTGGTACGTGCAGCAGTGGCAGGGGCGAGCGGATACGCCGGTGGGGAGCTGCTCCGTCTCCTGCTGGTCCACCCCGAGGTCGAGATCGGGGCCCTCACCGCCAATTCCAACGCGGGGCAGAAGCTCGGTGCGCTGCAGCCGCATCTGCGGCCGCTCGCCGACCGTGTACTTCAGCCGACCACGCCCGAGGTCCTCGCCGGGCACGATGTCGTCTTCCTCGCCCTTCCGCACGGGCAGTCCGCCGCCGTCGCCGAGCAACTCGGTGACGAGGTGCTCGTGGTCGACATGGGCGCCGACTTCCGGCTCCGGGACGCAGCGGACTGGGAGAAATTCTACGGCTCGCCGCACGCCGGGACCTGGCCGTACGGTCTGCCCGAACTTCCGGGAGGGCGCCCGGCGTTGGCGGGGTCCAAGCGTATCGCGGTGCCCGGCTGCTACCCGACCGCCGTCTCTCTCGCGCTCTTCCCGGCGTACGCCGCTCACCTGGCCGAGCCCGAGGCCGTGATCGTCGCCGCGTCCGGTACCTCCGGGGCGGGCAAGGCGGCCAAGCCACATCTGCTCGGCTCCGAAGTGATGGGCAACATGTCCCCGTACGGCGTCGGCGGGGTCCACCGGCACACACCCGAGATGATCCAGAACCTCAGTGCCGCAGCCGGTGAACCGGTCACGGTCTCCTTCACGCCGACCCTGGCGCCGATGCCCCGCGGCATCCTCGCGACGTGCAGCGCGAAGGCGAAGCCGGGCGTGAGCGCCCAGACCGTCCGTGACGTGTACGAGAAGGCGTTCGCCGAGGAGCCGTTCGTCGACCTGCTCCCCGAGGGGCAGTGGCCCGCCACAGCGTCCGTCCACGGTTCCAACGCCGTACAGATCCAGGTCGCTCACGACGAGGCGGCAGGCCGGATCATCGTCATCAGCGCGATCGACAACCTCGCCAAGGGCACCGCCGGCGGTGCCCTGCAGAGCATGAACATCGCCCTCGGACTTCCCGAGGACACAGGTCTTTCCACGATCGGAGTCGCACCGTGAGTGTCACGGCAGCACAGGGTTTCTCGGCGGCGGGCATCGCCGCGGGAATCAAGGAGAGCGGTAACCCGGACCTGGCCCTCGTGGTCAACCACGGTCCGCGTCGCTGCGCCGCGGGCGTCTTCACCTCCAACCGCGTCAAGGCCGCCCCCGTCCTCTGGTCGGAGCAGGTGCTCAAGGGCGGCGAGGTCAGTGCCGTCGTTCTCAACTCCGGTGGTGCCAACGCCTGTACGGGCCCGCAGGGCTTCCAGGACACTCACGCCACCGCGGAGAAGGCTGCCGAGGTCCTCACCGGTCACAGCGCGGGCGAGATCGCGGTCGCATCGACCGGGCTGATCGGCACGCTGCTTCCGATGGACAAGCTGCTGCCCGGCATCGAGAAGGCAGCGGCCGCCCTCAGCGAGCACGGCGGCGAGAAGGCCGCCATCGCGATCAAGACCACCGACACCGTCCACAAGACCGCCGTCGCGGGCGGCGAGGGGTGGACCGTCGGCGGTATGGCCAAGGGCGCGGGCATGCTCGCCCCGGGTCTCGCCACCATGCTGGTCGTCCTCACCACCGACGCCGACGTGGAGGCGCCGGCGCTGGACACCGCACTGCGTGCCGCCACCCGCACCACCTTCGACCGGGTCGACTCCGACGGCTGCATGTCGACCAACGACACCGTGCTGCTGCTGGCCTCCGGCGCGAGTGGGATCACCCCGGAGCAGGACGAGTTCGCCGAGGCCGTACGGACCGTCTGCGCCGACCTCGCCCGGCAGCTCATCGGTGACGCCGAGGGCGCCTCCAAGGACATCCGGATCGAGGTCGTCAACGCCGCGACCGAGGACGACGCCGTCGAGGTGGGCCGGTCCATCGCCCGTAACAACCTCCTCAAGTGCGCCATCCACGGCGAGGACCCCAACTGGGGCCGGGTCCTCTCCGCGATCGGCACGACGAAGGCCGCCTTCGAACCGGACCAGCTGAATGTCGCCATCAACGGCGTATGGGTCTGCAGGAACGGCGGCGTCGGCGAGGACCGCGACCTGGTCGACATGCGCTACCGGGAAGTGAAGATCACCGCAGACCTGGCCACCGGCACCGAGTCGGCCGTCATCTGGGCCAACGACCTCACTGCCGACTACGTCCACGAGAACAGCGCGTACAGCTCATGACCACGGCGCGGAAGCACACCGCACTCCCGAAGGCGCAGATCCTCATCGAGGCGCTGCCCTGGCTGACCCGGCACAACGGCAAGACCGTCGTCATCAAGTTCGGCGGCAACGCCATGATCGACGAGGAGCTGAAGGCGGCCTTCGCCCAGGACGTCGTCTTCCTGCGCCAGGCCGGCCTCAAGCCCGTCGTCGTGCACGGCGGCGGCCCGCAGATCAGCGCCCAGCTCGACAAGCAGGGCCTGGTCAGCGAGTTCAAGGCCGGTCTGCGCGTCACCACGCCCGAGGCGATGGACGTCGTACGGATGGTGCTGGCCGGACAGGTCCAGCGCGAGCTCGTCGGCCTGCTCAACCAGCACGGCCCGCTCGCCGTCGGCATGACCGGCGAGGACGCCCACACGATCACCGCCACCCGGCACAGGCCGACCATCGACGGCGAACTCGTCGACATCGGCCGGGTCGGCGAGATCACCGCCATAGACACCGGGGCGATCCAGGCGCTGCTGGACGACGGCCGGATCCCCGTCGTCTCCTCCATCGCACGCTCCGCCGACGACAACCACGTCTACAACGTCAACGCCGACACCGCGGCCGCCGCACTCGCCGCCGCGCTGAACGCCGAGACGCTGATGGTCCTCACCGATGTCGAGGGCCTCTACGAGGACTGGCCCAACAGCGACGACGTGATCAGCCGCCTCACCGCCACCGAGCTGGAGAAGCTGCTTCCCGAGCTGTCCAGCGGCATGGTCCCGAAGATGCAGGGCTGCCTGCACGCCGTACGCAACGGCGTCGAGACCGCCCGTGTCATCGACGGCCGGGTCCAGCACTCGATCCTGCTGGAGATCTTCACCGACGAAGGAATCGGCACGATGGTCGTGCCCGACGCACAGGGGGAGTCATGAGCAACCAGGAGCTCTCGCAGCGCTGGCAGCACGCGCTGATGGACAACTACGGCACACCCCGGCTGTCCCTCGTCCGAGGCGAAGGCGCCCATGTGTGGGACGCCGACGGCACCGAGTACCTCGACTTCGTCGGCGGTATCGCCGTGAACGCCCTGGGACACGCCCACCCCGCCGTCGTCGAGGCCGTATCGGCCCAGATCGCCTCCCTCGGCCATGTCTCCAACCTCTTCATCGCACCGCCGCCCGTCGCCCTCGCCGAACGGCTGCTGCAGCTCTTCGGCCAGGGCGGCAGGGTCTATTTCGCCAACTCGGGTGCCGAGGCCAACGAGGCCGCCTTCAAGATCGGCCGGCTGACCGGGCGGACCCACATGGTCGCCACCGACGGCGGCTTTCACGGCCGGACCATGGGCGCACTCGCGCTGACCGGTCAGCCCTCGAAGCGCGAGCCCTTCGAGCCGCTGCCCGGCGATGTCACACATGTCCCGTACGGGGATGCCGAGGCGCTGCGGGCCGCCGTGACCACCGACACCGCGTTGGTGATCATTGAGCCCATCCAGGGCGAGAACGGTGTGGTCGTGCCGCCCGAGGGCTACTTGGAGGCCGCCCGGGAGATCACCCGGGCGACGGGCACCCTGCTCGTCCTCGACGAGGTGCAGACCGGTATCGGCCGCTGCGGCCACTGGTTCGAGCACCAGGCCCACCAGGGTGTCGAGCCGGACATCGTCACCCTCGCCAAGGGCCTCGGCGGCGGACTGCCGATCGGCGCGACCGTCGCGTTCGGTCCGGCGGCCGATCTGCTGAAGCCGGGCCAGCACGGCACGACGTTCGGCGGCAACCCGATCGCCTGCGCCGCAGGTCTCGCCGTCCTGGACACCCTGGCGGCCGATGGTGCCCTGGACCGGGTGAAGCGGCTCGGCGAGAAGATCCGGGACGGCGTGGAGGGTCTCGGGCACCCGTTGGTCTCCCACGTCCGTGGCTCCGGGCTGCTGCTGGGTATCGTGCTCACCGAGCCCCTCGCACCTCAGGTGCAACAGGCGGCTCAGGGAGCCGGAATCCTGGTGAACGCACCCGCCCCCGATGTCCTGCGGCTCATGCCGCCGCTGATCATCGGTGACACGGAGGTCGACGCGTTCCTCCAAGCGCTGCCCGGTGCTCTCGACGCGGCAAAAGGGGACGGACGATCCGGAGAATGAGGCGACGACGATGACCGAGGCGCAGGAAACCGAGCACGGCGGGCCGTCCGTGCCGCAGACCCGCACGGCACGCCACCGCCGGATCGTGGACATCCTGAACCGGCAGCCGGTGCGCTCTCAGAGTCAGCTGGCCAAGCTCCTCGCCGACGACGGGCTGAGCGTCACCCAGGCGACGCTCTCCCGCGACCTGGACGAGCTGGGCGCGGTGAAGATCCGCAACACCGGCGGCGAGCTGATCTACGCGGTGCCGAGCGAGGGCGGTTTCCGCACCCCGCAGGCACCGCTGGGCGAGTCCGCGAAGGAGGAGCGGATGCGGCGCCTCTCCGCCGAACTGCTCATCTCGGCGGAGGCCTCGGCCAACCTCGTGGTGCTGCGTACGCCTCCGGGCGCGGCCCAGTTCCTCGCCTCGGCCATCGACCAGGCCGAACTCCAGGACATCCTCGGGACCATCGCGGGTGACGACACACTGATGCTGATCAGCCGTGACCCGGCGGGCGGTCAGGCGCTCGCCGACCACCTGCTGCGACTGGCCCAGAACGAGCGCTGAACGGCCGGGGCACACCGCGTCCGTCAGTAGCGCGTGATCGCGGTCGGGCCCGAACGGGTCCCGATCGCGATGTGCGGGCTGCGGGCCGGGTCCGCCCAGTCGAGAATCCGGTCCATCGCGGCCGCCGGTACGGAGACACAACCGGCGGTCGCACCACGCCCGTTGACGTGGAGGAAGATGCCGGCGCCACGTCCCCGTACCGGCCGCTCGTAGTTGAAGCCGATGACGAGCGCGCGGGCGTACTGGGTCGGATACGCGGCCAGGTGCTCCGACTCGCCCGCCCGGCAGTCCGCGGGCCGCGGTTCCACCCAGCGGTTGTAGGCCCGCGCCTCGGTGTCCTCGCACCACCACGACCGGCTGTTGACCCGGCGGTACGGGTATACGGTGCCGGCCGGTGCCGCCTTGATCCCGAAGGCGTACGGCAGGTCGTACAGGCCGGTGGGTGTGGTGTCGGTGCCCTGCTTGCGCGACGTCCCCTCGGACAGGCCCTTCGCACCGAACCGGGCCGGTGCGGACCCGCCCTTCACCCAGATGCCCCGGCGCAGATTCCACCAGGTGACGGTGCCCGTCGTAGAACCCTTGGCCGGGGCCTCGGCCGTGATCAACTGGGTACCACCGCCGGTGTCGGCCATCCGTCCAGGGAGAGCCGGCGCCACGGCGGGCCGGGCCGCGACCGAGCCCGCCAGCGCGAGCAGTACCGAACCGATCACCAGAGATCTGCGCATGTCCCGGACGCTAGACCGTCCGGCGGCGTGTCACCCCCGGACCTGCTCCGTACGGCTCAATCCCATTCCGCGCGCGGCATGGCCGGCAGCGGGAGCGGCAGCCCCGGCAGCCCGTCGATACTCGTCGCGACGTGGTCCTTCTTCTCGAAGTAGACACTGAGTGAAGCGTCGTCCTCACGGGCGAAGCGCTGGGCGTGCAGTGGCCGGTCCTCGTCGTACGACATGAAGGGCACGGCAAATCCACAGGTGTCCCGGATCAGCTCGGCCTTCACCACGATGATGGCGCGCAGCCCGTGCGGGCCGGGGTCCACGGCGGGGAAACGGGCGAGCAGCGCGCCGAACCGCGGATCGTCACGGAAGACCGGCTCACCGCGACCGTGCACCCGCACGATGTTCGGCGGCCCCTGGAAGGCGCACCACATCAGCGTGATGCGCCCGTTCTCGCGGAGGTGGGCGACGGTCTCCGCATTGCTGCCCGCGAAGTCCAGATAGGCCACGGTCAGTTCGTCGATGACGGCGAAGGAGCCGCTGACCCCTTTGGGGGAGAGGTTGACCGTGCCCTTTCCGTCCAGCGCCGCGGTCGCCGTGAAGAAGATGTGCTGCTCTTCGATGAAGGTCCTGATCCGTCCGTCGATACGCTCGTACGTTTTACCCATGGCGGCCATTGTCGTCGCCGGCTCCGGTGACGGCGGGCCAATTCCAGCTGGTGGGACGCCGGTGCAGGCCTGCCGCGCGCAGTAGTCGCCGAGCCGCCGCACGCCCCGCGCGTGGCCGGTCCTGTGCCGTGCGGATGCGCAGCCACTCCCCGGGGAATCCGCCCGAGCACGGGCCCTGTGACACGCCGCCCACCTGCGCCTTTGACAAAACATACGGAGCACTGCATAGTTATGCCTATCAGTGATTGCACCGTAAGGAGAAACCCGTGAC
The DNA here is from genome assembly GCF_042882185.1 of Streptomyces sp. NPDC058239. Classification (NCBI taxonomy): domain Bacteria; kingdom Bacillati; phylum Actinomycetota; class Actinomycetes; order Kitasatosporales; family Streptomycetaceae; genus Streptomyces; species Streptomyces sp. NPDC058239. Next base: position 316,487 of record NZ_JBHVWS010000003.1, read on the forward strand.
CGAGCGCGTCGTACTCGCCTACTCGGGCGGCCTTGACACCTCCGTCGCCATCGGCTGGATCGCCGAGGAGACGGGCGCCGAGGTCATCGCCGTTGCAGTGGATGTCGGTCAGGGCGGCGAGGACCTGGACGTCATCCGTAAGCGCGCGCTCGCCTGCGGTGCAGTCGAGGCCGAGGTCGCGGACGCCAAGGACGAGTTCGCCGAGGAGTACTGCCTCCCGGCGATCAAGGCCAACGCCCTCTACATGGACCGCTACCCGCTGGTCTCGGCCCTGTCCCGGCCGACCATCGTCAAGCACCTCGTCGCCGCCGCCAACAAGCACAACGCCGGCATCGTCGCCCACGGCTGCACCGGCAAGGGCAATGACCAGGTCCGCTTCGAGGCCGGCATCTCCGCGCTCGGCCCCGACCTGAAGTGCATCGCCCCGGTCCGTGACTACGCGATGACCCGGGACAAGGCGATCGCCTTCTGCGAGGAGAAGAATCTCCCGATCGCGACCACCAAGAAGTCCCCGTACTCCATCGACCAGAACGTCTTCGGGCGTGCCGTCGAGACGGGCTTCCTGGAGGACATCTGGAACGCGCCGATCGAGGACATCTACGAGTACACCGAGAACCCCGCCACCCCGCGCGAGGCCGACGAGGTCGTCATCTCCTTCAAGGAGGGCGTGCCCGTGGCCGTCGACGGCAAGCCCGTCACGGTCCTCCAGGCGATCCAGCAGCTCAACCAGCGGGCCGGCGCCCAGGGCATCGGCCGGATCGACATGGTCGAGGACCGTCTCGTCGGCATCAAGTCCCGCGAGGTGTACGAGGCCCCGGGCGCCATCGCACTGATCACCGCCCACCAGGAGCTGGAGAACGTCACCGTCGAGCGCGAGCTGGCCCGCTACAAGCGGCAGGTCGAGCAGCGCTGGGGCGAGCTGGTCTACGACGGCCTGTGGTTCTCGCCGCTCAAGCGCGCCCTGGACGGCTTCATCAACGAGGCCAACCAGCACGTCACCGGTGACATCCGGATGACCATGCACGCGGGCCGCGCCGTCGTCACCGGCCGGAAGTCCAGCGAGTCGCTGTACGACTTCAACCTCGCCACCTACGACTCGGGCGACACGTTCGACCAGTCCAAGGCGCAGGGCTTCATCGAGATCTTCGGCCTCTCGTCGAAGATCGCCGCGAAGCGTGACCTCGCCTGATCCCCAGTAGTTACGTCACCGCCTCCCCGACCCTCCGTGCGGGGAGGCGGCTGCACATCCATCCCCTTGTTCTTCCGAGGAGCACGCAGTGAGCAACGGCAACGGCAACAGCGACGTACGCCTCTGGGGCGCCCGCTTCGCCGACGGTCCGGCCGAGGCGCTGGCCAAGCTGTCCGCCTCCGTCCACTTCGACTGGCGGCTCGCGCCGTACGACATCGCCGGCTCCCGCGCCCACGCGCGAGTGCTGAACAAGGCGGGACTGCTCACCGAGGACGAGCTGAACCGCATGATCGCCGGTCTCGACCAGCTCGAAGCCGATGTCGCCGACGGCTCGTTCACCGGCACCATCGCCGACGAGGACGTCCACACCGCGCTGGAGCGTGGCCTGCTGGAGCGCCTCGGCCCGGACCTCGGCGGCAAGCTGCGCGCCGGACGGTCCCGGAACGACCAGATCGCCACGCTCTTCCGGATGTACCTGCGCGACCACGCCCGGATCATCGGCGGTCTGATCGCCGAGCTGCAGGACGCCCTGGTCGGCCTCGCCGAGGCGCACCCGGACGTCGCGATGCCCGGTCGTACGCATCTGCAGCACGCCCAGCCGGTGCTCTTCGCCCATCACGTCCTGGCCCATGTGCAGTCCCTCTCCCGGGACGCCGAGCGGCTGCGGCAGTGGGACGAGCGGACCGCCGTGTCCCCGTACGGCTCCGGCGCGCTCGCCGGCTCCTCGCTCGGGCTCGACCCCGAGGCGGTCGCCGCGGACCTCGGCTTCGAGCACGGCTCCGTCGCCAACTCCATCGACGGAACGGCCTCCCGCGACTTCGTCGCCGAGTTCGCGTTCATCACCGCGATGATCGGTGTCAACCTCTCCCGGATCGCGGAGGAGGTCATCATCTGGAACACGAAGGAGTTCTCCTTCGTCACCCTGCACGACGCCTTCTCCACCGGCTCCTCGATCATGCCGCAGAAGAAGAACCCGGACATCGCCGAGCTGGCCCGTGGCAAGTCCGGCCGGCTGATCGGCAATCTGACGGGCCTGATGGCCACGCTGAAGGCCCTCCCGCTCGCGTACAACCGCGACCTCCAGGAGGACAAGGAGCCGGTCTTCGACTCCTGCGACCAGCTCGAAGTCCTGCTGCCCGCCTTCACCGGCATGATGGCCACGCTCACCGTCAACCGCGAGCGCATGGAGGAGCTGGCCCCGGCCGGCTTCTCGCTCGCCACCGACATCGCCGAGTGGCTGGTCAAGCAGGGCGTTCCGTTCCGCGTCGCGCACGAGGTCGCGGGCGAGTGCGTCAAGGAGTGCGAGCAGCACGGCATCGAGCTCGACGAGCTCACCGACGAGCAGTTCGCGAAGATCTCCGAGCACCTCACCCCCGAGGTCCGCACGGTCCTCAATGTGGCCGGTGCGCTCGCGTCCCGCAGCGGCCGCGGCGGTACGGCCCCGTCGGCCGTGGCCGTACAGCTCACCGAGGTCAAGGCCGACCTGGCCGTCCAGCAGGCGTGGGCCACCGCGAAGAACTGACGGCGCAGAACCGGCAGCGCCGAGGGCGAGTCGAGGCGGGGAGCGGCCGTACGCTCCCCGCCTTTCACTTTTCCCGGGCTGAGTTACGTTGACGGGGAGCGCACCCGATCGACGAGGAGCCCACGATGCCTTTCGCCAGGCTGGCCACAGCGACTACTCCGACCGCCCACATCGGGCTCGGCCTGGCAGCGGTCGGCAGGCCCGGCTACATCAACCTCCACCGCGACCGCGATCTGCCCGCTGACCGCAGTGTCGAGGCGCTGCGCGAGCGCACCCACGAGCTGCTGGATGCCGCGTACGCGCAGGGCGTCCGCTACTTCGACGCGGCCCGCTCCTACGGCCGTTCGGAGGAGTTCCTCGCCGAGTGGCTGACGGCGCGCCCGGAAGTGCGCGATGTCGTCATCGGCAGCAAGTGGGGCTACACCTACACCGCCGACTGGAGCGTCGAAGCCGAGGCACACGAGGTCAAGGACCACAGCCTCGCCATGTTCGAACGCCAGCGCGCAGAGACCGACGCGCTGCTCGGCGACCGCCTCGACCTCTACCAGATCCACTCCGTGACCGCCGACAGCCCGGCCCTCACCGACAAGGAGCTGCACGCACGGCTCGCCGCACTCGCCGCGGAGGGGGTCAGCGTCGGCCTGTCCACGAGCGGACCCGCCCAGGCCGACGCCATCCGGGCTGCTCTTGCCGTCACCGTCGACGGCGAGCCGCTCTTCCGTACGGTCCAGGCCACCTACAACGCCCTGGAGACCTCGGCCGGAACAGCGCTCGCCGAGGCCCATGACGCCGGGCTCACCGTGATCGTCAAGGAAGCCATGGCCAACGGCCGGCTCGCCGGAACGGAAGCCCCCGCCGTTGTCCGGGAGATCGCCGCCGAGGCCGGCCTGGGCAGTGACGCGATCGCCCTGGCGCTCGTACTGCACCGGCCGTGGGCCGGTGTGGTGCTCTCCGGTGCGGCGACCGTCAACCAGCTCGTCGGAAACCTGCACGCGGCCGTCGTCGACCTCGACGAGGAGCGGCGCGCCAGGCTCGATGCGCTCGTGGAGGAGCCGGAGGCGTACTGGCGTCACCGCGCCGGGCTGCCGTGGAGCTGAGCGGGCGCGCCCGGCCTGTCACATCTACGGGATCCGGTTCGTCATCGCATTGACGGAACACTACGGAGGAATGTGACTGTGGACGGAATCGAGTTCCTGGCAGAACGCTTCGAGGAGAACCGGACTCAGCTGAAGGCCGTGGCCTATCGGATGCTCGGCTCGGCGAGCGAGGCGGAGGACGCAGTCCAGGAATCCTGGATCCGGCTCAGCCGCTCCGACAGCCGGGCGATCGAGAACCTGGGCGGCTGGCTGACGACGGTCGTCGGGCGGGTGTGTCTGGACATGCTCCGCTCACGCCGCTCCCGCCGCGAGGAGCACCTCGATACCCGGGCACCCGAGGCACACGCCCCCGAACCGGCGCTCGGCGCTCAGCCGGATGCCGATCCCGAGCAACAGGCCCTGATGGCCGACTCGGTCGGTCTCGCGATGCTGGTCGTCCTCGAAACGCTCGACCCCGCCGAGCGGCTCGCCTTCGTACTGCACGACATGTTCGCCGTGCCCTTCGACGAGATCGCCCGCATCGTGGACCGCACCCCGGCCGCGGCCCGGCAGCTCGCCAGCCGGGCCCGCCGCCGGGTGCAGGGGGTGGACCCGGATCCGGACCCCGATCTCACCCGCAAGCGCGAGGTCGTCGACGCCTTCCTGGCCGCCGCCCGCGGCGGTGACTTCGAGGCCCTCGTCGCCGTGCTCGACCCTGACGTGGTGGTGCGTTCCGACATCGGCGCCGGTGGTGTCGGTGCGCCGTCCCTGGTGCGGGGCGCGGCGTTCGTGGCCCGTCAGGCGATGATGTTCGCGCCGTTCGCCCAGTCGTCGCAGCCGGCACTGGTCGACGGGAACCCGGCCGTCATCTCCACGCGCGAGGGCCGGCGGTTCTCGGTCATGATCTTCACGATCGCGCGGGGGAAGGTCGTCGAGATGTCCGTGATCAACGATCCGGCCCGCCTCCCCGACCTGGATCTCACCGTCCTCAACGACTGACCCCGGGCGGGCGGCCGTACCGCGGGCTCAGGGGCCGCCGCCCCGGCGGCCGTCCGCCCACTCGGCCAGCTTCTCGAAATCGGCCGGCAGCAGTCCGATCCGCGGGTCGATCCACATCAGCAGCGTCTCGGCCGCCCCCTGCCCCGCGATCCACTCCCGGTCCTGCTCGGCGATCTCGTCGTCGACCCAGGCGAACGGCCGGCCGGCCGCGTACTCCACGATGTACTGCGTCTTCCAGTACGTACCGTCCGGTGCGCCACCATGCATCGACGGCCAGTCGATGTACGGCAGCGGGGGCAGCCCGAGCCGCGGCCCGATCCACTCGTTGGCCTCGTCCTTCCAGGTCGTCGCCCAGATCAGTTCGTAACGGGCGGCGAGGGCCAGCAGCGCCTGGCCGTGTCCCGGGTTGAGCAGGACGGGCAGCGGCGTCCCGTAGTCCCACCCCGTCGGCCGCATCAGATACAGCGCATAGCCGTCCGGGACCCGGCGGCGCATCAGTGCCGCGTACGGATTGAGCGGACCGTCGATGTCGATCAGCAGCAGCGGCTTCATGCCGACATAGTCCTCTCTCCCTTCGACAGACGTCGACGCCTTCAATGAGACATTCGTGTCTCATATGGTTTATCGTTGTCTCATGACTCTCGACCGTGAGCAGGTGCTGCGCAGTGCCGCCGCCCTGCTGACCCGTAAATCGACCGCCACCATGGACGAGGTCGCCAAGGCCGCAGGCATCGGCCGCGCAACCCTGCACCGGCACTTCGCCGGACGGGACGCCCTGGTCAAAGCGTTGGAGAACCTGGGAATCCAGGAGTTCGAAGCGGCCCTGGACGCCGCCGCGCTCGACGAGGGGAACTGCGAGGAGGCGCTGCGCCGACTCGTCGCGGCCGTCGAGCCGAGCGCCGGACTGCTCTCCTTCCTCGTCACCGAGAATCAGCTCTTCGAGGGCGACGAGGTGAACGAAGGCTGGAACCGGCTCGACGCCCGGGTCTCCGCCCTCTTCCGGCGCGGCCAGGAGCGCGGCGAGTTCCGGATCGACCTCACCCCCGCCTGGCTGACCGAGGCCTTGTACGGACTCGTCTCCGCCGGCGCCTGGACCGTCCAGGTGGGCCGGGTCGCCGGGCAGGACTTCCAGTACATGATCGTCGAGTTGCTGCTCGGCGGCGCACGCCGGAGCGTGGAGCAATGAGCAGTCTCGAACAGCACGCGGAAACCTCTCAGGAACTGCGCCGTCCGGGGCGGTGGATCGCCCTGGCCGTCCTCGTCCTCGCTGTGCTGCTCGTGGCCGTGGATGCCACAGTTCTCGGCCTCGCCACCCCCTTCCTCACCGAGGACCTCAAGCCGTCCGGCACCCAACTGCTGTGGATCGGCGACGTCTACTCCTTCGTCATCGCCGGACTCCTCGTCTCCATGGGCAGCCTCGGCGACCGCATCGGCCGCAAGAAGCTGCTGCTGATCGGTGCCGTCGCCTTCGGCGCGGTATCGGTGCTCAATGCGTACGCGAGCACGCCCGAGATGATGATCCTGGCCCGGGCACTGCTCGGTGTCGCCGGTGCCACCCTGATGCCGTCCACGCTCGCCCTGATCCGCAACCTCTTCCACGATCCGCGCGAGCGCAGCCTCGCCATCGGTATCTGGGGAGCCATGGCCTCCGCGGGTGCGGCCGTCGGCCCGGTCGTCGGCGGTTTCCTCCTGGAGCACTTCTGGTGGGGCTCGGTCTTCCTGATCAACCTGCCGGTCATGGCCGTCCTCGTGGTCGTCGGCATCAAAATGATCCCCGAGTCGAAGAATCCGGCACCGGGCCCGTGGGACCTCGTCAGCGTGGCGCTCTCCTTCATCGGCATGCTCGGAGTCGTATACGCCATCAAGGAGTTGGCCGCGCACGGTGCGGGCTGGGAGGTCGCCGTCGCGGGCATCGGCGGCCTGGCCGCGCTCTGCTGGTTCGTACGCAGGCAACTCACGCTCCCCGCACCCCTGCTGGACATGCGGCTCTTCCACCACCGGGGCTTCTCGGGCGCGGTCCTCGCCGATCTGCTGACCATCCTCGGCCTGTCCGGGCTGGTCTTCTTCCTCTCCCAGTTCCTGCAGCTGGTACAGGGACGCGGGCCGCTGGAGGCCGGACTCGCCGAACTGCCCGCAGCCGTCGGTGCGGTCACCGCGGGTCTGATTGCCGGCCTGGCAGCCCGGCGCTACTCGGTGCGGTCGGTGGTTACCGGCGGTCTCGGGGCGATCGGCCTGGCGCTCGCCGCGGTCACCCTGATCCACAAGGAGACCGCCTATCCGCTGATCGGCGTGGTGCTGCTGGTCGTCGGCGTCGGTGCGGGCTTCGCCTTCACCGTCACCTCCGATGTGATCCTCTCCAGCGTCCCGAAGGAGCAGGCGGGATCCGCGGGTGCGGTCTCCGAGACGGCGTACGAACTCGGCGCGGCCCTCGGCATCGCTCTGCTCGGCTCCATCGTCACCGGCGTCTACCAGGACTTCGCCACGCCGAAGGGCGTTCCGTCCGCCAACGCCGCAGCGGCCCATGAGTCGCTGGGCGGCGCCGTCGAAGCGGCCCACGGCCTTCCGGCGCAGCAGGCGAGCGCGCTGGTCTCCGTGGCACAGGAGTCGTTCGTCGACGGACTGCGGCTCGCGGCGGGTATCGGGGCGGCGGTCCTGCTGGCGACGGCCGTCGCCGCCTGGTTCCTGTTGCGCGGTCAGAAGCTGGAGGACGGCATCGTCCACCAGTAGCCGCCCGCGCCTTGGGCCGTACGAGTTGTGATGACATACGCAAGGGCCCGTACCACCAACCGGGGTACGGGCCCTTCCGTATGTCCTGCGCCGCGCCTCAGCTCACGCGGCCTTGGCCTTCGTCGCATACATGTCGACGTACTCCTGACCCGACAGCCGCATCACCTCGGCCATCACGGAGTCGGTCACCGCCCGCAGCACATAGCGGTCGCGGTCCATGCCCTCGTAGCGGGAGAACTCCATCGGAGCACCGAAACGGACCGTCACCTTGCCGGGACGGGGCAGACCGGCACCACCGGGCTGCAGCTTGTCCGTACCGATCATCGCGAACGGCACCACCGGTGCACCCGTCATCAGTGTCAGCCGGGCGATGCCCGTACGGCCCCGGTAGAGGCGGCCGTCGGGGGAGCGGGTGCCCTCCGGGTAGATGGCGAACGCCTTGCCCTCCTCCAGCACCCGACGGCCCGTCATCAGCGCCGCGACACCACCGCGGCCGCCGTCCCGGTCCACCGGGATCATGCCGCAGCCCGTGAAGAACCAGGCCATCGCCCGGCCCTTGAGCCCCTTGCCCGTCACGTACTCGTCCTTGCCGATGTAGTAAACCGGCCGGTCGCAGCAGATCGGCATGATCATCGAGTCGATGAACGTCAGATGATTGCCCGCGAGGATCACCGGACCGTCCCCGGGAATGTTCTCCACACCCTCCACCTGGGGGCGGAACATCAGACGCAAGATCGGTCCGAGCACTGCCTTGATGAGTGCGTGTCGGGACAACGGTTCCTCCGGTGTAGTGGCCGGGCCGGCCGGGGCGCGGGATCGTGACGGTCCATGCAGGTGAGGACGATACTCGCGGGTACTCGCCCCTCGCACATCGGGTTCATCGAGTGGATACGCAGTGTTGACGTGTGTTTCCGCCAAGTTCGTCCAGGAGCTGCTCCTACGACGGTACGACTCCATACGCTCGGGCCTCGCCCGACAGGTGCGAGACATCACACGCGAGGAGCATTCATGACAGAGCGCGCGCAGACAGGTCCCGGCCGCAGAACCCTGCTGGGAGCGGGGGCCGCCGTACTGGGCACGGCCGCCCTCGGACTCGCCGGTGGACCGGCCGACGCCGCCGGGAACGCCTCCGAGCGGTCCGGCGGCCACGGCGGGGGCCACGGCTTCCGCCTCGACCTGCCGGTGCCCACCGTCATAGGACACCGCGGCACCAGCGGCTACCGGCCCGAGCACACCCTCGGCTCCTACCAGCTGGCCCTCGACATGGGTGCGCACATCATCGAGCAGGACCTGGTGCCGACCAAGGACGGCCATCTCGTCTGCCGTCACGAGAACGACATCACCGCCACCACCGATGTCTCCGCCCACCCCGGGTTCGCGAGCCGCAAAACCACGAAGAAGGTCGACGGGGTCTCCCTCACCGGCTGGTTCACCGAGGACTTCACTCTCGCCGAGCTGAAGACACTTCGCGCCAAGGAGCGCATCCCCGGCACCCGTCAGAAGAACACGCTCTACGACGGCCGCTGGGAGGTCCCCACGTTCGAAGAGGTGCTCCAGTGGGCCGACCGCGAGGGCCGCAAGCGCGGCAAGCCGGTCTGGCTGTACGTCGAGACCAAGCACCCCACCTACTTCCGCGGCCTCGGCCTCGGACTCGAGGAGCCCCTCGCCAAGCTGCTGCGCCGCTACAACCGCCACCGCAAGCAGTCGCCGCTCATCCTCCAGTCCTTCGAGCCCGGCAGTATCCAGCGGCTGGCAGGCCTCGTCTCGACCCCGCGCGTCGTACTGCTCTCCGGCGCGGGCGAGCGGCCCTGGGACTTCGTGACGTCCGGCGATCCTCGTACCGTCGCCGACCTGGTGAAGCCCGAGGGCCTGAAGTGGATGGCGTCCTTCGCCCAGGGCATCGGACCCACCCTGGACCTGATCATTCCCAAGGACGCCTCGGGCCGGCTCACCGCACCGACACCCCTGGTGAAGGACGCGCACGCCCAGGGCCTGGTCCTTCACCCGTACACCCTGCGCAACGAGAACTCCTTCCTGCCTGCCGACTTCCGACGCGGCACGGACCCCAACGCCTACGGTGACGCATTCGGTGCGTTCCAGGCGTACTTCGCGACGGGAATCGACGGGATCTTCTCTGACAACCCGGACACCGCTCTTCTCGCTGCGGCGGACTTCGCCGCGAAGTGACACCGGCGTCAGCACCCGGCCGGGGCGTGCCCCGGTCGGGTGGTGCTCGCCGAGTACGGCAACCGGCCGTCGGTACAGGTGCGTCGGCCGGGGCATGACGCTTCTCGATCTCGCCCCCGCGGGGACCGCCGCCCCTGCGGCCGTCGTCCATGCCCTGTATCCACTGGTGAGCGCCGAGGCCACGGCCGAGGCGGCCGCCTCGGCAACGGGCGCGGCGATCGAACCCGCCGATCTCGAACAGGCCGTCTGGCTACGGCTGCTGGAGCGGCTCGCGCAGGGCGGGCCGCCGGTGGACACGGCGCGCTGGGTGCGCAACGCCGTACGCGCGGAGGCCCGCAGGGCCCGCCGTACCGCCCGGCGTGAACGCCCCTACCGTGACGAGACCTCCGCAGATCCGGCCGGCTGCCCGGAGCGGATCGCCGTCGGCGCCGACGAACGCCGGGCGCTGCGCGCCGCGGTGGACCGGCTGCCCGGCCGGTGCGCCCGGCTACTGGCGGCGATGCTCGCGCCCGGTGATCCCACCTACCGGGAAATCGCAGGGAAGTTGGGTATGTCACAGGGGAGTTTGGGTCCGATCCGTTCCCGATGCCTTGGATGTCTGCGCAGAATGCTCGCGGCGGAGGTTGTAGCTCCTGAACTGCGGGGAAAGGAGCGTTAGACAACCGGTGGATCAGGTGGGCGGAGGCATGCGCACATGGGCATGAGCGTGATCATCTCGGCGGCGACGGCACAGGACGCCGAACAGATCTTGAAACTTCAGTACCTCTGCTTCCAGGGCGAGGCGGAGCTGTACGGGAACTACCTGATCGACCCGCTCGTCCAGACCCTCGATTCGGTGCGCGCGGAGATCGCCACGAATCTGGTGTTCGTGGCGCGGCTGGGGGACGAAGTCGTCGGTTCGGTCCGTGGATCCACCGATCAGGACGGCACCGGGCAGATCGGGAGGCTCTGCGTCCACCCGCGGCTCCAGGGGCACGGGCTCGGCGCCCGGCTGCTGCGGGCCGCCGAGTCGGGACTCGTCGACGAGCGGTCGGCCACTCGCTTCCGGCTGCACACCGGCCATCGCAGCGAGAGCAATCTGCGGCTCTACCGGCGGGCGGGTTACGCCCCTGTGGGCAACGAGACAGGTCAGGACGGCGTCCGGATGATCCTGCTGGAGAAGGACGCGACCGCTCCCGCCTATGTGGCCAGCGCGTAGGGCCGGTTACGCGTTCCCGCCCGGCCTACGCGCTCTTCGCCCGGCGCAGCCACATCATCCCGGTGATCGGCAGGATCACCGGGATGAACAGGTAGCCCATGCCGAAGTCGGACCAGACGGTGGCGTCCGCGAACGCCGAGGGCTCCACCATCGTCCAGGTCCCCACGACCAGCACACCCAGGAGCTCGGCGGCGCAGCACACCAGCGCCGACCTGCGTGCCTTCTCGCCCCCGCGCACCAGTGAGTACGTGATGAATCCGTACACGAGGGCGGCGACGGCCGACAGCACGTATGCGAGCGGCGCCTTGTCGAAGTCCAGGATCATCTGGACGATCGAGCGGGAGGCCGCCGCGACGGTGAACACCCCGTAGAACCAGACCAGTACCCGGCCGGGGCCGGTGCCGAGGTCGAAGGGCTGCTTCTCGCCCGTGGCCGCTGCGGGGGTGCGATCGGTGTCGGTCACGGTCAGTTTCCCCAGATGTCGTAGAGCCGTACTTCGAGGACGGCCAGCACGACCGCGCCCGCCGCCACCGTCACCGAACCCCATCGGGTCCGCTCGGTGAGCGACAGGAAACCGGCCGCGGGCACGGCGAGGAAGGCTCCGGTCAGATACGCGATGAAGATCGTCATGCCCTGCTCGGGCCGTTCGCCCCGGGACAGCTGCACGATGCCCACCACCAGCTGGGCCAGCGCCAGCAGCGAGACCACTGCCATCCCGATGAAGTGCCAGTCCTTGGTCGGCTGGTCCCGGTATGCGGCGAATCCGCACCAGGCGGCGAGGGCGAGCGCGGTCACGGCGACCGCGGCCGTCAGGGCGTCAAGCATGAGGTGAGGGTATTACGGACCAAAAGGCCCCCTGCGTGCGCCCCCGTACCCGGAGGGCATGGCCCGAGGGCAAGGCCCTAGTGTCGATGCACATGAGGATCCGTGCCGAAGCCCTGCTGTTCGACAACGACGGAACACTGCTCTCCTCGATGGAGTCGGTGTACCGCTGCTGGACCCGGTGGGCCCACGAGTACGGGATCACGGCGGAGGACTTCCAGGGCGTCGAACTGCACGGCCGGACGGCCGGAGAGATCATCGCCGAGCTGCTTCCCGCGGACCGGGTCGACGGGGCCCTGACCCGTATAGAACAGCTGGAGGTCGAGGACGCCCCCGGCGGAGTCCTGATCCTGCCCGGCACCAAGGAACTGCTCGGTGCGCTGCCCGCGCACCGCTGGGCCGTCGTCACCTCCGCCACCCGGCTGCTCGGCGAGGCCCGGCTGCGCGAGGTGGGGATCGACTTCCCCGTGATGATCGCCGCCGAGGACGTCACCCGGGGCAAGCCCGACCCCGAGCCCTACCTCCTGGCCGCCGCGCGCCTCGGCGTCGACCCGGCCCGCTGTGTGGTCTTCGAGGACGCCCCCGCCGGGCTGCGGGCCGGACGGGCGGCAGGCATGAAGACCGTGGCCTTGGCCACAACGCACGACCGTTCCGAACTGGACGCGGATGTCGTCATCGATGACCTCTCCGCCATATCGGTGCAGGTCACAGCCCAGGGAGTGGAAATCACGGCGGTCGGCTGAACCGGCTTGCACCGCCATCCACGGCTGTCCGCTATTCGGACAGGCGGGCCGGGCGGAACGTTACGTCTGTTTTACTTGGGCCATGACCACGACGAGCAACCGCATCCTTGCGACCGAGGCGATCACGACGCCCGGTGCTCGTTGTATGTGTCGAATGCGCGCCTTCTGAGGGCCCCCGCCTGAGCCTCGCGCCCCGAAGCGAGACCGAGCCCGAGCCGTCCGCACCCGGCGGAACGAGCCTGCCCGAGCACCGCTGTCCCGGCCACCCGCCGCAGCCGGCCGTGCCGAGACCCCCGCTTGGAACGTCCGATCGAAACGTCCAAACAGTCTCATCAGACGAATGCCCCGTGCCCGGCGGACACCGCGCCGCGCACTCGACAGTGACGGAAAACCCCTGTGATCACCACTTCGGGCCTCACGAAGGTCTACCAGTCGCGCGGCCGCGAGGTCACCGCCCTGGACGGCGTCGACCTGCACGTCCGTGAGGGCGAGGTGTACGGCGTCATCGGACAGAGCGGCGCCGGAAAATCCTCCCTCATCCGCTGCATCAACCTCCTGGAACGCCCCACCTCCGGCACCGTGACCGTGGCCGGCCAGGACCTCACCGCCCTCGCGGGCCGGGGCCGCCGGGCCGGCAAGGAGCTGCGCGAGGCGCGCAGCCGCATCGGCATGGTCTTCCAGCACTTCAACCTGCTGGCCTCGCGAAACGTCCAGGACAACGTCGAACTCCCGCTGGAGATCCTCGGTGTCTCCGGCAAGGACCGCTCCCGCAAGGCCCTCGAACTCCTCGGCCTGGTAGGCCTCGCCGACAAGGCCAAGGCCTACCCCGGCCAGCTGTCCGGCGGACAGAAGCAGCGCGTCGGCATCGCCCGCGCGCTCGCCGGAGACCCCAAGGTGCTGCTCTCCGACGAGGCGACCTCCGCCCTCGACCCCGAGACCACCCGCTCCATCCTCCAGCTGCTGCGCGACCTCAACCAGCAGCTCGGCCTGACCGTCCTGCTCATCACGCACGAGATGGACGTCGTCAAGACGATCTGCGACTCGGCCGCACTGATGCAGAAGGGGCGCATCGTCGAGTCGGGCACCGTCGGTGAACTGCTCGCCACCCCCGGCTCCGAACTGGCCCACGAGCTGTTCCCCGTCGGCGGTACGGCCTCCGGCCCCGATCGCACGGTCGTCGACGTCACCTTCCACGGGGAGGCCGCCACCCAGCCGGTGATCTCGCAGCTCTCCCGTACGTACAACATCGACATCTCGATCCTGGGCGCCGCGATGGACACCGTCGGTGGCAACCAGATCGGCCGGATGCGCATCGAGCTGCCCGGCCGTTTCGAGGAGAACGTCGTCCCGATCGGCTTCCTGCGAGAGCAGGGCCTGCAGGCCGAGGTCGTGGAGCACGACGCCGCCTCCATCCCCGTACAGACCCCCGCCCCGCTCACCAAGGAGGTGGCGAAGTGACCTGGTCCGAAATGCAGCCGCTGCTCACCCAGGGAACCGTCGACACCCTTTACATGGTGCTCTGGTCCGCGGTCGTCACCGTTCTCGTGGGGCTGCCGCTCGGCGTCCTGCTGGTCCTCACCGACAAGGGCGGACTGCTCCAGAACACCCCGGTGAACAAGGTCATCGGCGTGATCGTGAACATCGGCCGCTCGCTGCCGTTCATCATCCTGCTGATCGCCCTGATCCCCTTCACCACCTGGGTCGTCGGCACCTTCATCGGCCCGACCGCGATGATCGTGCCGCTCGCCGTCGGCGCCATCCCGTTCTTCGCACGGCTCGTCGAGACGGCCGTCCGCGAGGTCGACCACGGGCTCGTCGAGGCCGTCCAGTCGATGGGCGGATCCATCCCGACGATCGTGCGCAAGGTGCTGCTGCCGCAGGCACTGCCCTCGCTCATCTCCGGCATCACCACCACCGTCATCGTGCTCATCGGCTACTCCGCGATGGCCGGTGCGGTCGGCGGCGAGGGGCTCGGCTCCAAGGCCGTGACCTACGGATTCCAGCGCTTCGACAACCAGTTCATGCTCATCACCGTCGCGCTGCTGATCGTCATCGTGACCGTGATCCAGCTGATCGGCGACGGAGCCGTACGCCTGCTGGCCCGCCGGGGCCGCACCACCACCTGAGACTTCCTCTCCGCTCAAGCCCGAACTCCTTGTCCGGGCGCACCACCCTCACCACCAGAAAGAGGCACTTTTCGTGCGTAAGAACATCAAGATCACCGCAGCTGCCGCCGCCACCGCCGCCCTGGCCTTCGGCCTCACCGCCTGCGGCACGTCGTCCGACCCGGCCTCCAAGAGCGAGACCGGCGCCAAGGCCGACACCTCCAAGACGCTCGTCGTCGCCGCGTCCCCGACGCCGCATGCCGACATCCTGAACTTCGTCAAGAAGAACCTGGCGGCCAAGGCGGGCCTCAAGCTGGAGGTCAAGGAGTTCACGGACTACGTCCTGCCGAACACCGCCACCGAGACCGGCCAGGTCGACGCCAACTTCTTCCAGCACCAGCCGTACCTCGACGACTTCAACAAGAAGAACAACACCCACCTCGTCTCCGTCGGCACCGTCCACCTGGAGCCCCTCGGCCTCTACTCCAAGAAGGTCAAGGCCATCGGTGACATCAAGTCCGGCCAGACCATCGCGGTGCCCAACGACACCACGAACGAGGGCCGCGCCCTCCAGCTGCTCGCCGAGAACGGTCTGATCACCCTCAAGTCCGGTGTCGGCACCGACGCCAAGCTGAGCGACATCACCGACAAGAAGGGCCTGGAGTTCAAGGAGCTGGAGGCCGCAACCGTCCCGCGCGCCCTGAACGATGTGGACGCCGCCGTCATCAACGGCAACTACGCCATCGAGGCCGAGCTCAAGCCCGCCAAGAACGCCCTGGCGCTGGAGAAGGCCGACGGCAACCCGTATGCCAACATCATCGCCGTGAAGAAGGGCAACGAGAAGGACGCCCGCGTTCAGAAGCTCGTGAAGCTCCTCCACTCCGACGAGGTCAAGAAGTTCATCGAGGACACCTACCAGGGCTCGGTCATCCCGGCCTTCGGTACCGCCGCCAAGTCCTGACACCCGCACGGAGTTTGTCCGACGAGCCCCGCGCACCCCACCAGGGGGGCGCGGGGCTCCGTCGTACGGACCCGCCCATGCACAACGCCGGCCCGATGCTGCATGCTGTGCCTTTACACGGTCTTCGGCATGGAGCTGCGCATGACTTCCACCTTTCCGGACATCTCCATCAGCACGGATCGGTTGGTGCTGCGCCCCTTCGACATGGCGGACATCCCCGCGTACATCGAGATGATGAACGACGAACTCGTCACCGCCTGGACCGAAGCCCCTCACCCCTACACCCAGGTCGACGCCGAACGCTGGGTCCGCAGGATCGCACCCGCACAGCGCACCACGGGCGACGGCATCGTCTTCGCCGTCACCGAATTCCTCACCCAGCGACTCGTCGGCTCGGTCCGCCTGCGCAACACCGACTGGCGCACCCTCGCCACCGAGGCCGCGTACATCACCGCCCCCTGGGCACGCGGCGAGGGATATGCCACCGAGTCCGTGCTGGCGCTGGCCCAGTGGCTCTTCCGCGACCAGGGCTTCGAACGCATCGAGCTGCGTACCGCCGCCGACAACACCGCCTCCCAGCAGGTCGCCCAGAAGCTCGGCTGCATCAGCGAGGGAGTGCTGCGCAACGCCCGCATAGCGCGTACCCGGACCGAGAACGGCACAGACGGCGGCTGGACCGACATCAGGACCGACCTGATCGTCTGGGGCCTGCTTCCCGAGGACCTCGAAGGGGTCGCCGAGCAGCTTGCCGACGCGGGCGGCTACGGCGCCTACAACGACTGGAACTGACCCCTCGAAGGGGTCCTGGCGCCGTACTGGTGCGGACCGGGTACTCTCACCCTGCCTGCTCCTCACGAACATCCCCACCTGCGACAACTCCAGGAGACTGACGACAGATGGCCGATCGGGTCACCGTGATCGGCTGGGACGGCTCGCCACTGACCGGAGCGGCCACGGCCGCCCTCTCGGCTGCCACGCTCGTCGCCGGAGCCGCCCACCACCTCGCACTCCCCGAAGTCCCGGCCAACGCCGAACGGATCCGCCTGGGCTCCATCGACCTGGCCGCCCGCCGGATCGCCGGACACCGCGGCAGCGCCGTGGTCCTAGCCGACGGAGACCCCGGCTTCTTCGGGGTCGTGCGCAATCTCCGCGCGCCCGAGCACGGCCTCGAGGTCGAAGTGGTGCCCGCCGTGTCCTCCGTCGCCACCGCGTTCGCCCGCGCCGGGATGCCGTGGGAGGACGCCCAGATCGTCGTCGCCCACCCCCGCACCCTGCGGCGCGCCGTCAACGTCTGCCGCGCCCACCACAAGGTCGCCGTACTCACCTCGCCCGGCGCCGGCCCCGCCGAACTCGCCCTGCTCCTCGAAGGCGTCCACCGCACCTTCGTCATCTGCGAGGAACTCGGCACCGCACGCGAACAGGTCAGCGTCGTCACATCCGAAAAGGCCGCCGACCACGTCTGGCGCGACCCCAACGTGGTCATCGTCATCGGTGGCGGCCCCGAACCGCAGGCCACCGGCGCCTGGATTGCCGGCCGTCACCCCGCCTACCCCCGTGGCGTACGAGGCTGGGCACTGCCCTCTCAGGCATACCCGGGCGGCGCCACGGACGCCGGGGACGAGAGCGGCGAGGGCGAGTCCCCGGGGCTGCGCGCCGCCCAACTGGCCCGCCTGGGCCCCCGCGCCGGAGACCTCCTGTGGGACATCGGCTCCGGCAGCGGGGCCCTGGCGGTGGAGGCCGCCCGTTTCGGGGCGGCGGTCCTGGCGGTCGACAGCGACCCGGTGGCCTGCGCCCGCACCGCGGCGTCGGCCCGGTCCTTCGGAGTCCAGCTCCAGGTCGTCGAGGGCCGGGCACCCCATGTGCTGGAACGGCTGCCGGAGCCCGATGTCGTACGGATCGGGGGCGGGGGAGTCCCCGTCGTCACCGCCGTCACCGAGCGCCGGCCCGAGCGCATCGTGACCCATGCGTCGACGCGCGACGAGGCCGAGGCACTCGGCGCGGCACTCACCGGGAACGGTTACACCGTCCGGTGTTCGCTCCTCCAGTCCGTCGAACTCGACACGGCCGCTTGGTCGGAGCGCGAACGCTCGGTCGTGTTCCTGCTCTCGGCGCTGCGTTCGGACCTCGCCCCCTGACCCGGTCGGCGTACAGCGCGAGGTAGGCTGGCCGATCGTTGCACCGCGGCTGGACGTTCGTCGCTTCGTTCGTCAATGTCCGGAAAAGGGGATCGTTTTGGCCCCCGTTGTGGTACGGCAGAACCGGGGGATGCGCGACGTGGCGCAGTCCACAGCGGGCCGTGGCGAAATGACCTGCCGCGGCGGCGAACGGCCGCGAGAATGCAGTATGTCCGCGACCGTTTCGTGCCGCGCGGCGCGCCCGCTCGTTCTTGTTGACGAGCGCCGGCGTGCCGTGGTCGGGCGTCCCGGGCGATGGGCCGAAGGAGCACTGACGATGGGCGAGGGGTACGCATGAGTGACACCGGCCAGATCCCGGTTGAGGGACTGCCGGAGAACGCAGGCATGGTGGAGCAGCCGGGCGTCGCCGCCCCGGATGCATACACCTACCTCGCTCCCTCCGAGCATGTGTCCGAGGACGACGATCTCCTGCTGATGCCGAGCCCCCAGGGCGCCTGGGGCGACCCGCAGGCGGTACCGGCCCCCGGCCAGTACCCCGAGGGCGCCGCCGCGCAGGCGCTGCTGCCCGAACAGGGCACCTACCAGGCCCAGCCCCCGGCACACGCGGTCCACTCCCAGCCGGTCGGCGAGGCTCCCACGCAGCCCCAGGGGCCCGTGCAGGTGCAGGAACCCGTCCAGGCGCAGGTCGCGGACGCATACGCCTACGCCGCACAGCAGCCGGTGGCCGAACCCCTGCCCGAGACCGGCCAGGGGACGCACGAGACCGGTGGCCGCGACTCCGGTTCGGTCGACCTGAGGGGCGTACGCATCCCGTCGCCCACCCCGGCTCCCGCCACGGCAGCGCAGACCCAGGCCCCGGTGCGCCGACCGCTGCATCGCGGTCCGGTCGCGGCAGACGGCGGGCCGTCCTACGGCGGAACACCGAGCGGCGGTGTGGTCCGCTCGCTCGCCGACCGCGGACCGGCGGGCGCGCCCCAGGCGCAGGCCCAGACCCAGGTCCCCGCGCGGCACGCCGGACCGCCGACCACCGGGCCCGAGTACTTCGAGATGCCGGTTGATGAGGCGGCCGAACTGCCCGGCCCGCAGCTCGGTGAGATCCTGCCGCAGGGCGGGGTCCCCTGGTCGGCCGAGGCGCCGCAGCCGGTCGTTCCCCCGGTGACGGCAGAAACGGTCGTGCCGGAGCCGGTCGCCGAGCCGGTACCGGCGGCACAGCCGGTGCAGGTCGCTCCGGTAGTGGTGCCGGAGGCCGTGAGCGCTCCCGAGGCCGATGCGGCAGCGACCACTGCCGAGACTCCCTTCGAGGTTCCGGCGGAGGTTCCTGCCGGGGCACAGGCAGAGGCTGTGTCCGAGGTGCCTGCCGAAGCCGCTGTCGTCGCATCGCAGGACATCGCGGAAGCCGCTCCCATGGGCCAGTTCGTGCCCGTGGACGGTTCGGTGCCGACGACCCCGCACCTCGCCCCGACCCCCGTCGTGGAGCAGGCCGCGGAAACCGAGCCCGAGCCCGAGCGCGTGGTGTTCGCGATGGAGCCGGTCCAGCCCGCTCAGCCCGAGGCCGCCGAGGCCGCGGAAGTGGTCGGGACCGCCGAGAACGTCGCGCCCGCCGAAGCTCCTGAGCCGATCCCCGCGCCCTTCCCCGAGGCCGAGGTTCTGATGGTGGCCGAGCCGGAGCCCGAACCGGTCCCGGAGGTCATCGAGACCCCGGACATCACGGCCCCCACGGACAGTGCAGAGGCCACGGAGGCCGCGCCCGTGGAGTCCGTACAGCCCGAGCCCCAGCTCCAGGCCGAGGAAGCGGAAGTTCCCGAGGCGTCCGAGTCCGAAGAGACCGGGGCTCCCGCCTCCGCGCCCGCCCCCGGGTACGACGATGCCGAGCGCGAGGCAGTCCTGCGGGTCATGCGCGAGCGCCGCGACATCCGCAACGGCTTCCGCAGCGACCCGATTCCGCACGAGGTCCTGCTCCGCGTCCTCGAAGCCGCGCACACGGCGCCCAGCGTCGGCCACTCGCAGCCCTGGGACTTCGTCGTCATCCGCTCGGCGGAGACCCGTCGCTCCATGCACGAACTGGCACAGCGTCAACGCGACGCCTACGCCAAGTCGCTTCCCAAGGGCCGCGCCAAGCAGTTCAAGGAACTGAAGATCGAGGCCATCCTCGACACACCGGTCAACATTGTCGTCACCGCCGACCCCACCCGCGGCGGCCGCCACACCCTCGGCCGTCACACCCAGCCGCAGATGGCCCCGTACTCCTCGGCGCTCGCCGTCGAGAACCTGTGGCTCGCCGCCCGCGCCGAGGGCCTCGGCGTCGGCTGGGTCAGCTTCTTCGACGAGCGTGAGATGGTCCGCGCCCTGGGCCTGCCCGAGCACCTCGAAGTCGTCGCGTACCTCTGTGTCGGTTACGTCGACGAGTTCCCCGAGGAGCCCGAGCTGATGCAGGCGGGCTGGTCCAAGCGCCGCCCGCTGTCCTGGGTCGTCCACGAGGAGACGTACGGCCGCCGCGCACTGCCCGGCGAGGAGCCGCACGACCTGCTGCAGGAGACCATCTCCAATATCCGTCCGCTGGACGCCAAGGCGCTCGGCGAGGCATGGGAACGCCAGAAGCGGATGACCAAGCCCGCTGGTGCGCTCGGCATGCTGGAGATCATCTCCGCGCAGTTGTCCGGACTCTCCCGGATGTGCCCGCCGCCGATCCCTGAGCCCGCGGCTGTCGCGATCTTCGCGGGTGACCACGGGGTGCACGCCCAGGGCGTCACGGCCTGGCCGCAGGAGGTCACCGGCCAGATGGTCGCCAACTTCCTCGGCGGCGGCGCGGTCTGCAACGCGTTCGCGGCCCAGGTCGGCGCCGAGGTGTGCGTGGTCGACGTCGGCGTGGCGATGGAACTGCCCGCGACCCCCGGTCTCCTTCCTCGCAAGGTGCGCGCCGGAACGGCCGACTTCACGACCGGCCCGGCCCTCACCCGCGAAGAGGTCCTCGCGGCCATCGAGGTCGGCATCGAGACCGCCCGCGATCTGGTCGCGGCAGGCAACAAGGGCCTGCTCACCGGTGAGATGGGCATCGCCAACACCACGGCGTCGGCCGCACTGATCTGTGTCTACACGGGGATGGACCCGGCCGAGGTGACCGGTCGCGGTACCGGCATCAACGACGAGATGCACGCCCGCAAGGTCGACGTGGTCCGCCGGGCCCTCGAACTCCACCAGCCCGACCCGGCAGACCCGATCGGTGTCCTGGCATCGGTCGGCGGCCTCGAACACGCGGCGATGGCCGGCTTCCTGCTGGGTGGTGCCTCGCTCCGCACGCCCGTCATCCTCGACGGCGTGAGCGCGGGTGCCGCGGCCCTGGTCGCCCGGGCGATCGCCCCCGAGGCCCTCGCCGCCTGCATCGCCGGACACCGCAGCGCCGAGCCCGGCCATGTCGCCGCGCTCAACAAGCTGGGCCTGCGCCCGCTGGTCGACCTCGACCTCCGCCTCGGCGAGGGCACGGGTGCGCTGCTGGCGCTGCCGATCGTGCAGAGTGCGGCGCGGGCGATGCACGAGGTGGCGACGTTCGACTCGGCGGGCGTCACGGAGAAGTAGCCCTTCCACCGGCCCCCGCTCCTCAATCACCGACGGGCCTTCTTTCCGGCCTCGCCGGTGTTTGAGGCGCGGGGTCCGGGACGGAGCCCCGGTTACGGGAAAGGGCGGGCAGGGGAACAAGCCTGCCGCAGGTGCCCCACGCACCCCCGCACCCCACCCCGTATCGTGGACCCCGCCCCACAAACCCGCACGTCACAGCCGCTCCACCGCCGCAGCGGCCCGCACCCCGCACCTTACGAGGAGCCGCATCGTCATGGCCGAGCACGCCGATCACCCTGCGTACCCCGTCGGACTGCGTCTCAGCGGCCGCCGAGTAGTCGTGGTCGGCGGCGGCCAGGTCGCCCAGCGCCGCCTCCCCGCGCTCATCGCGGCAGGCGCCGACATCGTCCTCGTATCGCCGGCCGCGACCCCGTCGGTCGAGGCGATGGCCGACGCCGGCGAGATCCGCTGGGAGCGCCGCCCGTACGCCGACGGGGACCTGGCCGACACCTGGTACGCACTCATCGCGTCCGACGACGCCGCGGCGAACGACGCCGCCTCCGCCGAGGCCGAGCGCACCCGCACCTGGTGCGTCCGCAGCGACAACGCCGATGCCGCCACCGCCTGGACCCCGGCCACCGGCCGCAGCGAGGGTGTGACCGTCGCCGTCCTCACCACCGACACCCACGGCCGCGACCCGCGCCACTCCGCCGCCGTCCGCGACGCCATCGTCGAGGGCCTGCGCGACGGCACCCTCGCCGCACCCCACCACCGCACCCGGACCCCCGGTGTCGCCCTGGTCGGCGGCGGCCCCGGCGACCCGGACCTGATCACGGTGCGCGGCCGCCGCCTCCTCGCCGAGGCCGACGTCGTCATCGCAGACCGCCTCGGCCCGCGCGACCTGCTCGACGAACTCCCGCCGCACGTCGAGGTGATCGACGCCGCGAAGATCCCGTACGGCCGCTACATGGCCCAGGAGGCGATCAACCAGGCGCTCATCGAGCACGCCAAGGCGGGCAAGGCCGTCGTGCGGCTCAAGGGTGGCGACCCGTTCGTCTTCGGCCGCGGCATGGAGGAGGCCCAGGCGCTCGCTGCCGAAGGCATCGCCTGCACCGTCGTCCCCGGCATCTCCAGTTCGATCTCCGTGCCCGGCGCGGCCGGAATCCCCGTCACCCACCGCGGTGTGGCCCATGAGTTCACCGTCGTGAGCGGCCATGTCGCCCCCGACGACGAGCGCTCGCTGGTCGACTGGCCGGCTCTCGCCCGACTGCGCGGCACGCTCGTGCTCCTGATGGCCGTCGACAAGATCGGCGCCATCGCCCGTACCCTCATCGCCCACGGCAAGGCCCCCGAGACCCCGGTCGCCCTGGTCCAGGAGGGCACCATGGCAGCCCAGCGCCGGGTCGACGCAACGCTCGCGACCGTCGCCGAACGGGCCGTAGCCGAAGACGTGCGTCCCCCGGCCGTCATCGTCATCGGCGATGTCGTCGCGGTCGGCACGAACTCCGTATCGCTCCCCGCCGAATAGCCGGCGCGAGCGCCACCCGCACCCCGCCGAGTAACCAGCGGTAACGGATCTTCTCCCAAGCCGTTGGCACCACACACCCGGACAAGGCAGTATCAAACCCGTGGCTGATCTCATCACCGTCGACGACCCCGACGACCCCCGCCTGCGCGACTACACCGGACTGACCGATGTCGAACTCCGGCGCAGGCGAGAGCCCGCCGAGGGCCTCTTCATCGCCGAGGGCGAGAAGGTGATCAGACGCGCCAGGCACGCCGGGTACGAGATGCGGTCGATGCTGCTCTCGGCGAAGTGGATCGATCTGATGCGCGACGTCATCGACGAGGTCCCGGCCCCGGTGTACGCGGTCACTCCCGAGCTCGCCGAGCGCGTCACCGGTTACCACGTCCACCGCGGAGCCCTCGCCTCGATGCAGCGCAAACCGCTGCCGACGGCCGACGAACTGCTGGCGACGACCCGCCGGGTGGTCGTCATGGAGGCCGTCAACGACCACACCAACATCGGGGCGATCTTCCGTAGCGCCGCCGCCCTCGGCATGGACGCCGTGCTGCTCTCCCCGGACTGCGCCGACCCGCTCTACCGGCGCTCCGTCAAGGTCTCGATGGGCGCGGTCTTCTCCGTTCCCTACGCCCGTCTCGACACCTGGCCCAAGGCCCTGGAGACCGTACGGGAAGCGGGCTTCGAACTTCTCGCGCTGACCCCGGACGAAAAGGCCAGCAGCATCGACGAGGCGGCACCGCACCGGATGGACAAGGTGGCGCTGATGCTCGGCGCCGAGGGGGACGGACTGTCCACCCAGGCCCTGGTCGCCGCCGACGAATGGGTGCGCATCCCGATGGCGCACGGCGTCGACTCGCTGAACGTGGGAGCGGCCGCCGCGGTCGCGTTCTACGCGGTGGCATCGGGCCGCCCGCAGAACTGACCGCCTACCGAGGCTGCAGGCCCTGGCCCTCGCTCTGGGGCTGTGTCCGGCTCTCGCTCGTGCCCAGCCCGCGGGCCGGACCCTGGCAGCCCTGTGCCGCCGCGATGCCCAGCGCGACCAGCAGCGTGACCACGACGAAGACGACGAGCCGCTGCCGCAGCAGCCGCGGGTTGGCGGGACGCCGCCCCGTCGAAGTCTTACGGGCCCCGGGCCGCGTTCCCGGCCGGCCGTTCGTCCCGTTCGTGCCCTGCGGGCGCTTGCCGGACCGTGTTGTGTTGCGCGGCGGCTGATGCTGCTGAGGGCGCGAACCACCGGTGCGGGGCGACCCGGCCCTCGACGACGTGGCCTGTCGGCTGCTCTGAGGTTGCTTCTGCTTCTGCGGACGGGGTGCCGGAGGAGCCGTACGCCGGGTCTGCTGCTCGGTGTACGGGCCGTCGAGACGTCCGGTCGGCCGGTCCAGCTCCTGTGCCGAACGCTGAACGGGCGGACGGCTCTCGTGCAGACCCTGTGCCTCCCGCGCCGCGATCTCCTTGAGCCGCATGGAGAGTTGAAGCGTGCTCGGCCGCTCCTCGGGGTCTTTCGCCAGGCAGGCACTCACCAGCGGCGCGAGCGCATCGTGCACGTCGTACAACTGCGGTTCCTCGTGCACCACGCGGTACAGCATCACCTCGGAACTGCCGTGCCCGAAAGGCGAGTCGGCCGTCGCCGCATACGCCAGCGTGGCACCGAGCGAGAACACGTCCGTCGCGGGCGTCACGGCCGCGCCGCGCACCTGCTCGGGCGCCAGGAATCCCGGCGAGCCCACCGCCGTACCGACATGGGTGAGCGTGCTCGCCCCGGTCGCCCAGGCGATCCCGAAGTCGATGATCCGGGGGCCCTTGGGGGAGAGAAGGATGTTCGACGGCTTCAGGTCACGGTGGACGACACCGGCCTCGTGCACCGCCACCAGGCCCTCGGAGAGTGCCGCCCCGATCGAGGCCACCTCGGCCGCCGACAGCGGACCCTCCTCGGCCACCTTGTCGTGCAGCGAGGGCCCCGGGACGTACTGCGTGGCGAACCACGGGCGGTCCGCCTCCAGATCGGCGGCCACCAGACGCGCCGTACAGCCACCGCGGATCCGCCGCGCGGCGGACACCTCGCGCGCGAAGCGCGAGCGGAACTCCTGGTCCTCCGCCAGATCCGGACGGATCACCTTCAATGCCACCCGCTGGCCCCGCCGGTCCGAACCGAGATAGACGACACCCATGCCGCCCGCTCCGAGCCGCCGGTGCAGCCTGAACGAGCCGACGACACGCGGGTCCTCGCGCCGGAGCCGCATCATCGCCATGTCTGCCCATCCCCGCTGCCTGGTACGCCTGACGAGGCACAGCTTACGTACCCGGCGCCCGGGGCGCTCAGAGGCCGCGCCCTCGCCCGCCGATCGATTGTCAGTGCGCGGCACGGTCCATGACGGGCAGTGGGACCGCAGCCGGTGCCGCACCGAACGGTGTCGGGTCATCAAAGTGGTTGCGATGACGAGGGGTTGGAACTGTGGGGGGCTGCGGACCCGACGAGTGGGGGCGCGACACGGACCCCGCGGGGAGGGGGCCGCGGTGACCGGGGCGACGTACCCACGGCCCACGGCCGGGAGCCGCGGCGCGGGCGAGTGAGTGAAGTCACGGTCGCCGTCGCGCCTGCCGCCGCATCCGTACGCCCACCTGATCCACAACATTCCGGGCACCCCTCCGGGATGACCCCGGGATCAGGCACCCGATCTCCACCCAGGGGAGTACATCGACTACCCGGGGCTCATCCTCCGGGAGGCCCGGAACTCGGTACGCGGGCATGACGTCGTACGCCTTCCGCGTCCCTAATGTTGAAGTCAAGCGGCGGGCGCAGCACTCGTCCCCCGAGGTCACACGCCCGCCGCTCCAGATCCAGTCAGGAGAGGAACCATGGCGGACACGGCAGCGCGGACCATGATCCGCACGCGAGGACGCAGGGTTCATGCCGCGTTCGGCAGCCGCCCGTCGTCCGGTACGCGCCACCCGCTGGTGGCGACGGCGATGGTTCTTCCTCTGGCGGCCCTGCTCGTAGTCGTCTTCGGCGGCTGGGACGCAGTGGTCACACAGGCGTCGTCCGTGGGCGTGATGCTGGGGCGCTGAGCGGCGCCCCGGGTCCGGAAGAGCGGTCCGGACCGGGACATCCGGCCAACAACCCCGTGGGGACGGGGGTGCGGCGGACGGCAGCGTTTGTCCGGTCAGCTGGGGAGCTGACCGGACATCGCGCTGTCCGGGGTCTTTTCGCGACGCGCGTACGCTCATCGGCGGGCCCGGCGCGTATCGGGCCGCCCGCATCTGTCCGCCCGCATCTGTCCGCCACCGGGGGAGACCGTGACCACCGCAGTCGTACGCGCGCTGGGCGCCCTCGCCCACCGGGCCGCCCACGCCCAACCCGAGGACATCTGTGCCTGCCCGCCACCAGCAGTGCTCGCCGACCGTGCGGACGGCACGGTGGTCCGCAGCGGGCCCGTCGTCGCCAAGGCACACGCCCCCGGCACGGACACCCCCGACCTGCTGACCCGGCTGACCCTCGCGAACGACCCCCGCCTGGCCGGCGTCCTCCTAGCCCCCCTGCAGCCCCGGCCCCCCGTGCCGTCCACCACCATCCAGGGCCGCCCGGTCACCCTGTGGCCCCACGGCGAGCCCGTCGACCCCGGCGACCCCGACGCCGCCCCCTGGGAAGAGGCCGCCGTCCTGCTGGCCGGGCTGCACCTGACCCCGCCCCCGCCCTCCCTCGCGCTCCCGCCCATGCGGGGCCCCGCCAAGGCCTCGCTCGCCGTCGCCCGGATGCACGCCGCCCGGCCCGGCGACCCGGCCACCACCCCCGTACGCGAAGCGTGGCACCGCCTGCCCGCCTGGGCCCGCGACGAAGCCGCCGCGCCCCCGCACCGCTCCCGCTTCCTGTGCCACGGCGATCTGCACCTCGGGCAACTGGTCCGCCACCCCGCCCCGCACGGCCCCTGGCTGCTCATCGATGTCGACGACGCCGGCCTCGGCGACCCCGCATGGGACCTCGCCCGCCCCGCCGCCTGGTACGCGGCCGGGCTGCTGCCGCCCGAGGTCTGGCTCCGGTTCCTGGACGCCTACCGGGCAGCCGGCGGACCTGCCGTACGCGCCGAGGGCGACCCCTGGCCCGAACTGGACGTCCCGGCCCGGGCCCTGACCGTTCAGACCGCGGCCCTGGCATTCGCCAAGTCTGCGGCGGAGGGCCGAACTCCGGATGAGGTGGAACAGACGATGATCGACGCCTGTGCCCGAATTGCCTCCCTCCCGCCCGAGTTGGCCGCCGAGCCCTCGTCGTAGGCTGAACCGACCGTCGGCGGGCATGTATTCCGGCGACGGCGACCCGACGGCGAGGAGAGAGCCGAACCATGCAGTGTCCCAAGTGCCACGCACAGATGCAGACGTACAACCGCAATGGCATACAGATCGAGCAGTGCAGCGGCTGCCGGGGGATCTTCCTCGACTACGGCGAGCTGGAGTCCCTGACCCGCATCGAGGCGCAGTGGACGCAGCAGGCCCCGCCGGCGCCGCCCGCCCCGCAGGCCTACCCGGCCGCCCCGGCGCCCGCCTGGGGCGCCCCGCAGCACCACGGCGGCCACCACGGCGGTCACTACCGGCACAAGAGCTTCGGCCACATGCTCTTCTCGTCCTGAGCGGGCCGACACCGGTGAGCGCCTGACCGCGGGCCCGGACGCCATCCGTCCGGGCCCGCGGTGCGTTCCGGCGTCCAGCCGCACACCGGTACCCACCGCTGCTGATCGCGGAAACGACAAAGCCCCGGTCGCCGAGACGACCGGGGCTCTTGCTGGTGCGCGATACTGGGATTGAACCAGTGACCTCTTCCGTGTCAGGGAAGCGCTCTCCCGCTGAGCTAATCGCGCAGGGTGAACCTGCGTGTACTGCGTGCGCGATACTGGGATTGAACCAGTGACCTCTTCCGTGTCAGGGAAGCGCTCTCCCGCTGAGCTAATCGCGCGGGGATCCTTGCGGACCAGTGGACGATACTGGGATTGAACCAGTGACCTCTTCCGTGTCAGGGAAGCGCTCTCCCGCTGAGCTAATCGTCCTTGGAGGTGGAGACGGGATTTGAACCCGTGTAGACGGCTTTGCAGGCCGTTGCCTCGCCTCTCGGCCACTCCACCAGGAGTGAGGGTTCGGGAAGATCCCCCACTTTCTGCGAGCGGACGACCAGGTTCGAACTGGCGACCTCAACCTTGGCAAGGTTGCGCTCTACCAACTGAGCTACGTCCGCTTGTCTTTCCCGGTCCGCTTGCGCGTCCCGGCGACGTGTTGAACTCTAGCGGATTCCCCGGCCAGTACAAAAACGCGTTTGTGCAGCGTGCTGAGGTGCGTTCGCCCCGGCGCAGGTCATCGCGCGCCGTCCTAGACTCAACGGCGTGCACGACCTCGCCCCAATGGCCCGCTTCGGCGGCTTCGTCGCGTCCGATCTGCAGGACGTGACCAGTGATCCCGCAGCCCTCGACTCGTCCGGCTTCTGGGCCGTATCCGCCGATTTCGAGGGCCGCCTCGTCTGCGCGCGCTTTGCCGCCGTACGTACCGAGGCGGTGCCTGCCCCGGTACGCGGCGCCTGGCGTGGCCCCGCGGCCGGTGACTGGAACTCGTCCCTGGACCGTGCCGCGTACACCGCGGGTGTACGGCGGATCCGCGAGTACATCGCGGCGGGCGAGGTCTACCAGGCCAACCTCTGCCGGGTGATGACCGCGCCACTGCCCGACCCGGCCGCCGCGGACGTGGACGCGCTGACCGCGCTGCTGGCACGCGGCAACCCCGCCCCGTACGCAGGAACGATTCGGCTGCCCGAGCACGGCGTGGAGATCGCCACAGCCTCCCCCGAACTCTTCCTGAGGCGTGACGGCCGGATCGTCGAGTCGGGACCGATCAAGGGCACCGGACGGACCGAGGACGATCTGCTGGAGAAGGACCACGCCGAGAACGTGATGATCGTCGACCTGGTCCGCAACGACCTCGGCCGGGTCTGCGCCACCGGATCGGTCACGGTCCCCGACCTCTGCGTGGTGGAGAAGCACCCGGGCCTGGTCCACCTCGTCTCCACCGTGCGCGGAGAGCTCGCCGAGGGCACCGGCTGGCCCGAACTCCTCGGCGCGGCGTTTCCGCCCGGCTCCGTCACCGGGGCACCCAAGTCCAGCGCCCTCAGGATCATCGAGGAACTGGAGACCGCACCGCGCGGGCCCTACTGCGGCGGCATCGGTTGGGTCGACGCCGACCGCCGCACCGCCTCCCTGGCTGTCGGCATACGGACCTTCTGGATCGACCGGGCCCGGACCGCACCGGTACTGCGCTTCGGCACCGGGGCCGGCATCACCTGGGGCTCCGACCCGGAGCGCGAATGGGACGAGACCGAACTCAAGGCCTCCCGGCTGCTCGCTGTAGCGTCGGGCGCTTACGAAGCGACTGGAAGGACCGCGTAATGAGGATTTGGGTCAACGGCGAACTGCGGGACGCCGGCGACGCCCGGGTGTCCGTGCTCGATCACGGACTCACCGTGGGGGACGGCATCTTCGAGACGGTCAAGACCGTCGACGGCAGGCCCTTTGCCCTCACCCGCCACCTCGACCGGCTGACCCGCTCCGCCCGTGGCCTCGGCCTTCCCGACCCCGACCTCGACGAGGTGCGCCGCGCCTGCACCGCCGTCATCGACGCCAACCCGATGGCGCTCGGCCGGCTGCGCATCACCTACACCGGGGGACTCTCCCCGCTCGGCTCCGACCGTGGCAACGCCGGCCCCGGCCTCGTCGTCGCCCTGGGGGAGGCGGGGCGCCGCCCGGACACCACCGCCGTGATCACCGTCCCCTGGACGCGCAACGAACGCAGTGCGCTCGCCGGGCTCAAGACCACCTCGTACGCCGAAAACGTTGTCGCCCTCGCCCGCGCCCATGAGCACGGCGCGTCGGAGGCGCTCTTCGCCAATACGGTCGGACAGCTCTGCGAAGGCACCGGGTCCAATGTCTTCGTCGTCCTCGACGGGCGGGCGCACACCCCGCCGGTCGCCTCCGGCTGCCTCGCCGGGATCACTCGTGCACTGGCCGTGGAGTGGACGGGGGCCGAGGAGACCGACCTGCCGTTCGATGCCCTGGAACGGGCCGAGGAGATCTTCCTGACCTCCACGCTGCGTGATGTGCAGGCCGTCCACCGGGTGGACGGCCGGGAGCTGCCC
This sequence comes from Streptomyces sp. NPDC058239, assembly GCF_042882185.1. Classification (NCBI taxonomy): domain Bacteria; kingdom Bacillati; phylum Actinomycetota; class Actinomycetes; order Kitasatosporales; family Streptomycetaceae; genus Streptomyces; species Streptomyces sp. NPDC058239. Next base: position 346,390 of record NZ_JBHVWS010000003.1, read on the forward strand.
GGCGGGCCCGGACCGGTGACCGCCAAGGCCATGCGGATCTTCGACGAGCGGGCCGGGAACGACCTCGACCCGTAGAACCCGTACCTCGAACCCGTAAAACAGGGTGACGGGCCGGGGTCCAGCGGATAGAACGTCTCCGATGACCACGACCCTCCGGCCGACCGGGCCGATCCAGCAAGGCGCCGACGGCGCGAAGAGCCGTGCTTACGCCGTGTGCGACAACGGGCGGCCCGTCGGCGCCGTCGAGATCGGCACGGATCCGGGGTTCGGTGCGTCGGCCGGTGTGCTGCGTTCCCTGAGCGTCGACGAGCCGAGCCGGCGGCGGGGCCGTGGCACCATTGCCGCGCTCGCCGCCGAGGAGGTGCTGCGAGGGTGGGGATGCAACCAGGTGTTCCTCACAGCACCCGCGGACAACGAGGGGGCCCAGCGGCTGGCGGCCGCACTCGGTTACACCGAACGCAGCCGGAACATGCTCAAGGACCTCGACCGGACGGCTCCGGCGCCCCTGGACGGTGCCGTCGCCCGGCCGATGAGTGCCGAGGAGTTCGCGCACTGGCAGCGCACCAGCGTCGACACGTATGCGCAGTCCTGGATCGACCAGGGCGTCCCGGTCGAGCAGGCCATGCAGAAGTCGCGGTCCGACCATGCCCGGAACCTGCCGAACGGCATCGACACCGCAGGCATGCATTTCCACGTCCTCGTTCACGAGGGCGCGGTCGTCGGCCATGTATGGGTGTCGGTGCGCGAAGACCGCCCGGGTGAAATAACCGGATTCGTCTTCGATGTCGAGGTGAGCGAGGAACACCGGGGCCGTGGCTACGGACGTGCCCTCATGCGGCAGGCCGAGCGCATCACCTTGGACGCGGGCGCCCACCGCCTCGGGCTGCACGTCTTCGCCGCCAACACGCCGGCGCTGCGGCTGTACGAGTCGCTCGGTTACCGAACGACTCAGTACAACCTGGCCAAGACGCTCTAGCGGCCGCGTCGGCTCAGCCCTGCTCGGCGAGCAGCCGGTCGGCGATCTCCTCGATCCGTTCGCGCAGCCCGTCCTGGCTCTTGCCGCCGTCCAGCCGCTCGTCGCCGATCACATACGTCGGCGTGCCGGTGATCCCGATCGCCTTGCCCTCGGCCTGGTCGGCGTCGACGATCAGCATGTGGCGTCCGTCGATCAGAGCGGTGTCCATCTCCTCGGCGTCCAGGCCGAGTTCCCGCGCCACCTCGATCAGCAGCGGCTCGCCGGTGCGGCCGAGGTCGTCGGTACGGGCGAGAACCGCCTCGATGTACGGCCAGTCCTTGCCCTGGGCCGCTGCCTCCTCGGCGGCCTGCGCGGCGGCGTGGGCGTACTTGTGCTTCTCCAGCGGGAAGTGCCGCAGCCGCACCTCGATGCGGTCGCCGTACTTGGCCCGCAGGGCGTGCACATCGGTGAGGGCCTGGTGACAGTCGGGGCACTGGAGCTCGCACCAGACGTCGAGGACGACGGGCGCTGCGGGGGTGGAATCGCTCATGCGCCCAGTCTCCCAGGGCCCGCGCGAGCGTCCCAATCGGCAACCGATCCGCTCCGCCTCCATAGGGCCGGATCGCTTCCGATCGGCACCTGGGGAGGATCCCGGCCCTGAAATGTCCCTGATGTGGTCCCGGATCGTGGCCGCTCGGGCGCTGACCGGTGCAGGATGGAAGGGACGTTTCCCCTTGCGCCTGGAGGCCCCGATGCTTGCCGAGACCATCTGCTCCGCGGCGTCCGCGGCGGGCCTGGGCATCGCCGCCGTCACCGCGTACCGGAAGCGCTTCCTCGCCGCCGCCCGGATCGCCGCCTACTCCCTGGTGCCGATCGGCCTGGTGCTGACCGGAGTCGTGGACTGGGTCGCCGGAATCGCCTTCAGGCCGAGCGTCTGGATCGGCTTCGGGCTGCTCGCCGTGGCCTGGCTGCTGTTCATGACCACTCGTGCGATCGAGCGCCGCGGCGTCGGTAGTCGTAAGGAGCGCAAGGCCGCCGCCCGGGCAGCGCAGAGCGAGGCCATCGCTCCTGCGGCTTCGGGGCCCTCCCTGGGATCCGGGCTCCCGGCGACGCAGACGCAGGCGCGTCCGAAGGCGAAGCCGAAGCAGCAGTCCGCCTCGTCGGGCGAGGACTTCAGCGACATCGAGGCCATCCTGAAGAAGCACGGAATCTGATCCGCGCCCCCGCCCTCTTCCGGCGGGGGTGTGTGCAACCCCGGATGAATGAATCGATTCATGACCCACCTTGACGGTGAACGGGGATGGAGCTAGCGTCCCGATCGGATTGAAACAATTCATTCCGCTGCGGGTGATCCCCGGGAAACCGGCCCGGGGCGACGGAGTGCCTCATGACGGCGTCCGTACGATGGGGTGACGCCGCGGACCGGTGCGGCCGAGGGCATCAGTGGGGCAGGGCAAGTGGCGCGTGTGGCAGGGATCAAGGATGTGGCCCGGCAGGCCGGGGTCTCCGTGGGCACCGTGTCCAACGTGATCAACCGGCCCGAGGCGGTGCTGCCGGAGACCCGTGCCAGGGTGCTGGCCGCCATCGAGCAGCTCGGGTACGTGCGCAGCGAATCGGCCCGCCAGCTCAGGGCGGGCCGCAGCCGGATCATGGCACTGCTCGTCCTCGACATGGGCAATCCGTTCTTCGTCGACGTGGCCCGGGGTGCCGAGCGCGCCGCCCGTGCGGCCGGCCTCGGTGTCATGGTCTGCAACAGCGGCCAGAGCCCGGCGGAGGAGGCCGAGTACCTCGGGCTCTTCGCCGAGCAGCGGGTGTGCGGAGTCCTGGTCACCCCGGCCGACGCGACCGGCCGCAACCTGGAGGCGTTCAGCCGTCACCGGATTCCCTTCGTACTGGTGGACCGGGTGGCGTCCGGCGCGGGGACCTGCGCGGTCTCCGTCGACGACGTCCGCGGTGGCGCTCTCGCCGTCGGTCATCTGGTCTCGGCCGGGCACCGGTCGGTGGCGTATGTCAGCGGCCCCGGCGACCTGCATCAGATCAGGGACAGGCGCGAAGGCGCCCTGTCGGCCCTCGCCGACGCCGGACTGCCGCCCGAGGCACTCGTCGAGATCCCCTCCGACCGCCTGGACGTGGCGGCGGGCCGCGATGCCGGGGCCCGGCTGCTCGGTCTTGTGCCGCGGCCGACCGCGGTGTTCTGCGCCAACGACCTGCTTGCCCTCGGTGTGCTTCAGGCGCTGTACGCGGCGGGCGTGCGGGTGCCGCACGACATCGCCATCGTCGGCTACGACGACATCGAATTCGCCGCCGCCGCTGCCGTACCGCTCACCTCGGTCCGCCAGCCCGCGGTCGTCATGGGCAGGATGGCCGCGGAGCTCTTGCTGGAGGAGGCGGACGACGGGGGTGGTGCGCACGAGCACCGCAGCGTGGTGCTCCAGCCGGAACTCGTGGTGCGCGCCTCCAGCGCGACGCCGCGCTGAGGTCGAGGCCCCCACCCGCCCGGCTTCTTTCACGCCGTTCCTGGCCCAACTCGGCAACTGCCGAACGGAGTCCGGTGAGGCGTAGGACTTCGATGTCTTCTGGCGGCGCGTCCGCGACCGGCCGGCCGTTTACCCGACGGGCCTCGAATTCAAAGTGCGCAATGCGGCGTTGAGCAACGCCGACGTCCACGATGTGTCGCGTGCGATGGAGGGGCTCGCCGGCCGGCGTACCGAAAATGTGACGGCCGATCGGACGCCGGAGCGAATCGTGCCCGGCCCCGGGGTGGGTGAACTCCCTGTACAAGAAAGCGTGTTGATCGCCAACGGGGCCCGGACTGAGTCATGATCGTCCCGAGATGGTGGACACCTCCCGGGGCGATGCCCCCGCAAGCCCTGCCGAAGAGCCGCGCGGCTGCCTCTTCGCGCTTTCCCAGCCCCCTCTGATGATCTTCCTCGCGGTGATCGGCAGCCTGCTGCTGATGGCCGCGCTGCATGATCTCTTCATGCTGTGAGTGGTCAGCCGGCCGCTTCCTTGCGGCGTGCCCGGTACGCGGCCACATGCAGACGGTTACCGCAGGTCCGGCTGGAACAGTAGCGGCGGGAGCGGTTGCGGGAGAGATCGACGAAGGCGTGCCGGCAGTCCGGAGCCTCGCAGCGCCGCAGCCGCTCCTGCTCGCCCGCGACCACGATGAAGGCCAGCGCCATGCCGCAGTCGGCCGCGAGGTGGTCGGCGATCGAGGCGTCCGGTGCGAAGTAGTGGACATGCCAGTCGTAGCCGTCGTGATTGCTGAGCTGCGGTGTGGTGCCGGCGGCGGCGATGAGGGCGTTGACGAGCGGGGCGGCGATCTGCGCGTCGTCCGTCGCGAAGATCGCGGCGAAGCGCGTCCGTACGTCCTGTACGGCGCGCAGGTCCTTCTCGTGGAGCTCATCCACGCCGCTGATGCGATGGCGCTGCGCGAAGTCGTACAGCGCTGCGATGTCGGCGAGACCGTCGATCGGCTCGCTCTCCGGCTGTCCGCTTCCCGGGGGTTCGCTCTCCGGTGCGGTGTTCAGCAGATCGACCACCGTGTCGAGGGCGATCCGGGTGTCGTGGGGGATCAGCACGCTTTCGCTCCCTGGCCTCCGGCGGGCGGGTGCCCGCCGATGCCGGCTGACTCTACTGGCTCGGCGTCGGCGCACAGAGGCCCGAGAGGGTCCATGAGGGGCGCGGGGAGCGCTTACCGGCCGCCTGTGGGTGTCCGTGGCCGGAGACTGTCCGTCCGGGCCGTGGGCGGGCACCTCGGGGCCCCGGGCGCCCGCCCATGTGTGTGGGGCGTGCGGGCGCGGCTGCGGCGGAACGCGCCGACGCCGTCACCACGGTGGATTCCGTGATGACGGCGCCGGTGTCAGCCCTATGAGGTTTTCCGCGCGGCGCCGCCTCCCCGAGTCGGACGGCGCCGTGCAGCTCTCGGCCTGGCTCAGCTCTCGGCCAGGATGTGTGAGAGCTCCGTATCGAGGTCGAAGTGACGATGCTCGGTGCCTGGCGGAACCGCGGCGTCGGTCCTTTTCAGGAACGACTCCAGGGCCCTCGCCGGGGCCTCGAGCAGGGCTTCGCCCTCTGGGGAGCTCAGCGCGATGCAGACGACGCCCTGGCCGTGGCTACGGGATGGCCAGACGCGGACGTCTCCGGTGCCGGTGGGCCGATGAAGCCCCTCGGCAAGGAGGTCGCGGGCGAAAACCCACTCGACCGTTTCCTCCGCTCCGGTGTGGAAGGTGGCGTGCACGGCATAAGGATCGGCCGTGTCATACCGCAGGCCCGCAGGTACAGGCAGTGAGGACTCGCTCGACACAACGAGGCGCAGGTGCAGCTCGCAGCTGACCGTGGTGTTCATAAGCGCCAGGGCCTTTCGCTCAGTGTGCGCTCGGGGATTCGCACGTCGGCGAAATCGACATGCCACCTACGGTGGCGTTGTAAACCCCTCTGACCTTTTTGTGTTCCTTCAAGTAGCTCGTACAGCGGTGTGTAACTTTGGGTTATGCGGCCATTCCGGTGATGAAGACCGTTCCGGTAGGTTGGCTCCCATGAATGCGGAGAGTGACGAGCGGGACGGGGACGCCGTACCGGCGAAACCGGTGTCCGCCGCGGGGGATGTGAGGGAAAGCGTGACGGGAGATGTCACGGAGGGTGTGACGAAGGAGGACCGAGAGCTCGGGTCCAGGGCGCCCGGGTTCATCAAGGCGTCCAGGGCGCTGCATCTGAGCTGGCAGGTCGGCGTCTTCGTGGTCGGCCTCGCGGTGGTCGTGGCGGGCATCATCATGCTGCCGCTGCCCGGCCCCGGCTGGCTGGTGATCTTCGGCGGCATGGCGGTCTGGGCGACCGAGTTCGTCTGGGCGCAGCTGGTGCTGCGCTGGACGCGGCGGAAGGTCACCGAGGCCGCTCAGCGGGCGCTCGACCCCAAGGTCCGGCGTCGCAACATCATCCTCACCGTGATCGGTCTGGTGATCATCGCGGTGCTGGTGGGGATCTACGTCTGGAAGTTCGGCATCACCATGCCGTGGAAGATCCACGAGTGACCCGGGGATGGTCATGGGGCGCCGCTGACATGGGGTAATGTTTGGCCTGCGCCCGGGCGATTAGCTCAGTGGGAGAGCGCTTCGTTCACACCGAAGAGGTCACTGGTTCGAACCCAGTATCGCCCACCCCGGACAGAGGGCCCGTGAGACCGCAGAGTCTCACGGGTCCTCTGCGTTTCCGCGCCCACTCGTTGTGACGCCTATGTGAACGATTCAATCGATCGTGGCAGTGGGTGACGCCGGGGTTCGTTCTTCGAGAAGAAGCATCCGGATATCAGGGTGGGGCGGGCTGCCGGGGTCGCCTTCCATGGCTACGAGAATTCCTGGAAAGAGTTCAACCCCCGAGCCTCCGTGGGCAAATGCATCTCCCGATGCCTTTCGGAACTCCGTCGTATTTCTGCGCAAGTACGGTGAGGAACGCGTACTGCGCGACTCCGAGGGGCAGTTCGGCTGCGACAACATCCTTGTCCGGTACGCCTCCGACGACGACGAAATGGCCACAGGCCGGCCCGAGGCCCATGGGGGCGGCCGGGTCGGCCATGCGGCCACGCCGTCAACGCATCCGGCCCAGAGCGTCCTTCAGCCGCCGGGCGTCGCGCAGCCGCTGTTCGTATGTCGCCCCGACCACCAGCAGCAGCACCCCGGCCAGCGCGGGCGGCAGCCAGCGCGGCAGGGCGCCGACGACCTGGACCACGTACGGCGCGAGTTCGTGCAGGGCGTCCAGAGCCAGCACCGCACCACCGAGCAGCAGCAGCGCCTGCAGCCGCAGCCGCGCGCCCGACAGGGTGATCACCAGTGCCGCCGCACCGAGCAGCAGAGGCCGCACCCAGTGCGGATCGGCCCATGCCGTGAAGAGGCTCGGCACCAGCGTCGCCGCGAGGCCCGCACCGTACGCCGTCCACGACGAGGCATCCGGATCACGGCGCCGGCGCAGCGCACCGACTGCCAGAGCGGGCACCGTCACCGGCAGGGTGTACGCCTCCGGGGTCGACACCCCCGAAGCCGACAGCCGTAGCCAGGCCGCCAGGATGAACAGCGTCATCGCCAGATACCCGGCCACCGGCCGCCGTTCGGCCCGTACGGCCGTACCTGCCGCCAGTACCCCGCACAGCGCCAGCACCAACGCCAGGAACGGCCGGTCCGTCACTGCCATGCCCACCGCCACCACGCCCGCCACGGCCCCGGTCAGCTCGACGGGCAGAGCCGACGGGAGACCCCGCAGCCGAGCTCCGAGCAACACCGTCACCGCAGGGACGGCCAGCATGACCGGCGCCGCCTGATGCGCGGCAAGCCCCAGCGACGCCCCGACCGCACGGGCGAGCACCATCCCGCACACCACCGCACCGCACGCCGTCACCGTCTGCACGGTCTGCAACGCCGTTACGGACCGTGCCGCTTGACCGGACGGCAGCGGCGGCAATGTCCGCGCCGCCGGCACCGCAGCGCCGCCGAGCATCATCGCGGCCCCGGCGAACACCACCAGCAGCACCGCGAACACCGCGTACGTGGCAGCCTCCGCCGCGAGCGACAGCATCCCCGTACTCACCGCGCCGGCCAGACCGCACACCAGCGCAGTCAGCCCCACACCATCCGTCCTGCGGCGCAGACCTCGTACCGCCACCCCCAACACCCCGGCGACCAGAGTCAATTGCACCGACACAGCAGCGGCGTACGGCATCCCCAGCATTGCGGGCAGCACGGTGAACCCCGCCCAGCCGAGCGCCACCGCACCCGCCCCCGCCGCACCCCGCCACGCCGCACCCGGCGACAGCACCGGCCCGGCCGTCCGCACCAGCCACGCCCACGACCGGTGCACCGCCCCCAGCAGACCGGCCACCACCAGCAGCACCACCGGCGCCGCAGCCATCTGGGACCACGCCGGACCCTCCACGCCCAGCGCGCCCCGGACACCACCGTCCGGCGTCCCCGACCACACGCGGGCCAGCTGCGACACCGCACCCATCAGCGACAGGCCGACCGGTGGCGCCGCGGCCAGCACCGCTCCGACGGTCACCGTCGACGAGGCCCATACCAGCCCCTGCCCGACCGGACGCGGCAGCGGAGCGCGCACCGCCACCAACAGCACCACACCGCACAGCAGATACACCGGCACCGACCAGCCCCAGGCCACCCCGGCACGCAGCACACCACCCACGGCGGCCACCCCGCACAACCCGGCCACCACACCACCGGCCACCGCAAGCCCCGCCGGTGCACGCCACGCCCCGGACACCGCGATCAGCGCACCCACGAGCAACAGCACACCCGGCGCCAGCGCGGCCGACGCCGCATCGGCGGACACCGATTGCGCCAGGGCCACCAGCAGCCCCAGCAGACCCGTCGCCCAGCAGCAGACGCAGGCCGTCACCCGTGCGGCAACCCCCTTGCCCCACACCGTGATCGCGCAGTCCAATGCCGCCGTCACCAGCAACGCCCAGCCGAACACCGTGGCTCCCGCACCCGCCGCCCACGCCCACAGCAGCAACGGCAGCTGTGCACTCACCACCGCCAGGTGCAGAGGCAGCCGCAGCCGGTCGAGCAGCAGCCCGTACGCGCCCCAGAGCACGGCCAGCACTGCCGCGGCGACCGCGGCGAAACCGCGTCCGTCGGCCTCCGGTACCGCCACCCGGTGCAGCGCATACGCGTCCAGCACCATCAGCACCGAAGCCAGGGCGGCGAGCGACTCGGCTGTCGCGGGCAGCCCACGGCGCAGCAGTACGGCAGGAGCGGCGAGCGCCGCGACCGTCACCATCCCGAGCACCGCCGAGCGGCCACCGATGCCCATATGCCCCCAGCTGACCAGAGTGAATGCGATCGCCGCGATCGTCAGCAGCAGACCGCCCAGGGTGAGCAGCACATTCTGCGCACCACGCGGCCCGACAGCCGCGGCAGGAGGCCCGAACGGAGCCGCGAACGGCGCCGACGGCCGGACCGGCGACGGCGGTCCGAACGGAGGGGCGAACGGTGGTGCGGGCGGCGTGAGCACGCTCAGCAGCCAGGCACGACGAACCAGCAACTGGGACCGGCGGGCATCCAGCCGGGCCAGCTCGCGATCGAGGAGCGCCAATTCCTCGGCGGGCGGCGGCACATGTTCCATGAACGGGAGTGTGGCGCGAGCCACAGGTTCGGACATGCGCTCGGGTACTCAGTTAACCGGCTGAGTACGCGCAGACTGGGACCATGGACTGGAGTCACTACCGATTTGTGAGTATCTGGGACCTGCCAGGCCCACCCGATGCCGTGTACGAGATCCTCGGACGCGCGGATGACTACCCGCGATGGTGGCCGCAGATCCGCGAGGTCACCTCGGTCGACGGCACCACCGGCACCACCCGCATCCGCTCCTTCCTCCCGTACGACCTCGTCATGACCGTCCGCGAACGCCGCCGTGACCCCCGGGCCAGGGTCCTCGAAGCGACCCTCAGCGGCGACCTCGACGGCTGGGCCCGGTGGACGGTCACCGCGCACGGCACCGGCAGCCGTGCCACCTACGAGCAGGAGGTCGAGGTGCACAGACGGCTGATGCGGTTCCTCGCGGTGCCCGGACGCGCCGTGTTCCGGGCCAACCACGCCTTGATGATGCGTGCCGGACGGCGGGGCCTCGCGGCCCGGCTGGAAGGAGTTTGAACCAGACCCGCCGGGCCCTGTATGGTTCAACCCGTTCCCGGGCGATTAGCTCAGTGGGAGAGCGCTTCGTTCACACCGAAGAGGTCACTGGTTCGAACCCAGTATCGCCCACCCGGAAGAGGCCGGTCCGTCAGCAGAATCGACGGACCGGCTTCTGCGTGTCCGGGAAGAGGTTCCGGGTCGTGACCGATCACGCCGCAGCAGGAAGCTCCGGGCGCAGCGGCCACGCAGGATCCACCGCCTCCGCCGTGCCGTTCTTCGCGAACCACGCCTGCAGGCCGCGTGCCTGTGCCGCATGCCACACGGCCTGCAAGGTGTGCAGCTCCGCCGGCGTCAGCCGCTCCAGACGGGACGAGAACCGCCGCCCCACCGCCCGTACCAGCTCCAGCGAGGCCGCCGCATCGGCCGCCGCGTCATGTGCACCGTCCAGCACCACCCCGTACAGCTCGCAGAGATCGGTGAGGGTCCGCCGGCCCTTGCGGTAACGGTCCAGATGCTTGTCGAGTACGCGCGGATCCAGCACACACAGCGGTGCGTTCTGCAGATAACCGGCGAGCGACGACGCGCGATGACGCCTCAGCTCCCGGTCCAGCAGCGTCAGATCGAACGGCGCGTTCATCACGACGAGCGGCCGGCCGGCCGCACACTGCTCGGCCAGCGCCCGGGCTATCTCCTCCACCACGGGCGCCGGCCAGCGGCCGTTGCGCTGAAGATGATCGTCGGTCAGACCATGGATCTCGGTCGCCCCGGCGGGCACCGGCACCCCTGGATTCACCAGCCAGCGAGTGACACGCACCCGCCCGCCTGTCGTGTCCTGGACGACCAGGGCGGCCGAAACGATCCGGTCCTCCTCGACGTCCACTCCCGTTGTCTCGGTGTCAAAAGCGGCCAGCGGCCCCTCGTACCAGTGAGTCATCCCCGAACTCCTCGTGCGCGAACGGCAGATGGCGTGATTCCCCTGCCCGGTTCGGTGATACCCGCACCCTTTGCCTGATACGCCGTTTGCGGGCCGCCCTTCGCGGTGACAACACAGGTGACGGGAAAGGAAGTTGTCCGTCACCCCTGCAACGAAGAACCGATCGGCACAGCCCGGAAGGCACACGCAGCCATGGCGCTCGCGCAGCCCGAACCGAGCGGGCTGCTGCCCCAGCGGATCGCACCGCTGCGCGGCACACTCGCCACCACCGCCTGCATGGAGACCCTCCAGGTGGGCTACTTGCACGCCGTCGCGGCCGCGGCGGGGTGCTCCCTGTCACAGCCCTTCCCCGACAACGGCATCGACTGGCACGTCAGCCACGGCGCCCCCGGCCACACCGTGGACGACGAAGTGACCATAAAGGTGCAGCTCAAATGCACCTACCAGATCCCGCCGCACCCGCCCGGACCGACGTTCTCCTTCACGCTCGACAACGCACACCTCGTGAAGCTCGCCCGGACCCCCGTGTCGGTGCACAAGATCCTGGTCGTGATGATCGTGCCGCGCAGCCAGGACGACTGGCTGCGCGCCGGACACGACCGGCTCGACCTGCGGCACTGCTGCTACTGGACCAATCTGGCCGGCCACGCGGTGACGGGCCGGCACAGGACCACTGTGCGGATCCCGACCTCACGCATATTCGACGACCGGGCGCTCTGCGAGATCATGACCCGCGTAGGGGCGGGAGGGAGACCCTGATGCACCGGCCGATGGACGAGTCCGTCAACGAAGCGATCCCGTCAGCGACACGCCCGCACCCCAGTGAATCCGCGGGACCGTGGCCCATCGCTGCCGAGCCGTTCGGAAATATCCCCGACCCCGCCCGTATCGACCCCGCGGTCCTCGGCGCCCTGCTCGACCGGCACGGCTGGCACCGCCGCGGCGGTGCGGCGGGACGCTACAGCCGCTGGACCCCGCCGGGACCACCGGCCCCGCCCGGCGGGGGTACGAGCCTCCTCGTCCCCGACACCACCGCCTTCCCCGACAGCGAGGACCTCCTCGGCGAGGCGCTGACCGCGCTCGCCCGCAGCGCCGCCCCCTCCGCCCGCGAAGTCCTGGTCTCGCTCGCCGTACCCAGTGACGAGATCCGCTGGTGGCGCGAGGTCCCCGAACCGGTCGCGGGAGCGGCCGGGGCCGCCAGCTGGACGGGGGCGGAGCAGTTGCACACCGCCGCCCGGCAGATCCTGCTGGCCGGGGCGCTCGCCGTACGGGGGCGCACCGGCTACCACGGCGCACGTCACCGCCGCAGGGCCCTGGCAGCCCTCGAAGGCATCCTTGTCGGGCCCGCGCCCGGAGGCCGCGATCTCACCGCCTTCGTCCCCGTCGAACCGGGCCGTGCCGTCGCCGTACGCCTCTACCACGCCCTGCACGCCACCCGCGAGGCAGTGGACTACCAGCGGGCCACAGGTGGCTTCCATGCCTTCGACACCGCTGTCGAGGCAGGTGTCAGCCGGGAACTCACCGAGGCCGTCATCGCACTGGTCCGGGGCTCGGAAGGGGCCGGGATCGCCCTGGAATGGGCGCCCGCCGCCGGGATCCCCGAGGGTTGCCCGGCCCGCCCCGAGCCGGTGGAATTCTCCCCGGGCGACCTGCCCGCCCTGCGCCGGGCGGGCGCCCGCTACCTCCAGGACGAACCCGCCGTGACGGTACGGATCACCGGCGCCGTCGTCCGGCTGCGCCGCTCGGGACCGCGTGGCGCGGGGATCGTACGGCTGCGCGTGCTGGCGGGTGCGGAGGTGCCGCACGTACGGCTGGAGCTGGACGAGGAGGCGTACCGGATCGCCGGCCATGCCCATCTGGTGGGGCTGCCGATCCGGGTGGAGGGCAGGCTGGAGAGCCGCGGCGGCTTCCGGCGGCTGACCCGGACCTCCCAGGTCGTGCCCGTGCAGGTGGACGAGGCGGAACGGGACCGGCTGATGAAGTCGCTCCAGGAGAACGTCGACTATTTCGAGGAGGCGTGCACCGGCGAATGAGGGGCGCAGAGGGCGGGCCGCGGGCGAGGGGCGGCCCTTCGCGCTCAACCGTTTCGCAGAGGGGGCCCACGGCTCGGTACGATTCGTATCGCACGTGCACCACGAATGCGTGCGTACCCCCTGAGTCAGGAGAGACCGGTGTCAGACGTCCGTGTGATCATCCAACGCGATTCCGAGCGGGAAGAGCGCGTGGTGACGACGGGCACTACGGCAGCCGAGCTCTTCCCCGGCGAGCGCACCGTTGTCGCCGCCCGGGTCGCCGGTGAGCTGAAGGACCTCGCGTATGTCGTCGCCGACGGCGAGGTCGTCGAGCCCGTGGAGATCTCCTCCGAGGACGGTCTCAACATCCTCCGGCACTCCACCGCGCACGTCATGGCGCAGGCCGTGCAGGAGCTCTTCCCCGAGGCCAAGCTCGGCATCGGTCCGCCGGTCAAGGACGGTTTCTACTACGACTTCGACGTCGAGAAGCCGTTCACTCCCGAGGACCTCAAGGCCATCGAGAAGAAGATGCAGGAGATCCAGAAGCGGGGGCAGAAGTTCTCCCGCCGGGTCGTGACGGACGAGGCAGCCCGCGAGGAGCTGGCCGGCGAGCCGTACAAGCTGGAGCTCATCGGCATCAAGGGTGCCGCCTCCACGGACGACGGCGCGGATGTCGAGGTGGGCGGCGGCGAGCTGACCATCTACGACAACCTCGACCCGAAGACCGGCGACCTGTGCTGGAAGGACCTCTGCCGTGGTCCGCACCTGCCCACCACCCGGAACATCCCGGCGTTCAAGCTGATGCGCAACGCCGCGGCGTACTGGCGGGGCAGCGAGAAGAACCCCATGCTGCAGCGCATCTACGGCACGGCGTGGCCCACCAAGGACGAGCTCAAGGCGCACCTGGAGTTCCTGGAGGAGGCCGCCAAGCGCGACCACCGCAAGCTCGGCAACGAGCTGGACCTCTTCTCCTTCCCGGACGAGATCGGCCCCGGTCTCGCGGTCTTCCACCCCAAGGGCGGCATCATCCGCCGCGCCATGGAGGACTACTCGCGCCGGCGTCACGAGGAGGAGGGCTACGAGTTCGTCTACTCGCCGCACGCCACCAAGGGCAAGCTCTTCGAGAAGTCCGGCCACCTGGACTGGTACGCCGACGGCATGTACCCGCCCATGCAGCTCGACGACGGGGTGGACTACTACCTCAAGCCGATGAACTGCCCGATGCACAACCTGATCTTCGATGCGCGTGGGCGTTCCTACCGTGAACTGCCGCTGCGCCTCTTCGAGTTCGGCACGGTGTACCGGTACGAGAAGTCCGGCGTCGTGCACGGCCTGACCCGCTCGCGCGGCTTCACGCAGGACGACGCGCACATCTACTGCACCAAGGAGCAGATGGCGGAGGAGCTCGACCGGACGCTCACCTTCGTCCTGAACCTGCTCCGCGACTACGGTCTGACCGACTTCTACCTGGAGCTCTCCACCAAGGACCCGGAGAAGTTCGTCGGCTCGGACGAGATCTGGGAAGAGGCCACCGAGACGCTGCGACAGGTCGCCGAGAAGCAGGGGCTGCCCCTGGTCCCGGACCCGGGCGGCGCCGCGTTCTACGGCCCGAAGATCTCGGTGCAGTGCAAGGACGCCATCGGCCGCACCTGGCAGATGTCGACCGTGCAGCTCGACTTCAACCTGCCGGAGCGCTTCGACCTGGAGTACACCGGCCCCGACGGCACCAAGCAGCGCCCGGTCATGATCCACCGTGCCCTGTTCGGTTCCATCGAGCGCTTCTTCGCGGTGCTCCTCGAGCACTACGCGGGTGCGTTCCCGGTGTGGCTGGCCCCTGTCCAGGCGGTCGGCATCCCGATCGGCGACGCGCACATCCCGTACCTCCAGGAGTTCGCGGCCAAGGCCAGGAAGAAGGGCCTGCGGGTCGAGGTGGATGCCTCGTCGGACCGGATGCAGAAGAAGATCCGGAACCAGCAGAAGGCCAAGGTGCCCTTCATGATCATCGCGGGCGATGAGGACATGGCCAACGGCGCCGTCTCCTTCCGCTACCGCGACGGATCGCAGGAGAACGGCATCCCCGTCGAGGACGCCATCGCCAAGATCCAGAAGGCCGTCGAGGACCGAGTCCAGGTCTGACAGGTACAAAGTGAGAGGCCCCCGGAGAGCTACCTGCCCTCCGGGGGCCTCCTCTCGTCCTCCCGTGTGAACACCTGCAACAGCCACGAGGAGAACGAACCCGTCACCGCCCCCAGCAGCGCCAGCCCGCAGGCCATCAGGCCCGACGCCACGACTCGGCCGCCTGTCGTGACCGGCACCGTATCCCCGTACCCCACCGTCGTGAGCGTCTCGCACGCCCACCACACCGCGTCGCCGAAGGTACGGATCGAAGCCCCCTTCGCCGTGTGCTCCTGGTGGTAGACGGCGAGCGCGGCGGAGAAACCGAGCAGCAGGGCGGTCGCACCGGCATACGTGATCACGCGGGCGTACAGGCTCAGACGTGGCTGCTCCCTGCGCTGCTGGACCGCGCTGTAGAGCCGGATCAGGCGCAGCGGCCGCAGCAGGGGAAGCAGCAGGACGACCGTGTCCAGCCAGTGCACACGGATGAAGCGACGGCCGAGGCCGCTGAGACGGAGCCGTACGACGTAGTCCGCGGCGAAGACCAGCCAGGTGGCGCCGACCAGGGCGAGGGCGAGGCCGCGCCAGGGATCGGCGTCATGGGGGGCGAGGACGCGGACCGCGTAACCGAGCAGGAAGAGCAGCGAGGCGCCGAAGAGCGGCACTTCTGTGCGCTGCTCCCAGCGCCTGAAGCGAAGAGGGGTGGAGTCGGCGGGCTGGTCGCTCATCGCCTCAGCATCGCCGTGCGCCGACGGGTGCGGCCCCGGCGACACGCTGCCCGGGAGCGAAGCAATATGCTGATCGGCATGACGAGTGAGCCGGAGCAGCAGATCGGAGTGGGGACGCCCGACGCGTTCCAGCGCCTGTGGACGCCCCACCGGATGGCGTATATCCAGGGCGAGAACAAGCCGACCGGTCCGGAGGCCGGCGACGGCTGTCCGTTCTGCGCGATCCCGGCGAAATCGGACGAGGACGGACTCGTCGTCGCGCGCGGCGAGAAGGTGTACGCCGTGCTGAATCTGTATCCGTACAACGGCGGGCATCTGATGGTGGTGCCGTACCGGCATGTCGCCGACTACACCGAGTTGGACGGTCCGGAGACCATGGAGCTGGCCGATTTCACCAAGCGGGCGATGGCGGCCCTGCGGGCGGCGTCGGGGGCCCACGGGTTCAATATCGGTATGAACCAGGGCTCGGTGGCGGGGGCCGGTATCGCGGCCCATCTGCATCAGCATCTGGTGCCGCGCTGGGGTGGTGACACCAACTTCATGCCGGTGGTCGGGCATACGAAGGTGCTGCCGCAGTTGCTCGCCGATACGCGCAAGATGCTCGCCGACGCCTGGCCGGCGGCCTGATCCGAGCTGTTGCCTCTGCGCGGGCGCCCCGGTTTCTGCTTTTTGCCGGGGCGCCCTGCGCATGTCTATGCGTCGTACAGGTCGGCCTTGCGCGGGGTCGGGTCCTGTACCAGTCCGCTCAGTATCATCGAGCGGTTGTCGAAGCGTTCGGTGTCGACGCCGTTCTCCTCCAGGACGCGCAGGGCGGCGTTGTGCACGGCGCGCAGGACGGGGGTGGCGGCGCGCATCGCGTCGTCGGCCATGAAGCGGTGGCGCCATGGCTTCTCGGCCCAGGCGTGGCGCAGGCCGAACGGCTCGGGCAGGGCGATCTTGCCGCCCAGGTAGTCGAGGAGCGGCGGGTACCAGGTGAAGGGGGCGCGCAGGGCGAGGCGGACGACTTCGCGGGGTTCGACCAGTGCGAGAGTGATGTCGCGGGTCTCCCAGAAGCGGACGGTCTTGTTGACCGTCTTGGTCTTGGCAGCCGGCTTGCTGGTGAAGAGCGAGTGGACCGGGCCGAGTGCGTGTCCGGTGACTTCGATGCGCAGGGTTTCGTAGAGCACCGTGACCGTAATCATCATCGTGATGACCAACTGGCCGTCCCAGAGGGTGAACTGGACGCCCAGATAGTGCCGGTCGCCTCCGCCGAACTGCTGGTGGTTGCAGATCCGCTGTATTTCGTGCGGCTTGACCTGGAAGGTGGCGACGTCCTCACCGTCGGGCCTGGAGACCGAGTCGGCGTTCTCGCCGACGGGTGACACGATCCAGTGGGTGACCGACGGGGTGGGGAATCCCCCGGTGTTCAGCGGGCCGCGCTCCAGCACCTTGAGCTGGTCGTGGATGACCCGTATCAGGTCCCAACTGCGGAACTGGTGGAATTCCTTGCCGGGTTCCTTGGAGACGAGCTGTTCGGCGAGCTGCCAGCTGCCCCAGCGGGTTCCCATGCCGAGGATTCCCTTGGGGCCCGCGTAGAAGACCGAGTTGGACTGCTGCTCGGCGGAGAGTTTCTCCAGGCCCTGGCGGAGCGCCTCGCGGGAGGTCTCGTTCGGGTTCTTGGGTACGGCCTCGGGGATCTTGGCGATGACTCCGCCGCCGGAGAGCAGCCCTTCCCAGCGGGCACGCATGTCCTTGGCGGAGGACTCGGCGATCCGTTTGGAGATGAGCCAGCCGATGACGGGAGCGACGATCATCGCCCGTACGTAGAGCGCGGGGAATCCGGTGAGCGGCAGCTTGATCAGGAAGAACAGGGCCACGATGCCGATGACCGGGAGCAGGGCGTTGCCCAGGGCGGCGAGGGCCTTGTCCTTGGTGTTGCCGAGCGAGTCGCGCAGTCGGAAGGCGATGACCCACAGGAGCATTCCGGGCAGGAAGAGAAAGCCGAACAGGGCGGTGACGGCGGTCAGCTTGGTGTCGCGTGCCTTGCGCAGGCGGGTCGCGGACAGGCAGTGCTCGACGACGGTCTGCGGGTCGGTTCCGAAGGACTGGATGAGGGCCTTCCGGGCGCCGCCCAGCATGCGTTCCTGGACGGCGCGGGAGAATGCCTCGCCGAGGTTGGGCTTGAAGTAGTCGGACTTGAAGAGCTTGGAACGGCCCGCCTTCACTTCGGACTTGTGCCACTCGCTGTTGGCTTCAAGGATCTTCTCCACCGGGCTGTCGCGGTACGCGGCGGAGGCGAGGGCGTTCGTCGCCACCGCCTGTGCGCCTGCGCCCTGGAGCGGGATCTGCGCTCCGGGAGAGAAATCGAATCCGTCGTTGGCCACTGTCGCCCCCACTCGCCGCCAAGAATCTGCTCCTGCGGCTGTTTCCCAACTGCCTTGCCCGGCACACCTTCTGAGCTGGGACCACAGCGTATCGTCCGGATCAATACGCCGCCCGCCTCTGTGGACAAGGGCGGGCGGCACAGTCGATTACGCGTCATTCGGGTTGTTCTCCTGCTGCTCGCGGATGCGTTCCGCGAGCTGTGGAGGCATCGCTTCGTGCCGGGCGTACGCCCGGTCGAAGCGACCGGCGCCATGGGACAGGGAGCGCAGGTCGATCGCGTACCGGCCGATCTCCAGCTCCGGGACCTCGGCCCGCACGAGGGTGCGTCCGGGGCCGGACTGCTCGGTACCGATCACCCTGCCGCGCCGCCCGGACAGATCGCTCATCACCGGGCCGACGTAGTCGTCGGGGACCAGGACCTGGACCTCGGCGACGGGTTCGAGGAGCTGGATACGGGTGTCCGCGGCGGCTTCGCGCAGGGCCAGTGCGCCCGCGGTCTGGAACGCGGCGTCGGAGGAGTCCACCGAGTGGGACTTCCCGTCCCGCAGGGTGATGCGTACGTCGACGAGCGGATGTCCGGCCGCGACTCCCCGGGCGGCCTGGGCGCGCACGCCCTTCTCGACGGACGGGATGAACTGGCGCGGTACCGCTCCGCCGACCACCTTGTCGACGAATTCGATGCCAGACCCCGGTGGCAGCGGCTCCACGTCGATCTCGCAGATGGCGTACTGGCCGTGGCCGCCGGATTGTTTCACATGCCTGCCGCGCCCGGTCGACGGGCCGGCGAAGGTCTCGCGCAGCGACACCTTGTGCGGTACGGCGTCGACCTGGACGCCGTAGCGGCTGCGCAGGCGGTCCAGCGCCACATCCTGATGGGCCTCGCCGAGGCACCACAGGACCACCTGGTGGGTGTCCTGGTTCTGTTCGAGGCGCATGGTCGGGTCCTCGGCGACCAGCCGGGAGAGCCCCTGGGAGAGCTTGTCCTCGTCCGCCTTGCTGTGTGCCTCGATGGCGAGCGGCAGCAGTGGGTCCGGTGTGGTCCAGGGGTCCATCAGCAGCGGCTGGTCCTTGGCGGAGAGAGTGTCCCCGGTCTCGGCGCTGCCCAGTTTGGCGACGCAGGCCAGGTCCCCGGCGATGCAGGAGGTGAGGGGGCGCTGTTGTTTGCCGAAGGGGGAGGAGAGTGCGCCGACGCGTACCTCCGCCTCGTGGAAGGGACGTGTCTCGTGGCAGGGGTCGTTGAGGCCGTGGCCGAAGACGTGGACGGTTTCGTCGGGGCGAAGCGTGCCGGAGAAGACGCGTACGAGCGAGACCCGGCCGACGTACGGGTCGGAGGCCGTCTTGACGACCTCGGCGACGAGTGGGCCGTGCGGGTCGCAGGTCAGGACCGGTCGCGGGGCCCCGTGGAGGGGGGTGACTTCGGGGAGCGGGCGCTCCAGCGGGGTGGGGAAGCCGCCGGTGATCAGGTCCAGGAGCTCGACGGTGCCGATGCCCTGGCGGGCGCCTTCGGCGGCGGGGGCCGCGGTGAGGACGGGGTGGAAGGCGCCCCGGGCCACGGCGCGCTCCAGGTCGTCGACGAGTGTCTTGATGTCGATCTCGCCGCCGCCGAGGTAGCGGTCCATCAGGGTCTCGTCCTCGCTCTCGGCGATGATCCCCTCGATGAGCCGGTTCCGGGCCTCCTGGAGCGTGGTCTGCTGGGCGTCGGCGGGCGGGTTCTCCTGCCGCTCGCCCGATGAGTAGTCGAAGATCCGCTGGGTGAGGAGTCCGGTGAGCCCGGTGAGCGGAGCGTGCCCGTCCGGTCCCTCGGGTCCGTGCACGGGCAGGTAGAGCGGGAGTACGGCGTCGGGGTCGTCGCCGCCGAAGATCTCTCCGCAGATCCGGGTCATCTCGTCGAACGAGGTGCGCGCCGTGTCGAGGTGTGTGACGACGATGGCGCGCGGCATGCCGACGGCGGCGCACTCCTCCCACACGGCGCGGGTGGCGCCCGCCACGGCGTCGGCCTCCTGTGCCGCGGACACGATGAACAGGGCCGCGTCCGCTGCCCGCAGACCGGCCCTGAGTTCCCCGACGAAATCGGCGTATCCGGGAGTGTCCAGCAGATTGATCTTGTATCCGCCCCATTCGACGGGGACGAGCGAGAGCTGTACGGAGCGTTGCTGGCGGTGTTCGATCTCGTCGTAGTCGGAGACCGTGGCACCGTCCTCGACCCGGCCGGCCCGGTTGACCGCGCCCGCCGTCAATGCGAGGGCCTCGACGAGGGTGGTCTTGCCGGAGCCGCTGTGGCCGACCAGCACCACATTCCGAACGGATGAGGGCTGGTCGGCCGTCGCTGCCCTGCCGGCGGCCCCGGTGTGTGCGTGTGCCTTGTCGCCCATGATGCGTGCCTCCCAGATAGTGGCGCGGAGCGGGAAGAAAAGCCGGCGCGGTGTGGGGAGAAGGGGTGCACGGGCACGGGGAGCCGCCGCGGCGGCTTCGGCGACGCCCGCGGTAATTCGAGCTTTCCACTCAGGTCAGGCTGCGTCCATACGTCGTGCACCGCGGTGCGATGCCGGGTGCCCGGACGGTGGAGTCCGGCGGGCGTGACTACGATGGGCCAGCCGGTGGCCGTAGGGGCCGCTCGGCCCACCGACCCTCGGGAAGGCCATGCTGAACAAGTACGCGCGTGCATTTTTTACGCGTGTCCTCACACCGTTCGCCGCACTGTTGCTCCGTCTCGGCGTGAGCCCTGACGCGGTCACTCTGATCGGTACGGCCGGGGTGATGGCAGGTGCGCTGGTCTTCTTCCCGATGGGGGAGTTCTTCTGGGGCACGATCGTCATCACGATCTTCGTCTTCTCCGACCTCGTCGACGGCAATATGGCCCGGCAGGCAGGCATCTCCAGCCGCTGGGGCGCGTTCCTGGACTCGACCCTGGACCGGGTCGCCGACGGGGCGATCTTCGGAGGGTTCGCGCTCTGGTACGCGGGCAACGGCGACGACAACGTGATGTGCGCGGTCGCGATCTTCTGCCTGGCGAGCGGCCAGGTGGTCTCGTACACGAAGGCGCGCGGTGAGTCGATCGGGCTGCCGGTCGCGGTCAACGGTCTCGTGGAGCGCGCCGAGCGGCTGGTCATCTCGCTGGTCGCGGCCGGACTCGCGGGTCTCCACAAGTTCGGTGTCCCCGGGATCCAGATCCTGCTGCCGATCGCGCTGTGGATCGTCGCCGTGGGCAGCCTGGTGACGCTCGTGCAGCGGGTCGTGACGGTGCGCCGCGAGTCTGCGGAGGCCGACGCGGCCGAGGCCGCTGCTGCGGACCGGGGGAGCGGGGCCGCACAGTGAGCGGTGCACCGGGTGACACGCAGTCCGGCCTGCGGGACCGGCTGACCGACGGGTTGTACGGGCTCGGCTGGACCGCCGTCAAGAAGCTCCCCGAACCGGTCGCCGGGGCCCTCTTCCGCACCATCGCCGACCAGGTGTGGAAGCGGCGGGGCAAGAGCGTGCTGCGGCTGGAGTCGAATCTGGCACGGGTCGTGCCCGGGGCTTCCCCGGCCCGGCTCGCTGCGCTCTCCAAGGCGGGGATGCGCTCGTACATGCGCTACTGGATGGAGTCGTTCCGGCTGCCCACCTGGAGTCCGGCGCGGATCAAGGCGTCCATAGACGTGACGGACGCGCACCGGCTGACCGACGGGCTGGACACCGGCCGCGGTGTCATCCTCGCCCTGCCGCACCTGGGGAACTGGGACCTGGCCGGAGCCTGGGTCACCACCGATCTCAAGGTGCCCTTCACCACGGTCGCCGAGCGGCTCAAGCCCGAATCGCTGTACGACCGGTTCGTGGCCTACCGCGAGGGGCTCGGCATGGAGGTCCTGCCGCACAGCGGCGGTGCCGCCTTCGGCACCCTGGCGCGACGGCTGCGCGCGGGCGGCCTGGTCTGTCTGGTCGCCGACCGTGATCTGTCGGCGTCCGGCGTCGAGGTGAAATTCTTCGGTGACACCGCACGCATGCCCGCCGGGCCGGCGCTGCTGGCTCAGCAGACCGGGGCGCTGCTGCTGCCGGTGACGCTCTCGTACGACGACACGCCCGTGATGAAGGCGCGTATCCATCCGTCGGTCGAGGAGCCCGAGTCAGGCAGCCGTGCGGAGAAGACGTCCTCGATGACACAGGCGCTGGCCGATGCCTTCGCCGTCGGAATCGCCGAGCATCCGGAGGACTGGCACATGCTGCAAAGGCTCTGGCTGGCAGACCTGGAGAACCGGGAGGACCGGCCGTGAAGATCGGCATCGTCTGCCCGTACTCCTGGGACGTACCGGGCGGTGTGCAGTTCCACATCCGGGACCTGGCCGAACACTTGATCCGTCTGGGACATCAGGTGTCGGTGCTGGCACCCGCCGACGACGAGACACCGCTGCCGCCGTACGTCGTCTCTGCGGGCCGGGCCGTGCCCGTCCCGTACAACGGCTCCGTGGCCCGGCTGAACTTCGGCTTCCTCTCGGCCGCCCGGGTTCGCCGCTGGCTGCACGACGGCACCTTCGACGTGATTCACATCCACGAGCCGACCTCGCCGTCGCTGGGGCTGCTCGCCTGCTGGGCGGCGCAGGGGCCGATCGTCGCCACGTTCCACACCTCCAACCCGCGCTCCCGGGCCATGATCGCCGCGTACCCGATCCTGCAGCCCGCGCTGGAGAAGATCAGCGCGCGCATCGCGGTGAGCGAGTACGCACGCCGGACCCTGGTCGAGCACCTGGGCGGCGACGCGGTCGTCATCCCCAACGGGGTCGACGTCGGCTTCTTCGCCGCGGCCGAGCCCAAGGCCGAGTGGCAATCGGAGGGGGCGCGAAGCCCGGTTGAGGGCGGTCGTGGGAGACGCGAGGGCGGCACGATCGGCTTCATCGGGCGTATCGACGAGCCACGCAAGGGCCTGCCCGTCCTGATGAGGGCGCTGCCGGCGATCCTTGCCGCGCGTCCGGACACCAGGCTGCTGGTGGCGGGCCGCGGCGACGAGGAGGAGGCCGTCGCCTCGCTGCCCGCGGAGATGCGCGAGCGCGTCGAATTCCTCGGCATGGTGAGCGACGAGGACAAGGCGCGGCTGCTGCGCAGCGTCGATGTGTACGTCGCGCCCAATACGGGCGGCGAGAGCTTCGGGATCATCCTGGTCGAGGCGATGTCGGCCGGTGCGCCGGTCCTGGCCAGCGATCTGGACGCGTTCGCGCAGGTCCTGGACCTGGGCGCGGCGGGCGAACTCTTCGCCAACGAGGACGCGGACGCGCTGGCGGCGGCGGCGATCCGGCTGCTCGGCGACCCGGAGCGGCGTGCGGAGCTGCGCGAACGGGGAACCGCGCACGTGCGGCGCTTCGACTGGTCGACGGTCGGGGCGGACATCCTCGCGGTGTACGAGACGGTGACGGACGGCGCGGCGTCGGTGGCGGCCGACGAACGCACGGGCCTGCGCGCACGCTTCGGACTGGCACGGGACTAGACGGGGCACCGGTTCAAGCCCGCCGGGCGATCCGCGTTGCGTGTCGAGCCCGCGGCACCAGCCCGTCCGGCGGGTGAGGACCCGGGTCCGGGGCAGTGCCCCGGACCCGATCGAGCCCGCCCGCACCCGCCCCGCCCCGCTTCCGTACCCAGGGCCGGACGGCCACACTGCCTGCGCCCCGACGGTAGCCTTGCCGCCCGTGATCGAAACCCTCATCTGGATCGCCGTCGCGATCGTCGCGATCGGTATGTACCTCAGCTGGACCGCCGGGCGGCTGGACCGGCTGCACACGCGCATCGACGCCGCTCGCGCCGCCCTCGACGCGCAGCTCCTGCGCCGCGCCTCGGTCACCCAGGAACTGGCGACATCGGGTGTCCTCGACCCGGCCGCGTCCATCGTGCTGTACGAGGCCGCGCACGCCGCCCGCCAGGCGGAGGAGGAGAACCGTGAGGTCGCGGAGAGCGAGCTGAGCACCGCGCTGCGGGCGGTGTTCGGTGAGACGGCGCAGGTGGAGTCCGTGAAGGAGATCCCCGGCGGCGAGGAGGCGGCGTTCGAACTCGCCGCGGCCGTGCGTCGTGTCCCGATGGCCCGGCGGTTCCACAACGACGCGGTGCGCGCGGCGCGTGCGCTGCGCCGGCACCGCACTGTGCGGTGGTTCCGGCTGGCCGGGCACGCTCCGTTCCCGCTCGCCTTCGAGATGGACGACGAACCGCCTGTCGCCCTGGCGGACCGCCCCGTCAGCTGACCCGGCGGCCGAGCTCATACATGACCGGGATCACAACCCGTTCCGTACGCGTGCAAAACGATCCACCGGCCTTCCATTGGCCCTTGCTGTGGACTGGTCCCGGAGAGTTTGCTCAGCACTGCACCAACCAGCGCTTTCAGTAACCTTTTCTCCGAGTGAGGTCGATCCGTGTCCACGCTTCCCACCACCCCGCAGTCCACCGACTCCCCGGCCACCGGTACCGCCCGCGTCAAGCGCGGCATGGCCGAGCAGCTCAAGGGCGGCGTGATCATGGACGTCGTCAATGCCGAGCAGGCGAAGATCGCCGAGGATGCGGGCGCCGTGGCCGTCATGGCCCTGGAGCGGGTGCCGGCCGACATCCGCAAGGACGGCGGCGTGGCCCGGATGTCGGACCCGAACATGATCGAGGAGATCATCGAGGCCGTCTCCATCCCGGTGATGGCGAAGTCCCGCATCGGACACTTCGTCGAGGCCCAGGTCCTGCAGTCCCTCGGTGTCGACTACATCGACGAGTCCGAGGTCCTCACCCCGGCCGACGAGGTCAACCACAGCGACAAGTTCGCCTTCACCACCCCGTTCGTCTGTGGCGCCACCAACCTCGGTGAGGCCCTGCGCCGCATCGCCGAGGGTGCGGCCATGATCCGTTCGAAGGGCGAGGCCGGCACCGGAAACGTCGTCGAGGCGGTCCGTCACCTGCGCCAGATCAAGAACGAGATCGCCCGGCTGCGCGGCTACGACAACAACGAGCTGTACGCCGCCGCGAAGGACCTCCGCGCCCCGTACGAGCTGGTCAAGGAGGTCGCCGAGCTCGGCAAGCTGCCCGTCGTGCTGTTCTCCGCGGGCGGCGTCGCCACCCCCGCCGACGCCGCGCTGATGCGCCAGCTCGGTGCCGAGGGCGTCTTCGTGGGCTCCGGCATCTTCAAGTCCGGCGACCCGGCCAAGCGCGCCGCCGCCATCGTGAAGGCCACCACCTTCTACGACGACCCGAAGATCATCGCGGATGCCTCCCGGAACCTGGGCGAGGCCATGGTCGGCATCAACTGCGACACCCTGCCCGAGGCCGAGCGCTACGCCAACCGTGGCTGGTAATCACTGATGAGCGACACCCCTGTGATCGGAGTCCTGGCTCTCCAGGGAGACGTACGGGAACACCTGATCGCCCTGGCCTCGGCGGATGCCCTGGCCAGGCCGGTCCGGCGTCCCGAGGAACTCGCCGAGGTCGACGGCCTGGTCATTCCCGGTGGCGAGTCCACCACGATGTCCAAGCTGGCTTCCCTGTTCGGCATGCTGGAACCGCTGCGCGAGCGGGTACGGGACGGGATGCCGGTCTACGGCACCTGCGCCGGAATGATCCTGCTCGCCGACAAGATCCTCGACCCGCGCTCGGGTCAGGAGACGGTCGGCGGGATCGACATGATCGTGCGCCGTAACGCCTTCGGGCGGCAGAACGAGTCCTTCGAGGCGGCCGTCGCGGTCGCCGGTATCGAGGACGGCCCGGTCGAGGGCGTGTTCATCCGCGCCCCGTGGGTGGAATCGGTCGGCGCGCAGGCCAAGGTGGTGGCGGAGCACGGTGGTCACATCGTCGCTGTACGTCAGGGAAACGCCCTGGCGACGTCATTTCACCCGGAACTGACCGGGGACCACAGGGTTCACGCGTTGTTCGTGGACATGGTGCGCGCAGTCGGCTGACTCGATCCCGGTAGGATCTCTCGGGTTCGGATCGATTTTGGTGACGCGAAGGAGAAGGCAGATGTCCGGCCACTCTAAATGGGCTACGACGAAGCACAAGAAGGCCGTGATTGATGCCAAGCGCGGCAAGCTCTTCGCGAAACTGATCAAGAACATCGAGGTCGCGGCCCGCACCGGCGGTGTGGACCCCGAGGGAAACCCGACCCTCGTGGACGCGATCCAGAAGGCGAAGAAGAGCTCCGTACCGAACAAGAACATCGACTCCGCGGTCAAGCGCGGTGGCGGTCTCGAAGCGGGCGGCGTCGACTATCAGACGATCATGTACGAGGGTTACGGCCCGAACGGTGTCGCGGTGCTCATCGAGTGCCTCACCGACAACCGCAACCGTGCCGCATCCGACGTGCGTGTCGCGATGACCCGCAACGGCGGTTCGATGGCCGACCCCGGTTCGGTCTCGTACCTCTTCAACCGCAAGGGTGTCGTCATCGTCCCCAAGGGCGGGCTCACCGAGGACGACGTCCTGGGTGCCGTGCTCGACGCGGGCGCCGAGGAGGTCAACGACCTCGGTGACACCTACGAGGTCGTCAGCGAGGCCACCGACATGGTCGCGGTCCGTACCGCGCTCCAGCAGGCCGGCATCGACTACGACTCCGCCGAGGCCAACTTCCTGCCCACCATGCAGGTCGAGCTGGACGAGGAGGGCGCGCGCAAGATCTTCAAGCTGATCGACGCGCTGGAGGACAGCGACGACGTGCAGAACGTCTTCGCCAACTTCGATGTCTCGGACGAGGTCATGGAAAAGGTCGACGCCTGAGCCACGCTCAGCACAGCCTTCACGGACGGGCCGACGGGGACACACCCCGTCGGCCCGTCGCATTGTCAGTGCGAGCCGATAGCCTGCGGGAACAGTTGACCGATCGGTACGGAGGGGCCTCCCATGCGGGTACTCGGCGTCGACCCGGGACTCACCCGGTGCGGTGTCGGCGTCGTAGAAGGCGTCGCCGGCCGGCCCCTGACGATGCTCGGCGTCGGAGTCGTCCGCACCGCGGCCGATGCGGAGCTCGGCCACCGGCTGGTGGCCATCGAGCGCGGCATCGAGGAATGGCTCGACGAGCACCGGCCCGAATTCGTCGCCGTGGAGCGGGTGTTCAGCCAGCACAACGTCCGTACGGTGATGGGCACCGCGCAGGCCAGTGCGGTCGCCATGCTCTGCGCATCCCGGCGCGGCATACCGGTCGCCCTGCACACCCCCAGCGAGGTCAAGGCGGCCGTCACCGGCAGCGGCCGCGCCGACAAGGCACAGGTCGGAGCCATGGTCACCCGGCTGCTGCGGCTCGACGCCCCGCCGAAACCCGCCGACGCGGCCGACGCCCTCGCGCTCGCCATCTGCCACATCTGGCGCGCCCCCGCCGTCAACCGCCTCCAGCAGGCACACGCGGCTGCCGCCGCCGCAGCCCGTACCGCGCGCGTTCCCCGTACACCTACAGTTCCCGTCCGGAAGGTCCCCCGATGATCGCCTTCGTCAGCGGCCCCGTGGCCGCACTTGCCCCGACCACGGCCGTGATCGAGGTCGGCGGCATCGGCATGGCCGTCCAGTGCACGCCGAACACCCTCGCCGGCCTCCGGATCGGCAAGGAGGCCAGGCTGGCCACGTCCCTCGTCGTACGGGAGGACTCGCTCACCCTCTACGGCTTCGCCGACGACGACGAGCGGCAGGTCTTCGAGCTGCTCCAGACCGCCAGCGGAGTCGGACCGCGGCTCGCCCAGGCCATGCTCGCCACCCACAGTCCGGACGCCCTGCGGATCGCGGTCGCCACCGACGACGAGAAGGCGCTCACCGCCGTCTCCGGCATCGGCAAGAAGGGCGCACAGAAACTCCTCCTCGAACTGAAGGACAGGCTCGGCGAGCCCGTCGGCGCCCACATCGGCCGACAGGGCATCGGCACCGCCGTCACCTCCTCCTGGCGCGATCAGCTGCAGGCCGCCCTGATCGGCCTCGGCTACGCCACCCGCGAGGCCGACGAAGCGGTCACCGCTGTCGCCCCGCAGGCCGAGGCGGCCCTGGCCGAGGGCGGGCAGGCCCCCGTACCGCAGCTGCTGCGCGCCGCGCTGCAGACCCTCAACCGCGCGCGCTGACCGGAGCGCGTCACCCCGGGGGAGACCCCGACCGGGCCGGGCACCGCACGGCACCGAAACACCCGAGGCGGGACAGACTGAATGAACTGGGACGAGACCGGACCCGATACCGACGAGCGGCTCGTCGACGCCGACGCGGACGGCGAGGACACCGCGGTCGAAGCGGCGCTGCGGCCGAAGGACCTCGACGAATTCGTCGGCCAGGAAAAGGTGCGCGAACAGCTCGACCTGGTTCTCAAGGCGGCCAGGGCCCGCGGCGCCACCGCCGACCATGTCCTGCTCTCCGGCGCCCCCGGTCTCGGCAAGACCACCCTCTCCATGATCATCGCGGCCGAGATGGGCGCCCCGATCCGGATCACCTCGGGCCCCGCCATCCAGCATGCGGGTGATCTTGCCGCGATTCTCTCCTCACTCCAGGAGGGCGAAGTTCTCTTTCTGGACGAGATCCACCGCATGTCGCGGCCGGCCGAGGAGATGCTCTACATGGCGATGGAGGACTTCCGCGTCGATGTCATCGTCGGCAAGGGCCCCGGAGCCACCGCCATCCCGCTGGAACTGCCGCCCTTCACCCTGGTCGGCGCCACCACCAGGGCCGGACTGCTGCCGCCCCCGCTGCGTGACCGTTTCGGCTTCACCGGCCATATGGAGTTCTACGCCCCGACCGAGCTGGAACGCGTCATCCACCGTTCCGCCCGCCTCCTCGACGTGGCGATAGACACGGAGGGTGCCGCCGAGATCGCCGGACGTTCCCGCGGCACCCCCCGTATCGCCAACCGGCTGCTGCGCCGTGTCCGGGACTACGCCCAGGTCAAGGCCGACGGACGGATCGACCGTGCCGTCGCCTCCGTCGCCCTCGGGGTGTACGAGGTCGACGCGCGCGGCCTCGACCGGCTGGACCGGGCGGTGCTCGGTGCCCTGCTGAAGCTCTTCGGCGGCGGCCCCGTCGGGCTGTCCACCCTCGCGGTAGCCGTGGGCGAGGAGCGCGAGACGGTCGAGGAGGTCGCGGAGCCCTTCCTGGTACGGGAAGGGCTGCTGGCCAGGACGCCGAGGGGGCGTGTCGCGACACCCGCGGCCTGGGCCCACCTCGGCCTCGTACCTCCCCAGCACGGCGGAAAGGGACAACAGGGTCTGTTCGGGGCGTGATGCGTCACAGGTTCACCCGTACAGGAACCACCGAGCGACGCCGGGCGTTGTTCCATCGATGCGGACTCGCTTAGACTCCGCCGATGCCGCCCGTACAGGTCGGTGTACCCACCCCCGTAGATCAGGCCGCCTTCCAGCGCGGTCGTGCGAAGGAAACTCGTCCCGTGAATCCCGTGACTCTCCTCCCCTTCATCGTGCTCATCGGGGCCATGTTCCTGATGACGCGGTCCGCCAAGAAGAAGCAGGCGGCCGCTGCCCAGATGCGCAATGAGATGCAGCCCGGCACCGGCGTCCGGACGATCGGGGGCATGTACGCCACCGTCAAGGAGCTTCACGACGACACCGTTCTCCTTGAGATCGCGCCCGGCGTCCACGCCATCTACGCCAAGAACGCCATCGGCGCCGTCCTGGACGACGCGGAGTACAACCGCATCGTCCACGGCGACGGCGATGACGCCCTCGACATCGACGGCGCGGTCGTGCCGGACGACGCCTCCTCGCTGACCGAGGCCGACGAGGACGCCGACGAGGACACCTCGGACGACGCCAAGATCGACCTGGGCAAGAAGGCCGACGACGCCGAGCCGAAGGACGCCGAGTCCGACAAGAAGTCCGAGGGCAAGACCGACGGCGAGGCCGACGCGAAGTAAGCCACGACCCGGGGATGCCGTGAGCCCACCGGCATCCGGCACTCCCCGGACCGTGCGATCTTCTGCGGGGGCGGGTCCCCACTACACTTCGTGGCCGCTCGGGCGCGTACCCGGCGCGGGGCGGTTGGACAGGGAGAAACGAGAAGGTGGCAGCACCGAAGAAGAGCCGAGGGCCGGCCGGCGGTCAGGGCAGGCCGGGGCGTTCCCTGGCTCTGATCCTGATCGCCATGGTCGCGCTCACCGGCGGGATGTTCCTGGCCGATCAGCCGACCCCACGACTGGGCATCGACCTGGCGGGCGGCACGTCCATCACGCTTGAGGCGAAGAGCGAGCCGGGCCAGGAATCGGCGATCAACAAGACCAACATGGACACCGCGGTCGAGATCATGAACCGCCGTGTCAATGGTCTGGGCGTCAGCGAGGCCGAGGTCCAGACACAGGGCGATCGCAACATCATCGTCAACATCCCCAAGGGCACGAACTCCGCTCAGGCCCGTGAGCAGGTCGGCACCACCGCCAAGCTCTACTTCCGGCCGGTGCTGACCGTCGCGCAGGGCACACCCACCCCGACGCCCAGCGCCTCGTCGTCCGGCAAGCCCAGCCCGTCCGCGAGCCCGAGCGCTTCGGCGTCGGACAACGGGAAGGCGTCGGCGAAGCCGAGCGCGAGCGCCACCACCCAGGGCCGCGCGGTCACCGGCGCCCTCAAGGCCGATTCCTCGCCCACCCCCAAGGCGAGCACCACGCCGAAGGCCGATGCCACGCCGTCGGCATCCGCCGCGGACGAGGCGGCCGCCGCCAAGCTGCAGAAGCAGTTCGCGGAGCTCGACTGCTCCAGCAAGGCTTCCCGGGCCAAGGCCGCACAGGGCGCCAAGCCCACCGACACAGTCGTCGCATGCAGCTCCGAGGGCGACGCCAAGTACGTCCTCGGCCCGGCCGAGGTGTCCGGCACCGAGGTCGACAACGCCAAGGCCGGCTTCGACCAGCAGCGCGGCATGTGGATCGTCAACATGGAGTTCACCAAGAAGGGCTCCAAGCAGTTCCAGACGATCACCAAGAAGCTCTCCGCGCTGCAGTCCCCGCAGAACCAGTTCGCCATCGCTCTGGACGGCGAGGTCGTCTCCGCGCCCCAGGTGAACACGACGCTCAGCGGCAGCGCCGAGATCTCCGGCAGCTTCACCCAGCAGTCCGCCGAGGACCTGGCCAACGTGCTCTCCTACGGTGCGCTCCCGCTCTCGTTCAAGGAGCAGAGCGTCACCACCGTCACCGCCGCGCTCGGCGGCGAGCAGCTCCAGGCGGGTCTGATCGCCGGCGCCATCGGTCTGTTCCTGGTGGTCGTCTACCTGGTGGCCTACTACCGCGGACTGGCTTTCATCGCGCTGCTGAGCCTGATGGCCTCCGGCATCCTGACCTACACGATCATGTCGCTGCTCGGCCCGGCCATCGGCTTCGCGCTGAACCTCCCGGCGGTCTGCGGCGCCATCGTGGCCATCGGTATCACCGCGGACTCCTTCATCGTGTACTTCGAGAGAATCCGCGACGAGATCCGCGAGGGCCGTACGCTCCGCCCGGCCGTCGAGCGTGCCTGGCCGCGCGCCCGGCGTACCATCCTGGTCTCCGACTTCGTGTCGTTCCTCGCCGCCGCGGTGCTCTTCATCGTCACCGTCGGCAAGGTCCAGGGCTTCGCCTTCACGCTGGGACTCACCACCCTGCTCGACGTGGTCGTGGTGTTCCTCTTCACCAAGCCCGTCATGACGCTGATGGCCCGCACGAAGTTCTTCTCCAGCGGTCACCCGTGGTCCGGTCTGGACCCGAAGCGGCTCGGCGCCAAGCCGCCGCTGCGCCGCTCGCGCCGTGTCAACGCCCCCACTGACCCGAAGGAGGCGTGAGATGTCGCGACTCGGCAGTCTCGGCGCCCGTCTCTACCGTGGCGAGGTCGGTTACGACTTCATCGGCAAGCGCAAGATCTGGTACGGGATCTCGATCCTGATCACCATCACGGCCATTGTCGGCCTGGCGGTCAGCGGCCTGAACATGGGCATCGAGTTCAAGGGCGGCGCCGTCTTCACCACCCCGAAGACGAGCGTCAGCGTCACCCAGGCGGAGGACTTCGCAACGAAGGCCTCCGGCCACCAGGCGATCGTCCAGAAGCTCGGCAAGGGTGGTCTGCGTATCCAGATCACCGAGGTCGACACCGCGAAGTCGGACCAGATCAAGGACCAGCTCTCCAAGGACCTCGGCGTCCCGACGGAGAAGATCGCCGCGGACCTGGTCGGCCCCAGCTGGGGTGAGCAGATCGCCAACAAGGCCTGGATGGGCCTCGGCATCTTCATGGTCCTCGTGGTGATCTACTTGGCCATCGCCTTCGAGTGGCGCATGGCGATCGCGGCCCTGGTCGCGCTGATCCACGACATCACCATCACGGTCGGCATCTACGCCCTGGTCGGCTTCGAGGTCACTCCGGGCACCGTGATCGGTCTGCTGACCATCCTCGGTTACTCCCTCTACGACACGGTCGTCGTCTTCGACAGCCTCAAGGAGGGCACGAAGGGGATCACCAAGCAGACCCGGTGGACGTACAGCGAGATCGCCAACCGTTCCATCAACGGCACGCTGGTCCGTTCCATCAACACCACCGTCGTGGCCCTGCTGCCGGTCGCCGGTCTGCTGTTCATCGGTGGCGGTGTCCTCGGCGCCGGCATGCTGAACGACATCTCCCTGGCACTCTTCGTCGGCCTCGCCGCCGGTGCGTACTCCTCGATCTTCATCGCCACCCCGCTCGTCGCCGACCTCAAGGAACGCGAGCCGCAGATGAAGGCCCTGAAGAAGCGGATCCTCGCCAAGCGCGCGGCTGCCGCGGCCAAGGGCGAGTCCGCCGAGGACGAGCCGTCGAACGACGACATCCCGGAGGACGCCGCACCCACCGCCGCGGTCGTCGGCCAGCGCCAGCAGCCCCCCAGGGGCCATGGCCGGACCTCGGGGAAGCGTCGATGACCAGTACCACCGAGAGCACGAGGGAACTCCTGCTCAGCCGGATCCGCGACGTGCCGGACTATCCGAAGCCGGGCGTGATGTTCAAGGACATCACCCCGCTGCTCGCGGACCCGCTCGCGTTCGCGGCCCTCACCGAAACCCTCGCGGAGCTGTGCGTCCGGCACGGTGCCACGAAGGTCGCAGGTCTGGAGGCTCGCGGCTTCATCCTGGCCGCGCCGGTCGCGGTCCGGGCGGGGATGGGATTCATTCCCGTACGCAAGGCGGGGAAGCTTCCCAGGGCCACGCTGCGGCAGGCGTACGACCTGGAGTACGGCACCGCGGAGATCGAGCTCCACGCAGAGGACCTGTGCGCCGACGACCGGATCATGGTCATCGACGACGTCCTCGCCACGGGTGGCACCGCTGAGGCGTCGCTGGAACTCATCCGGCGGGCCGGTGCCCAGGTCGCGGGCGTAGCGGTCCTCATGGAGCTCGCGTTCCTCGCCGGCCGGGCCCGCCTGGAGCCCGCCCTGGCGGGCGCGCCGCTCGAGGCTCTCAGCCAGGTCTGAGAGCCCACAGCCGTGAAACGGGTGCCCCAAGGATTTTCCTGGGGCACCCGTTGCGCGACAGGATTTCACGCAAGATCGGCCCCAGGGGCGGTTCCTCTTCTCTCCTTCGCGGCCGTCGCCGTGGGCGGGGCGCGCTCCTGCGGTGGAACCGAACTGCGGCGCGATGCTCCCCGGTTTCGGGTACGCACGTCCGGAGCAGGGCCTGCGGTCCCCGCGCCGCTGGAGGTTCCGATCACTGTCTGAGCAGCAGCGGACCGTACGTGGCAACGGCTCATGCGCGAAGGACGGGCACCCGGGAACAACCGGGTGCCCGTCCCGCGTTGTGAGGGCTCTCACGGTCCCCGGGGGAGGACCGGCCACAGGGTCGATACGATGGCCTTTCCGGGTATCCGGATCCGCATGAGGAGCGCTCTTGCCAGACGAGGCCCAGCCAGTCGCCGCCCCGCAGCCCGACAAGCCGGTGGCGGCCCCAGTCGCGCCCGGGAAGAAGCAGGCCGCGGAGAAGCCGAAGCCTCCGGCCCCAGAGCCCGGCACGGGCCCGGAGCAGGCAGGTGCCCCGGCGCTGCGGCCCGCGCCCGCCTCGCCCGCTCAGCCGGCCGCCCCCGCCTCCCCGGCCGCCTCCGCGCCGAAGCCCCCGGCGAAGCCGGTCACCCCGCCCGCTCCCACGACCCGCTCCGGCGGCTCCTCCAACCGGGTTCGGGCCAGGCTCGCCCGCCTCGGTGTGCAGCGCTCCAGTCCGTACAACCCGGTCCTCGAACCGCTGCTGCGCGCCGTCCGCAGCAACGACCCCAAGATCGAGACGTCCACGCTGCGTCAGATCGAGCGCGCCTACCAGGTCGCCGAGCGCTGGCACCGCGGCCAGAAGCGCAAGAGCGGCGACCCGTACATCACGCACCCGCTCGCCGTCACGACGATCCTCGCCGAGCTGGGCATGGACCCGGCGACGCTGATGGCCGGACTGCTGCACGACACGGTCGAGGACACCGAGTACGGCCTCGACACGCTGCGCCGCGACTTCGGCGACCAGGTCGCCCTGCTCGTCGACGGTGTCACCAAGCTGGACAAGGTCAAGTTCGGCGAGGCCGCACAGGCCGAGACCGTACGCAAGATGGTCGTCGCCATGGCCAAGGACCCCAGGGTCCTCGTCATCAAGCTCGCCGACCGGCTGCACAACATGCGCACCATGCGCTACCTCAAGCGGGAGAAGCAGGAGAAGAAGGCCCGCGAGACGCTTGAGATCTATGCCCCACTGGCACACCGCCTGGGCATGAACACCATCAAGTGGGAGCTGGAGGACCTCGCCTTCGCGATCCTCTACCCCAAGATGTACGACGAGATCGTCCGCCTCGTCGCCGAGCGGGCCCCCAAGCGCGACGAGTACCTCGCCATAGTGACCGACGAGGTCCAGGCCGACCTGCGCGCCGCCCGGATCAAGGCCACCGTCACCGGGCGCCCGAAGCACTACTACAGCGTCTACCAGAAGATGATCGTGCGGGGCCGGGACTTCGCCGAGATCTACGACCTGGTGGGCATTCGGGTCCTCGTCGACACCGTCCGCGATTGTTACGCGGCGCTCGGCACCGTGCACGCGCGATGGAATCCGGTCCCCGGCCGGTTCAAGGACTACATCGCGATGCCCAAGTTCAACATGTACCAGTCGCTGCACACCACGGTGATCGGTCCCAGCGGCAAGCCCGTCGAGCTGCAGATCCGCACGTTCGACATGCACCGCCGCGCCGAGTACGGCATCGCCGCGCACTGGAAGTACAAGCAGGAGGCCGTCGCGGGCGCCTCCAAGGTGCGTACCGACGTACCGAAGAACACCGGCCGCGGTCAGGACACCGTCAACGACATGGCGTGGCTGCGCCAGCTTCTGGACTGGCAGAAGGAGACCGAGGACCCCAGCGAATTCCTGGAGTCGCTGCGCTTCGACCTCTCCCGCAACGAGGTCTTCGTCTTCACGCCCAAGGGCGACGTCATAGCGCTCCCCGCGGGTGCGACGCCGGTGGACTTCGCGTACGCCGTGCACACGGAGGTCGGCCACCGGACCATAGGAGCACGGGTCAACGGGCGGCTCGTACCGCTCGAATCGACCCTCGACAACGGCGATCTGGTGGAGGTCTTCACCTCCAAGGCGGCCGGCGCCGGACCCTCCCGGGACTGGCTGGGCTTCGTCAAGTCGCCCCGAGCCCGCAACAAGATCCGCGCCTGGTTCTCCAAGGAGCGCCGCGACGAGGCGATCGAGCAGGGCAAGGACGCCATTGCGCGCGCCATGCGCAAGCAGAATCTGCCGATCCAGCGGATCCTGACCGGCGACTCGCTGGTCACGCTCGCCCATGAGATGCGCTACCCCGACATCTCGTCGCTGTATGCGGCGATCGGCGAGGGCCATGTCGCGGCCGCGGGCGTCGTGCACAAGCTGGTGCAGGCGCTCGGCGGGGAGGACGCCGCCAACGAGGATCTCGCGGAGAGCTCGCCGCCCTCGCGCAGCCGCCACAAGCGCCGCTCCAACGCCGATCCGGGTGTGGTCGTCAAGGGCGTCGAGGACGTCTGGGTCAAACTGGCCCGTTGCTGTACGCCGGTCCCCGGCGACCCGATCATCGGCTTCGTCACCCGCGGCAGCGGCGTCTCCGTGCACCGAGCCGACTGCGTCAACGTCGACTCGCTGTCGCAGCAGCCGGAGCGGATCCTGGAGGTCGAGTGGGCGCCCACCCAGTCCTCGGTCTTCCTGGTCGCCATCCAGGTCGAGGCCCTGGACCGGTCCCGGCTGCTCTCGGACGTCACCCGCGTCCTGTCCGATCAGCACGTCAATATCCTGTCGGCGGCCGTTCAGACCTCCCGGGACCGGGTGGCCACCTCGCGCTTCACCTTCGAGATGGGCGACCCGAAGCACCTCGGACACGTGCTGAAGGCGGTACGGGGCGTGGAGGGCGTCTACGACGTCTACCGCGTCACTTCGGCCCGCAGGCCCTGACCGACGACCCTGCGCATACGAGAGGCCCCCTGTGCCGTCCCGAGGGACGCGCACAGGGGGACTTGTCACGAGCCGGTCAGCAGCAGGTGCTGCTTCAGCCGCCGAACTCCTCCAGGCCCTTCAGCGCCTGGTCCAGCAGCGCCTGCCGGCCTTCGAGCTCCTTGGCCAGCTTGTCGGCCCGGGCGTTGTTGCCCGAGGTGCGGGCCGTGTCGATCTGCGTACGCAGCTTGTCCACGGCCGCCTGCAGCTGACCGGTCAGACCCGCGGCGCGCGCACGCGCCTCCGGGTTCGTCCGGCGCCACTCCGACTCCTCCGCCTCCTGGAGCGCCCGCTCCACCGCGTGCATCCGCCCCTCGACCTTCGGGCGGGCGTCACGCGGCACATGGCCGATGGCCTCCCAGCGCTCGTTGATGGCCCGGAACGCGGCCCTGGCCGCCTTCAGGTCCTGCACCGGCACCAGCTTCTCGGCCTCGACCGCGAGCTCCTCCTTGAGCTTGAGGTTCTCGCCCTGCTCCGCGTCCCGCTCGGCGAAGACCTCACCGCGGGCGGCGAAGAAGACGTCCTGGGCACCGCGGAAGCGGTTCCACAGATCGTCCTCGGCCTCGCGCTGGGCGCGGCCCGCCGCCTTCCACTCCGTCATCAGGTCGCGATAGCGGGCGGCCGTCGTTCCCCAGTCCGTGGAGCCGGAGAGCGACTCGGCCTCGACGACCAGCTTCTCCTTGGCCTTGCGGGCCTCCTCGCGCTGGGCGTCCAGCGAGGCGAAGTGGGCCTTGCGGCGCTTGGAGAACGCCGAGCGGGCGTGCGAGAAGCGGTGCCACAGCTCGTCGTCGGACTTGCGGTCGAGTCGCGGCAGGCCCTTCCACGTGTCGACGAGCGCACGGAGGCGCTCGCCCGCGGAGCGCCACTGCTCGCTCTGCGCCAGCTCCTCGGCCTCGGTGACCAGCGCCTCCTTGGCGTGCTTCGCCTCGTCGGTCTGCTTCGCCTTCTGGGCCTTGCGCTCCTCACGCCGCGAGTCGACCGTCGCGACCAGCGCGTCGAGTCGCTTGCGCAGCGCGTCGAGGTCACCGACGGCGTGATGCTCGTCCACCTGCAGACGCAGATGCTCAATGGCGGTCGTGGCGTCCTTGGCCGACAGGTCGGTGGTCTTCACCCGCCGTTCGAGGAGGCCGATCTCGACCACAATGCCCTCGTACTTGCGCTCGAAGTAGGCCAGAGCCTCCTCGGGGGAACCCGCCTGCCACGATCCGACGACCTGCTCGCCATCGGCTGTACGCACGTACACGGTGCCCGTCTCATCGACGCGGCCCCACGGGTCGCTGCTCACAGCGCCTCCTCCACCTGATGCC
Source organism: Streptomyces sp. NPDC058239 (assembly GCF_042882185.1). NCBI lineage: Bacteria > Bacillati > Actinomycetota > Actinomycetes > Kitasatosporales > Streptomycetaceae > Streptomyces > Streptomyces sp. NPDC058239. The sequence continues at coordinate 383,811 of NZ_JBHVWS010000003.1, forward strand.
TGCGAGAGGGTTCGCCCCCCTGGCATCGTCCACAGTTTCCTGGGGCGGGCAGCGCCCGCCCTGCACAACGCCAATCTAGGCGACCGGCCGCCCGGCTGTCCGCACTCAGCGCGGCCGAAAATAATCCGGCCCGCGCTTCGCCGTCGCCACCGGCCGGCCGGTCCGGCCGCGTCACGACTTGTCGACAGCGGCCTTCGAGATGTTCACGGCCTTCTTCGGCGCACCGTCGGCCGCACCGCCGGCCACACCCGCCGCACCGATGTCCTTGACCGCCTTCAGCGAGGCATCGTCCATCGTGCCGAACGGGGTGTAGGTGGGCGGCAGTTTGCTGTCCTTGTACACGAGGAAGAACTGGCTGCCACCGGTGTGCGCCTGGCCGGTGTTCGCCATCGCCACCGTGCCCGCCGGATACGTCACCCTGCCGTCCTTGCCCGCCTTGCCCAGCGCGGTCAGGTTCTCGTCCGGGATCGTGTAGCCGGGGCCGCCCGTGCCGTCGCCCTTGGGGTCACCGCACTGCAGGACGAAAATGCCCTGCGTGGTCAGGCGGTGACACTTCGTACCGTCGAAGAAGCCCTTGTCGGCCAGCGACTTGAAGGAGTTCGTGGTGTGCGGCGTCTTCGCCGCGTCCATCGTGAACGCGAGGTCGCCCTGGCCCGTCTTGAGCGACATCGTGTACTTCGCCTTTTTGTCGATCTTCAGCGCGGGTTCGGGCGCGCTGCTCTCGCTCGCCGACGGCGAGGCCGACGGGCTCGCGCTCGCGGCCGCGTCGCTCTTGTCCTTCTTGCCGTCGCCGTCGAGGGCGAGATACGAGCCCACCCCGACGACCGCCGCCACGGCCACCACGGACGCGATGACGACCGTCAGACGCCTCGTCCTGCGGCGGGCCTCCTCCCGGCGCTGCTGCTGCCGCTCGAACTTCTCCCTGGCGAGCTGCCGCCGCCGCTGATCGCTGCTGACCACCGGGTGATCTCCTTGTGGGTCGTGTGATGAGGCCTGGGCTGCCCCGTACCGTATATGGGTTAGCTGTGGAATGAGGAGCGCCGGTAGGCTCTGAACTGCCGCGACCTTCTCAGTCGCAATCCACCGTAGGACGACCATTAAGGACGACCGTGCTCATTGCCGGGTTCCCCGCCGGGGCCTGGGGGACCAACTGTTACCTGGTCGCCCCGGCCGCAGGTGAGGAGTGCGTGATCATCGACCCGGGCCATCAGGCCGCATCCGGAGTCGAGGAAGCGCTGAAGAAGCATCGGCTGAAGCCCGTCGCCGTCGTACTGACCCATGGCCACATCGACCATGTGGCCTCGGTCGTCCCGGTGTGCGGTGCGCACGACGTCCCTGCCTGGATCCACCCGGAGGACCGTTACATGATGAGCGACCCGGAGAAGGCCCTCGGCCGCTCCATCGGGATGCCGCTCATGGGCGAGCTGACGGTGGGGGAGCCGGACGACGTCAAGGAGCTGAGTGACGGCGCCCGGCTGAAGCTGGCCGGTCTGGAGTTCGGTGTCGCGCATGCGCCCGGCCATACCAAGGGGTCGGTGACGTTCGGATTGCCCGAGGCCGCGGATGTTCCGCAGATCCTCTTCTCGGGCGACCTGCTCTTCGCCGGCTCCGTCGGACGCACCGACCTGCCCGGCGGCGACCACGCCGAGCTGCTCGAGTCGCTGGCCCGTGTGTGCCTGCCGCTCGACGACTCGACCGTGGTGCTGTCCGGCCACGGCCCCCAGACGACCATCGGCCGCGAGCGCGCCTCGAATCCGTATCTGCACGGTATGGACGCGCCCCGACGAGGAATGTGACGAGAGAAACTCCGTGAGCACCTTCAAGGCCCCCAAGGGCACGTACGACCTGACCCCGCCCGACTCCGCGAAGTACCTCGCGGTGCGCGAGGCGATCGCCGCACCCCTGAAGAACTCCGGCTACGGCTACATCGAGACGCCCGGCTTCGAGGACGTCGCCCTCTTCTCGCGCGGTGTCGGTGAGTCCACCGACATCGTGAGCAAGGAGATGTACACCCTCACCACCAAGGGCGGCTCCCAGCTGGCGCTGCGCCCCGAGGGCACCGCGTCCGTGCTGCGCGCCGCGCTGGAGGCCAACCTCCACAAGCTCGGCAACCTGCCCGTGAAGCTCTGGTACTCCGGCTCGTACTACCGCTACGAGCGCCCGCAGAAGGGCCGCTACCGGCACTTCTCGCAGGTCGGTGCCGAGGCGATCGGCGCCGAGGACCCGGCGCTGGACGCCGAGCTGATCATCCTGGCCGACCAGGCGTACCGCACGCTGGGTCTGCAGAACTTCCGCATCCTGCTCAACTCGCTGGGCGACAAGGAGTGCCGCCCTGTCTACCGGGACGCGCTCCAGGGCTTCCTGCGCGAGCTCGACCTGGACGAGGAGACCCGTCGCCGCATCGAGATCAACCCCCTCCGGGTCCTCGACGACAAGCGGCCCGAGGTGCAGAAGCAGCTGACCGGCGCCCCGGTACTGCGCGACTATCTGTGCGACGCCTGCAAGGCGTACCACGAGGAGGTGCGCGACCTGCTCTCCGCGGCAGGTGTGGTGTACGAGGACGACGAGAAGCTGGTACGCGGCCTCGACTACTACACCCGCACCACGTTCGAGTTCGTCCACGACGGACTCGGCTCGCAGTCCGCGGTGGGCGGCGGCGGCCGCTACGACGGCCTCTCCGAGATGATCGGCGGCCCGGCGCTCCCGTCGGTCGGCTGGGCGCTCGGCGTGGACCGTACGGTGCTCGCGCTGGAGGCGGAGGGCATCGAGCTCGAACTGCCCGCGGCCACCAGCGTCTTCGCGGTACCGCTCGGCGAGGAGGCCCGGCGGGTGCTCTTCGGGATCGTCACGCAGCTGCGCCGCGAGGGTGTGGCGGCGGACTTCGCGTACGGAAACCGCGGCCTCAAGGGTGCGATGAAGAGTGCGAACCGGTCGGGGGCCCGGTTCACGATCGTCGCGGGTGAGCGGGACCTGGCCGAGGGCGTCGTCCAGCTCAAGGACATGGAGTCCGGCGAGCAGACGGCGGTACCCCTGACGGACGTGGCCGAGGCGATCCGCGGGCGCCTGGCCTAGAGTCTCCCGTTCGACGGACGGGCCGGAACACCGGCGCGTCCGGCGAACGGGAGCGCAGGGCTCACCGGGGTAGTGGCGGGCGAAGTGCGTCACCGTCTCGCGCACCGTCAATTCGGCGGGCGCGGATTCATCCTGCCGGACGACGCCGACGCGGGAACGCCAACGGCGGTCGGCGGCAGCCGGGGCCACGCCGAGCACCGACACGGTTTCTTCGTCGCGGCTGCGATGGCCCCGCAGGATTTCCACGGTCGTGCTCCTCCCGGCCCCGTTCGGTGCGAGGATTCCGAGCACCTCGCCCTGCCGGATGCCCAGGTCCAGGCCGTCGACCGCGGTCACTTCGCCGTAGCGCTTGCGCAGGCCGCGCACCTCCACCGCGAGTTCGGCCATGGTCCGGAGCGCCTCGCGGACCCGAGTGTTCCGTACCGTCCGTGCGCAGAGCTTGCGTACACCTTTATGCCCGTCGAACGGAAGGCCGGCGGTGCGGTGCGGCACAATGACCGTGCCCAGCAGGCCACTCACTGATGGAACGGCGATATGACGACTGCAGCGGTTGACCATCCCTCCTCCGACCAGGACGAGGACGGCGGGAAGAGGACCATCGGCGGGAGTCGGGCGTTCGCACTGCTGCTGGTGATCACGGGCGCCGCCGGACTCCTCGCCGCCTGGGTCATCACCATCGACAAGTTCAAGTTGCTGGAGGACCCCAACTTCACACCGGGCTGCAGTCTCAACCCGGTCGTCGCATGCGGCAACATCATGAAGAGCGAGCAGGCGGCGGCCTTCGGCTTCCCGAACCCGATGCTCGGTCTGGTCACCTACTCCGTGATCATCGGCATCGGTCTGGCGCTGCTCGCGGGGGCCCGCTTCCGCAGCTGGTACTGGCTCGGGATGAACGCCGGCACGCTGTTCGGCGTCGGTTTCTGCACCTGGCTCCAGTACCAGTCGCTCTACAACATCAACTCCCTCTGCCTGTGGTGCTGCCTGGCCTGGGTCGCCACGATCTTCATGTTCTGCTACGTCACCACGCACAACATCAAGCACCGGATCCTGCCCGCGCCGAACTGGCTGCGCAACGGACTGACGGAGTTCCACTGGGTGCCGCCGGTCCTGTGGGTCGGCATCATCGGCATGCTGATCCTGACTCGCTGGTGGGACTTCTGGACCAGCTGACCGGCCCGCCGCTCCTGCCGGGCGACCGGCCCGGCAGGGATGTCAGTGCCGTGACATAGGCTTCAAAACGTGGAGCCCGACCTCTTTACCGCAGCCGCCGAAGACCGCCAGGAGAAGGACCCGTCCAGCAGCCCACTGGCTGTCCGGATGCGTCCCCGCACCCTTGACGAGGTCGTCGGCCAGCAGCATCTGCTCAAGCCGGGCTCGCCGCTGCGCCGCCTCGTCGGCGAGGGGAACGGCGGGCCCGCAGGCCCGTCGTCGGTGATCCTCTGGGGCCCGCCCGGCATCGGGAAGACGACTCTGGCGTACGTGGTCAGCAAGGCCACCAACAAGCGCTTCGTCGAGCTCTCCGCGATCACCGCGGGCGTCAAGGAAGTGCGGGCCGTCATCGAGGGTGCCCGCCGCGCCACCGGAGGCTACGGCAAGGAGACCGTCCTCTTCCTCGACGAGATCCACCGCTTCTCCAAGGCGCAGCAGGACTCGCTGCTCCCGGCGGTGGAAAACCGCTGGGTGACGCTGATCGCGGCGACCACCGAGAATCCGTACTTCTCGATCATCTCGCCCCTGCTGTCGCGCTCGCTGCTGCTCACCCTGGAATCACTCACCGACGACGATCTGCGCGGCCTGCTGCAGCGTGCCCTGACCGACGAGCGCGGACTCGGCGGCGCGGTGGCGCTGCCGAGCGACGCCGAGGCGCATCTGCTGCGCATCGCGGGCGGCGACGCCCGCCGGGCGCTCACGGCGCTGGAGGCCGCGGCCGGTGCGGCGCTGGCCAAGCAGGAGAAGGAGATCACCCTCCTGACCCTGGAGGAGACCGTCGACCGTGCCGCCGTCAAGTACGACCGGGACGGCGACCAGCACTACGACGTGGCGAGTGCGCTCATCAAATCGATCCGCGGCTCCGACGTGGATGCCGCGCTGCACTATCTGGCCCGGATGATCGAGGCGGGGGAGGACCCGCGGTTCATCGCCCGGCGGCTGATGATCTCGGCCAGCGAGGACATCGGTCTCGCCGACCCCACGGCACTGCCCACCGCTGTCGCGGCCGCCCAGGCGGTCGCCATGATCGGTTTCCCCGAGGCGGCGCTCACCCTGAGCCATGCCACGATCGCCCTGGCCCTCGCCCCCAAGTCCAATGCGGCGACGCTGGCGATCTTCGCCGCCCAGGAGGACGTACGGAAGGGGCTCGCGGGCCCGGTCCCGGCCCATCTGCGCGACGGCCACTACAAGGGCGCCGCCAAGCTGGGCCACGCCCAGGGCTATGTGTATCCGCACGATGTCCCCGGCGGTATCGCCGCTCAGCAGTACGCCCCGGACGCCGTACGCGACAAGCACTACTACCAGCCCACGCGCTACGGCGCGGAAGCGCGCTACGCGGATGTGGTGGAGCGGGTCCGCGAGCGGCTCTCCGGCCCGTCCGCCGACTGAGGAGGGCGCGCAGGGGCCGTTCCCCCGTTCAGCGCGGCGCCGCCTCGAAGAGCGTGTGCATGGCGTGGCGCAGCTCGCCGACGTCCCGCACCGGCTCGGGGAATTCGAAGCGTGCGTCGAAGCACCCCCCGTCCTCGCAGAAGCGCACACGCAGCCCGTACCGGTCCAGCGCGAGCGGTACGACGGAGGGCCGGTGAGCCGCGCAGCGACGGGCCGCACGTTCGCCGAGCAGCCCGCACAGCGTGTCCAGCTGTTCGCCGTGCGCCGCGTGCAGATGCTGCAGCAGCTCCGCCTCGTGTCCGACGAGCGGATCGGGGGACGCGTCCCGGAATTCGTCGGGTTCGACCTCCTCGGCGCCCCACAGATCGTCGACGTACGCCTCGCCCGTCTCCAGCCGGAGCGTCATCCGGCCGGGCCCCGACATGCCGGGTACGGTGGTGAGCCAGCCCGAGACCCGGGCGCGGCCGCGGATGCGGTGCGGTACGGAGACCGGGGCGACGTCCGTGATCTCCAGCACAGCGGTCAGCTCGTCGTCCTCGGCGTGCGTCGCGGCCCGCACGGCCGGGGAATCAGCGGGGAGTTCGAGGAACAGATCCCCGTCGGGACCCACATTCCTGGTCAGCGGCATCAGCTGATCGGGGCCGGGTGCGTTCAGCCCGGGGACGAGCAGTACTGCCGAACAGGTACTCTGTACGAGAGTTCGTGTGCGCTCGGCTGCTGACGGCATCCGAGTGTTTTCTAGCCCGCCGGGACGCGGCTGACCACGATCTGATCGGTCCTCCGTCGTATCGGCACCCTGAGGGGTGTCGACGCTGTCAGTGCTGTCCGTGACGTGTGTGGTGTTCCCCGGGCGAGACATGCGATCTCCTCAAGTAAGGTGAGCCTAACCTAACCTACAACGGAGGTCTGGAGAACGTGCCTAACCAGTCGCGTCCCAAGGTCAAGAAGAGCCGCGCGCTCGGCATTGCGCTGACGCCGAAGGCTGTCAAGTACTTCGAGGCCCGCCCCTACCCGCCGGGCGAGCACGGCCGTGGCCGCAAGCAGAACTCGGACTACAAGGTCCGTCTGCTGGAGAAGCAGCGTCTGCGCGCCCAGTACGACATCAGCGAGCGCCAGATGGCGCGTGCCTACGACCGCGCCAAGAAGGCCGAGGGCAAGACGGGCGAGGCGCTCGTCGTCGAGCTCGAGCGTCGCCTCGACGCCCTGGTCCTGCGTTCGGGCATCGCCCGCACCATCTACCAGGCCCGCCAGATGGTCGTGCACGGTCACATCGAGGTCGACGGCCGCAAGGTCGACAAGCCGTCCTTCCGTGTCCGTCCCGACAACATCGTGATGGTCCGCGAGCGCAGCCGCGACAAGCACCCCTTCCAGGTTGCCCGCGAGGGTGGTTACGCCCCCGACGGCGAGACCCCGCGCTACCTGCAGGTGAACCTGAAAGCCCTGGCCTTCCGCCTTGACCGGGACCCGAACCGCAAGGAAATCCCCGTGATCTGCGACGAGCAGCTCGTCGTCGAGTACTACGCCCGCTGATCCAGGCGTAGCCGCTCTCACCAGCGCTCGGGCCCGCCCCTTCCCGATGTACGGGAGGCGGCGGGCCTCCGCATTTTCCCGGGGCCCGGGAGGGGCCCGGACCATCGCCCCGGCGCCTCCGGCCGCTCTGCGGGCCCGCTCGCCAGGGCCCTGGCCACCGCCGCGTCCAGATCCAGCCGGCCACCCGCACGCAGCCCCGATTCGTAGGGGCCGTCGCCCAGCTCCCGGCGGGCCAGCTCCTCGCACCGGGCACGCGGCTGCCCGTAGTACGCCGAACCGAACAGCGGCAGCCCCACCGACGGCCAGATCCGGTCGGCCGCCCCCTGCAGCACCGCGGCCTCCGCCGCATCCCCCTCGACCGCCGTGACCAGTGCCAGCAGCTCCAGAGCGAGCACCGAGCCGAGCAGGTCGTGGAAGGCGTGGCCGATCGTCAGGGACTCCCCGAGCAGCTCCCGGGCCCGGTCCGGCCGGTCCCGTTGCAGCTCCGTGAAGGCCAGTACGTACAGCGCGTACGAGAGGGCCCACCGCTCCCCGTGGTCCTCGCAGATCTCCCTGGCCTCTTCGCAGATCGCGGCCGCGCCGTCCAGATCCCCGTGGAACCCGACCGCCATCGCCAGCTCGATCTGGGCCATCAGCACATTGCTGTTCAGCTCGCCGAGCTCCCGGTAGCGGCCGAGCGCGTCGTCCAGCAGTTCCTGTGCCCTGGCCATGTCGTCCGTGACGAGCGCCAGGCACCCCATCCGGTGCACCGCGTACGCGAGTGCCGTGGAGTCGTCGGCCCGGTCGGCCTCGTCCCGGCACTCCTGCAGCGCGGAGACCGCACCGACCGGGTCGCCCTGCAGCACGGCCACATGTCCGAGCACCCACAGCGCCTTCAGCCGCGAGGAGTCGTACGGTGTCTCCTCCTCGAGCACATGGTCCAGCCAGTGCCGGCCCTCCGAGAGGCGTCCGCAGCCCACCCAGAGGAACCAGAGGGTGCCCGCCAGATACTGCGCGAGGTGGGCCTCGCCGGGGCTCTCCAGCGAACACTCCATCGCCCGCCGCAGATTCGGCAGCTCGCTCTCGACCCGGACGGCCACCTCACCCTGCCGCGGGCTGAACCAGTCGAGCTCGCACCAGGTGGCAAGACCCAGGAACCAGTCCCGGTGGCGGCGTCGCAGCCGGTCCGTGTCACCGGTGGCCGCCAGCCACTCGGCCCCGTACTCCCGGACCGTGTCCAGCATCCGGTAGCGGGTGCCTGCCGCCGAGTCCTCACGCACGACGACGGACTGCGTCAGCAGCCCGGAGAGCACATCGAGCACCGACTCGGCCGGCAGATCGGCGCCGCTGCAGATGTATTCGACGGCCTCCAGATCGAACTGCCCGGCGAACACCGAGAGCCGCGCCCACAGCAGCCGCTGCTCCGGAACGCAGAGTTCATGACTCCAGCCGATGGCCGTACGGAGCGTCTGGTGGCGCGCCAGCGCGCTCCGGCGGGCGCCGGTCAGCAGCCGGAAGCGGTCGTCCAGGCGCTGCAGCACCTGCTCGGTGGACAGGGCGCGCAGCCGTCCGGCGGCCAGTTCCAGCGCGAGCGGGATCCCGTCGAGCCGACGGCAAAGCTCCCGTGCGGTGGCGCGATTGTGGTCGGTCAGCCGGAACTCCGGCCGCACCGCGGCGGCCCGCTCCGCAAAGAGCAGCATCGCGTCCTCGTCCGTCATCGGCACGAGCGGGAACGTGAGCTCGCCGTCCAGCTCCAGGGGCAGCCGCCCGGCGGCCAGCACCCGCAGCAGCGGGGACCGGCGCAGCAGTTCCCGTACCAGCTGGGCGCAGGCGTCCACGAGCTGCTCGAAGCCGTCGATCACCAGGAGGAGTTGGCGCCCGGCAAGATGTTCGAGGAGTGTCGTGCGGGGCGGTCTGCTGGTGTGGTCGGTGAGTCCCAGGGCGTCCATCAGCGCATGTTCCAGCAGACCTGGATCGTGGATTGCGGACAGCTCCACCATCCAGACCCCGTCGCAGTACCGTTTCTCCATGAGCGTTGCGATCTTCGTGGCGCAACGGGTCTTGCCCACCCCGCCCACTCCGACCACGGTGACGAGCCTCGATTCGTCCAGCAGCTGACCGAGATCGGCCAGTTCGTCCTCCCGTCCCACGAATCTGTTGAGTTCCGCCGGGAGATTGCCGAGGGGGGTGGCGGGGGCATCCGGATCGCGGGGGGACGGAAAGGGGCGCTGGGGGCGTTGCATGAAACACGCAGAGTACTGGTACGGAAGCTCTCCGTACAATCTCCTTGTGGCGACTGCGGTTCTTGCCGCCGGTAATGCGGTACTGGGCGCGACCACCGGCGCGATAGGCTCGGGAGACGACGATCGGCTGTTGCGACAGCGGTCGCCGGACCTGGCAGAGACAGTACAGAGACAGCGACAAGCTAGAGAGCGGTGCACTGTGTCCGGTGGAGAGGTGGCCGGGATTCTGGTGGCCGTCTTCTGGGCGATCCTGGTTTCGTTCCTCGCCGTCGTACTGGTGAGGCTGGCCCAGACGCTCAGGGCGACCACCAAGCTCGTGGCGGACGTGACCGAGCAGGCGGTCCCACTGCTTGCCGACGCCTCCGCCACCGTGCGCTCCGCGCAGACCCAGCTCGACAAGGTCGACGCGATCGCCACGGACGTCCAGGAAGTCACCTCGAACGCCTCGGCGCTCTCCACCACTGTCGCCTCGGCCTTCGGCGGCCCGCTCGTCAAGGTCGCCGCGTTCGGCTACGGGGTACGGCAGGCCATCGGCCGCAAGACCAATCCGGAACCGGAACCTGCCCGTCGTGCGGTGATCGTCGGCCGCACCGTGCCTGCCGCGCGCGGCAGGAAGCACAACGGCAGAAACTCCCGCGGACCGAAGGACTGACGCAGCGATGTTCCGCCGTACGTTCTGGTTCACCGCCGGCGCCGCCGCCGGTGTCTGGGCCACCGCCAAGGTCAACCGGAAGCTCAAGCAGCTGACCCCCGAGAGTCTCGCGGCGCAGGCCGCGGACAAGGCGATCGAGACCGGCCACAAGCTCAAGGACTTCGCTCTGGACGTCCGTGAGTCCATGGCTCGGCGCGAGGCCGAACTGGGCGAGGCGCTGGGCCTGGAGGCACCGGTCGACCCCGACCTCCCCGTACGGCGTCATTTTGCCGTCGAGGCGGCCGAGCCCGTCGGACCGGACAGGTCCCTCGAAGCCACCAACTACCGCAAGCTCCCCTACAACTCGTACAACCGGAATGAGGACCACTGATGGAGTCGGCTGAAATTCGTCGCCGCTGGCTGAGCTTCTTCGAGGAGCGCGGTCACACCGTCGTCCCTTCGGCGTCGCTCATCGCGGACGACCCGACTCTGCTCCTGGTCCCCGCGGGCATGGTCCCCTTCAAGCCGTACTTCCTCGGCGAGGTCAAGCCGCCCGCCCCGCGCGTCACCAGCGTGCAGAAGTGTGTCCGTACGCCGGACATCGAGGAGGTCGGCAAGACCACTCGGCACGGCACGTTCTTCCAGATGTGCGGCAACTTCTCCTTCGGTGACTACTTCAAGGAAGGCGCCATCAGCTACGCCTGGGAGGCTCTGACGAGCTCCGTGGCGGACGGCGGTTTCGGTCTCGATCCCGAGCGGCTGTGGATCACGGTCTATCTGGACGATGACGAGGCCGAGGCCATCTGGCGCGACAAGATCGGCGTACCGGCCGAGCGCATCCAGCGCCTGGGCAAGAAGGACAACTTCTGGTCCATGGGTGTCCCCGGGCCCTGCGGCCCGTGCTCCGAGATCAATTACGACCGCGGTCCCGAGTTCGGCGTCGAGGGCGGCCCGGCCGTCAACGACGAGCGGTACGTGGAGATCTGGAACCTGGTCTTCATGCAGTACGAGCGGGGTGCCGGTGACGGCAAGGAGGACTTCCCGATCCTCGGTGACCTGCCGTCGAAGAACATCGACACGGGTCTGGGCCTGGAACGCCTCGCCATGATCCTGCAGGGCGTACAGAACATGTACGAGACGGACACCCTGCGCGTCGTCATGGACAAGGCCACCGAGCTGACCGGCGTCCAGTACGGTGCCGACCACGGTTCGGACGTCTCGCTCCGCGTGGTCGCCGACCACATCCGTACCTCCGTGATGCTCATCGGCGACGGCGTCACCCCCGGCAACGAGGGCCGCGGCTATGTGCTGCGCCGCATCATGCGCCGCGCCATCCGCAACATGCGGCTGCTCGGTGCCACCGGTCCGGTGGTCAAGGACCTGGTCGACGTCGTGATCGACACGATGGGGCAGCAGTACCCGGAGCTGGTCACCGACCGCAAGCGCATCGAGACCGTCTCCCTCGCCGAAGAGGTCGCCTTCCTCAAGGCCCTCAAGGGCGGCACCAACATCCTCGACACCGCCGTCACCGAGACCAAGGCCGCCGGCGGCAAGGTCCTCGCCGGCGACAAGGCGTTCCTGCTCCACGACACCTGGGGCTTCCCGATCGACCTCACCCTGGAGATGGCCGCCGAACAGGGCCTCTCGGTGGACGAGGACGGCTTCCGCCGCCTGATGAGGGAGCAGCGGGAGCGCGCCAAGGCCGACGCCAAGGCCAAGAAGACCGGCCACGCCGACCTGTCCGCCTATCGCGAGGTCGCCGACAACTCCGGCATCACCGAGTTCACCGGCTACACCGCCACCGAGGGCGAGTCGACCATCGTCGGCCTGCTCGTCGACGGTGTGCCCTCACCCGCCGCCTCCGAGGGCGACGAGGTCGAAGTCGTCCTGGACCGCACCCCGTTCTACGCCGAGGGCGGCGGCCAGCTCGCCGACCAGGGCCGGATCCGGCTCGACAGCGGCGCCGTGATCCAGGTGCGGGACGTCCAGCAGCCCGTCCCCGGCGTCTCCGTCCACAAGGGCTCGGTGCAGGTCGGCGAGGTGACCGTCGGCGCCTCCGCCTACGCCGCCATCGACAACACCCGCCGCCGCGCCATCGCCCGCGCCCACAGCGCCACGCACCTCACGCACCAGGCGCTGCGCGACGCACTGGGCCCGACGGCCGCCCAGGCCGGTTCGGAGAACTCGCCGGGCCGCTTCCGCTTCGACTTCGGCTCGCCCGCCGCCGTACCCGGCACGGTCCTCACCGACGTCGAGCAGAAGATCAACGAGGTCCTTTCCCGCGAACTCGACGTCCAGGCCGAGGTCATGTCGATCGACGAGGCCAAGAAGCAGGGCGCCATCGCCGAGTTCGGCGAGAAGTACGGCGAGCGGGTCCGGGTCGTCACCATCGGCGACTTCTCCAAGGAGCTCTGCGGCGGTACGCACGTCCACAACACCGCCCAGCTGGGTCTGGTGAAGCTGCTCGGTGAATCGTCCATCGGTTCCGGTGTGCGCCGTATCGAGGCCCTCGTCGGCGTCGACGCGTACAACTTCCTCGCCAGGGAGCACACGGTCGTCGCCCAGCTCCAGGAGCTGGTCAAGGGCCGTCCCGAGGAGCTCCCGGAGAAGATCGCCGGAATGCTCGGCAAGCTGAAGGACGCCGAGAAGGAGATCGAGAAGTTCCGCGCGGAGAAGGTCCTCCAGGCTGCCGCCGGACTGACCGATTCCGCCAAGGACGTACGGGGCGTCGCCCTGGTCACCGGTCAGGTCCCCGACGGCACCTCCGCCGACGATCTGCGTAAGCTCGTCCTCGACGTCCGCGGACGCATCCAGGGCGGCCGCCCGGCCGTCGTGGCCCTGTTCACCACGGCGGGCGGCCGCCCGCTGACCGTGATCGCCACCAACGAGGCCGCCCGTGAGCGTGGACTCAAGGCCGGTGACCTGGTCCGTACGGCCGCCAAGACTCTCGGCGGCGGTGGCGGCGGCAAGCCGGACGTCGCCCAGGGCGGCGGCCAGAACCCCGAGGCCATCGGCGCCGCCGTGGCCGCTGTCGAACGCCTCGTCACCGAGACGGCGTGACGGCGGGGATGACACAGATGCGCCGCGGTCGTCGTCTCGCGATCGATGTCGGGGACGCCCGGATCGGGGTCGCCTCGTGCGACCCCGACGGGATCCTCGCCACGCCGGTGGAGACCGTTCCGGGACGCGATGTCCCGGCGGCTCACCGGCGGCTCGGGCAGATCGTCGAGGAGTACGAGCCGATCGAGATCATCATCGGCCTGCCGCGGTCCCTCGGCGGCGGTGAAGGCCCCGCCGCCGCCAAGATCCGGGTCTTCGCCCAGGAGGTCGCCCGCTCGGTCGCGCCCATTCCGGTGCGACTGGTGGACGAGAGGATGACCACAGTGACGGCCAGTCAAGGACTGCGCGCCTCGGGCGTGAAGTCCAAAAAGGGCCGTTCCGTCATCGATCAGGCTGCCGCTGTGGTGATCCTTCAGAACGCTCTGGAGTCCGAACGGGCGTCGGGTAAAGCTCCCGGCGAAGGCGTCGAAGTGGTTGTCTGATCGCGATACGGTAACGTTCCGCGCGATGCGGCGGTGTTCGAACAAACACCGCACAGCAAGAGACGGAATGTCGTCTCGCGGCTCTAGGGGATCGATGACTGAGTATGGCCGGGGCCCCGGCTCCGAACCGTGGCATCCCGAGGACCCCTTGTACGGGGACCAGGGATGGGGAGGACAGCAGTCTGCCCACGGCCAGAACCAGTACGGCGGCCAGCAGCAGTCCTACCCCCAGGACCCGTACGCGCAGCCGCAGCAGCCGCAGCAGCCGCAGCAGCCGCAGGACCCGTACGCGCAGCAGCAGCAGTCGCAGGATCCGTACGCGCAGCAGCATTACGGAGAGCAGCCCGCGTACGGAGCCCCGCAGGACCCGTATGCGCAGCAGCAACCCCAGCCCCAGCAGCCCCAGTACGACAACGGTGGTTGGGACACCGGGCAGCAGCCCGCCGCGGCGCCCTACGACGCCCAGCAGGCCGACCCGTACGGCGGTCGGCAGGCCGGCTACGGCGAGACGCATGACTACTACAGCACTCCGGAGGCCTACCCGCCGCCGCAGCCCCCGGGCCGCCGCGAGGCGGTTGCCGAGCAGGCCCCCACGCAGAGTCCCGACTGGGACCCGGAGGTCCAGCCGGAGGAGACCCACCCCTTCTTCACGGGCGCCGACGACCGAGACGACAACGACGGCGAGTACGACGACGATCCGCGCGAGTCACGCCGTGGCGGTCGCGGTGGCAACGAGCGCCGGGGCAAGGGCAAGAAGAAGAGCCGCAGTGGCTGCGCCTGCCTGGTCGTCTCGGTGGTCCTGGTCGGCGGCCTCGGCGGATTGGGCTACGTCGGTTACTCGTACTGGCAGGACAAATTCGGCGCGGCGCCCGACTACACCGGAACGGGCACCGGCGAGGTCGAGGTCGAGATCGAAAAGGGCGCCTTCGGCTCCGACATCGGCAACATCCTGAAGCAGAAGGGTGTCGTCAAGAGCGTCGACGCGTTCGTCGCCGCGCAGAACGAGAACCCCAAGGGCAAGTCGATCCAGGCGGGCGTCTATCTCCTCCACGAGAAGATGTCCGCGGCCGAGGCCTTGAAGATGATGATCGACCCGAAGAGCCAGAATCTTTTGGTGATTCCCGAGGGCTATCGCAATGTAGCCGTCTACGATCTGGTCGACAAGAAACTGGGCCTCAAAAAGGGAACGACCAAGGGAGTTGCCACGTCCAAGGCGTCCGGCCTCGGGTTGCCCGACTGGGCGAGCAAGAACAAGGACATCAAGGACCCGCTGGAAGGTTTCCTTTACCCGGCCGCCTATCCGGTCACCAAGGAAACCAAGCCGGAGACGATCCTGAAGAAGATGGTCTCGCGTGCCAACGAGGAGTACGACAAGCTCGACCTCGAGGGAACGGCCAAGAAGTACAAGCTGGACGGACCGTGGCAGGTCCTCACTGTCGCCAGCCTGGTCCAGGCGGAGGGCCTCACGCACGACGACTTCCGCAAGATGGCTGAAGTCGCATACAACCGCTTGAAGCCGAACAACACGGTCACGATGCGTAAGCTTCAATTCGACTCCTCATTCAATTACCTCAAGAAACAGAGCAAGATCAAGATCGGGTCGAGTGAGATCCTGAGCAATCCGGACCCTTACAACACCTATTACCACGCGGGCCTTCCGCCGGGTCCGATCAGTAATCCGGGTGACGAAGCCCTGCGAGCAACGCTCAATCCCACCGGTGACGGGTGGATGTTCTTCATCTCGCTCGACGGCAAGAAGACCGAGTTCACCAAGACGGCCGCCGAGCACGAGAAGCTCAACAAGAAGTTCAGGAAACTGCATGGCCTCGACTGACGGGCGCCGCCGGGCAGCCGTCCTCGGCTCGCCCATCGCCCACTCGCTCTCCCCGGTCCTGCACCGGGCCGCGTACGCCGAACTCGGCCTCTCCCACTGGTCGTACGACCGCTTCGAAGTGGACGAGGCGGGGCTGCCCGGCTTCATCGAGGGGCTCGACGCCTCGTGGGCCGGCTTGTCGCTGACCATGCCGCTCAAGCGCGCGATCATCCCGCTGCTGGACTCCGTCAGCGAGACCGCGTCCTCGGTGGAGGCGGTCAATACGGTCGTCTTCACGGATGACGGCCGAAGGACCGGCGACAACACCGATGTCCCCGGCATGATCGCCGCGCTGCGCGAACGCGGTGTGGAGAAGACCGACTCCGCCGCCGTGCTGGGCGCCGGAGCGACCGCTTCCTCGGCGCTCGCCGCGCTGTCCGAGATCTGTACGGGACCGGTCACGGCGTACGTCCGCAGCCGGGAACGGGGCCAGGAGATGCGCGGCTGGGGCGAACGCCTCGGTGTCGACGTCCGGATCTCCGACTGGGCGGAGGCCGAGCAGGCGCTGCACGCCCCGCTGGTCATCGCCACCACTCCGGCAGGTGCCACGGACGCGCTGACCGATGCCGTACCGGATCGGCCCGGCACACTCTTCGACGTGCTGTACGAGCCCTGGCCGACCGGACTGGCTGCCGCCTGGGTGGCCCGTAACGGCGCAGTCGTCGGAGGTCTCGACCTTCTGGTGCACCAGGCCGTCCTCCAGGTCGAGCAGATGACGGGCCGCGCGCCCGCACCGCTCGCGGCGATGCGGCAGGCCGGCGAAGAGGCACTGGCCGCGCGCTGACCACGCGCAAGTGCGGGCACCGATCCGTCCGTCTGCTGGACCGGCGGCCGGTTCGGGTGCCCGGGCGTGGGAGGATCAAAGGCGGCGGGCCAGGGCCGCGCACCCGGTCGCGCCGTTGCAGTTCCAGGCGCGAGCATGAGGAGCACCGTTGAGCAGGTTGCGCTGGCTGACCGCGGGGGAGTCGCACGGCCCCGCACTGGTGGCGACGCTGGAGGGCCTTCCCGCCGGCGTCCCGATCACCACGGAGATGGTGGCGGACGCACTCGCCCGGCGGCGGCTCGGATATGGCCGCGGCGCGCGGATGAAGTTCGAGAAGGACGAGGTCACCTTCCTCGGCGGGGTACGCCACGGGCTGACCATGGGCTCCCCGGTCGCCGTCATGGTGGGCAACACCGAATGGCCCAAGTGGGAGCAGGTCATGTCGGCCGACCCGGTCGACCCCGAGGAGCTGGCCGCGCTGGCCCGCAATGCCCCGCTGACCCGCCCGCGGCCCGGCCACGCCGACCTCGCGGGCATGCAGAAGTACGGCTTCGACGAGGCCCGGCCGATCCTGGAGCGCGCCAGCGCCCGGGAGACCGCGGCTCGGGTCGCGCTCGGCGCCGTCGCGCGGTCGTACCTCAAGGAGACCGCCGGCATCGAGATCGTCAGCCATGTCGTCGAGCTGGCCGCGGCCAGGGCACCCTACGGCGTCTACCCGACGCCCGCCGACGTCGAGAGGCTCGACGCCGACCCGGTGCGCTGCCTGGACGCCGACGCGAGCAAGGAAATGGTCGCCGAGATCGACCAGGCCCACAAGGACGGCGACACCCTCGGCGGTGTGGTCGAGGTGCTGGCGTACGGCGTGCCCGTCGGCCTCGGCTCGCACGTCCACTGGGACCGCCGTCTCGACGCCCGGCTCGCCGCCGCCCTGATGGGCATCCAGGCCATCAAGGGGGTCGAGGTCGGCGACGGCTTCGACCTGGCCCGGGTCCCCGGCTCCAAGGCGCACGACGAGATCCTGGTCACCGAGGACGGCATCAAGCGCGCCTCCGGCCGCTCCGGCGGCACCGAGGGCGGTCTGACCACCGGCGAGCTGCTCCGGGTCCGCGCCGCGATGAAGCCCATCGCGACGGTGCCGCGCGCGCTCGCCACCGTCGACGTCGTCACCGGCGAACCTGCCAAGGCCCACCACCAGCGCTCCGATGTCTGTGCCGTGCCGGCCGCGGGCATCGTCGCCGAGGCGATGGTCGCCCTGGTCCTCGCCGACGCCGTCGCCGAGAAGTTCGGCGGCGACAGCGTCCCCGAGACCCACCGCAACGTCCAGTCGTACCTCGACCACCTCCAGATCCGATGAGCGGCCCGCTGATCGTCCTCGTCGGCCCGATGGGCGTCGGCAAGTCCACGGTCGGTGAACTGCTCGCCGACCGGCTCGGCACCACCTACCGGGACACCGACGCGGATGTCGTCGCCACGGCCGGCAAGCCGATCTCGGAGATCTTCTACGACGAGGGCGAGGAACACTTCCGCGAGCTGGAGCGACAGGCGGTGCACACCGCCGTCGCCGAGCACACCGGTGTCCTCTCCCTCGGCGGCGGCGCCGTGCTCGACGAGACGACCCGCGCGCTGCTCGCCGACCACCCCGTCGTCTATCTCTCGATGGACGTGGAGGAGGCCGTCAAGCGGGTCGGCCTGAACACCGCCCGCCCGTTGCTCGCCGTCAACCCGCGCAGGCAGTGGCGTGAGCTGATGGACGCCCGCCGCCATCTGTACACCGAGGTGGCCCGGGCGACCGTCGCCACCGACGAGCGCACCCCCGAAGAGGTCGCCCAGGCGGTCCTCGACGCACTGGAACTGCCGGAGCGTACGGGCGACCCCGTCACCCCCGGCGTGGAGAACACACGTATGACCGAGCAGGGTCCCACCCGTATCCAGATCGCCGGCAGCGCGGGCACCGACCCGTACGAGGTGCTGGTGGGCCGGCAGCTCCTCGGCGAGCTGCCCACGCTCATCGGCGACCGCGCCAAGCGGGTTGCCGTGCTGCACCCCGAGGCGCTCGCCGAGACCGGTGAGGCGGTCCGTCAGGACCTCGCCGAGCAGGGCTACGAGGCCATCGCGATCCAGCTGCCGAACGCCGAGGAGGCCAAGACCGTCGAGGTCGCGGCGTACTGCTGGAAGGCGCTCGGGCAGACCGGCTTCACCCGCACCGATGTCATCGTCGGCGTCGGCGGCGGAGCCACCACCGATGTGGCCGGGTTCGTCGCGGCGAGCTGGCTGCGCGGGGTGCGCTGGATCGCCGTACCCACGACCGTGCTCGGTATGGTCGACGCGGCCGTCGGCGGCAAGACGGGCATCAACACCGCCGAGGGCAAGAACCTCGTCGGCGCCTTCCACCCGCCCGCCGGGGTCCTCTGCGACCTCGCCGCCCTGGACTCGCTGCCCGTTCACGACTACGTCAGTGGCATGGCCGAGATCATCAAGGCCGGCTTCATCGCCGACCCGGCGATCCTCGACCTCATCGAGGCGGACCCGGAAGGCGCCCGTACGCCCACCGGAGCACACACCGCCGAGCTGATCGAACGCGCCATCCGGGTCAAGGCCGAGGTCGTCTCCAGCGACCTCAAGGAGTCCGGACTGCGCGAGATCCTCAACTACGGTCACACCCTGGCCCACGCCATCGAGAAGAACGAGCGCTACAAGTGGCGGCACGGCGCGGCCGTCTCGGTCGGCATGGTCTTCGCCGCCGAGCTGGGCCGGCTGGCCGGACGCCTCGACGATGCCACCGCCGACCGGCACCGCGCCGTCCTGGAGTCCGTCGGACTGCCGCTCACCTACCGCGGCGACCAGTGGCCCAAGCTGCTGGAGAACATGAAGGTCGACAAGAAGTCCCGTGGCGACCTGCTGCGCTTCATCGTCCTCGACGGTCTCGGCAAGCCCACCGTGCTGGAGGGCCCCGACCCGGCAGTACTGCTCGCCGCCTACGGGGAGGTGTCGGCGTGACCCGCCGGGTCCTCGTCCTCAACGGGCCGAACCTCGGCCGCCTCGGCTCCCGCGAGCCCGATGTGTACGGCGCCACGTCGTACGCCGGACTCGTCGAGACCTGTCAGGCCCTCGGCAAGGAGCTCGGCTTCGATGTCGACGTCCGGGAGACCAACGACGAGGGCGAGCTGATCCGCTGGCTCCACGAGGCCGCCGACGGTTCAATTCCGGTCGTTCTCAACCCGGGAGCCTTCACCCACTACTCGTACGGAATGCGGGATGCGGCGGCCCAGCGCACCGCCCCGCTGATCGAGGTGCACATCTCGAACCCGTACGCACGGGAGGAATTCCGCCACAACTCCGTGGTCGCGCCGGTCGCCACGGGGACCGTGGCCGGATTCGGCATCGGCTCCTACCGCCTCGCTCTGCGCGCCCTCGCGGACGAGTTGACCGGCTGACGGACCGGTACACCGGACGGCCGACCGGCCGACCGGGCACTGTGGACCGTCCCCGGCCGTTCCCTCAGTGGCGGCCGGGGACGGTACGGTTGCCGTTCCACCAGCGCCAGTTGCCTGTACGAGACGGAGTGGCACCGGATGCAGCACGCAGTGGGGGCCCCGCTGCCGCCGCCCCAAGGCCCCGGAAGCGGACCTGTCGGCTGGACGCACCAGGCCCAGCACCCCGGACCGCCGGGGCCGCCGCCCACAACCCCTCCCACGCCCCAGGGCTGGAGCGGACCCGCCCCGCAGCACGCCCCGGTGCCTGTCTCCAGAGAGACCACCGGGCACATCCAGCTGCCGCCCGGCGGCCCCGTGCCGCTGCCCGCACCGCCCGCCGAGCCCGGCACAGGCACGGCGACGCTCGCCGTGCTCCTGATCGGTCCCGCGGGCGCGGGCAAGACCACCGTGGCCAAACTCTGGGCCAGCCGCCGCCGGGTTCCCACGGCTCACGTCAGCCTCGACGACGTCCGCGAATGGGTCTGCTCCGGCTTCGCCGACCCCCAGGCCGGATGGAACGACCACTCCGAGGCCCAGTACCGTCTTGCCCGTCGCACCTGTGGCTTCGCCGCCCGCAACTTCCTCGCCAACGGGATCTCCTGCATCCTGGACGACGCAGTCTTCCCGGACCGGCCGGTTGTCGGCCTCGGCGGCTGGAAGCGCCATGTCGGCCCCGGACTGCTGCCCGTCGTTCTGCTGCCCGGTCTGGAGATCGTGCTGGAGCGCAACGCCGCCCGCAGCGGGAACCGCCGCCTCTCGGACGAGGAGGTCGCCCGCATCCACGGCCGGATGGCCGGGTGGTACGGCTCCGGGCTGCCGATCATCGACAACTCGACGTACGACGTGGAGACCACCGCCCGCGTCCTGGACGACATACTCGCCCGCTCCATAGCCAGCCCCCCGGCCTGGTGAACCGCCATCGGGCGGTGTTCCCGGTCCGGTGACGGCCCGGCCGCGGCCCCCGGTCGGATGCGCTGACCGAGCAGGCCTGCGCCACCACTCGTAGGCTCGTGGCATGTCAGACGTGTACGCCGTCCGCCGCGGGCTGCTCCGCGACCGGTGCGCCGCCGTCGGATCCGCGGCCGCTCTGGTCTCCCGCCCCGCCAACGTCCGCTATCTCGCGGGCGGAGCGCCCCCGGGCGCCGTGCTGCTGCTCGGCCCCGGTGAGGACGTCCTGCTCTGCCCCCACGCCCCGACCGGCGATCCCGCCGACGGGCGCACCGACGATCAGCTGCGGGTGTCACTGATGCCGGCCACAGACGGCGATCCGGTCGTCGCGGCCGCCGGTCTGGCCACCTCTTTCGGTGCGGAGTCCCTGGCCGTCGAGGAACACCATCTGACGGTAGCCCGCCACCGGGCCATGAGCTCGGTCGCCCCGCGGCTCCGGCTCGCCGATCTCGGTGCCACCGTCGAGCAGCTGCGGGTCGTCAAGGACGAGGAGGAGATCGCCTGTCTGCGGATCGCCGCCGAGATCACCGACCAGGCCCTGGGCGAACTCCTCGAATCCATCCTGGTGGGCCGCACCGAGCGGCATCTCGCCCTGGAGCTGGAGCGTCGCCTGGTGGACCACGGTGCCGACGGCCCCGCCTTCGCCACTTCCGTGGCCACCGGGCCGAACTCCGGCCAGGGCCGCCACCGCCCCTCGGACCGGCGGGTGGAGGAGGGGGATTTCCTCTCCGTCTGCCTGGGTGCGAACTATCGCGGCTACCGCTGTGAGATCGGCCGTACGTTCGTCATCGGGACCGCGCCCGCCGACTGGCAGATCGAGCTCTACGACCTGGTTTTCGCCGCTCAGCGGGCCGGGCGCGAGGCTCTCGTGCCAGGGGCCGCCTACCGTGATGTGGACCGTGCGGCCCGCCATCTCCTGGACTCCGCGGGCCACGGCGGGGGCCTCGCACCATGGACAGGGCACGGGGTGGGGCTCGAAATCGACGAGGACCCGCAGCTGGCACCTGCAGCCATGGGTAAACTGGACGCTTGTGTGCCGGTCACCGTCGAACCGGGGGTCCACCTCCCGGGCCGGGGCGGGGTCCGGATCGATGACACGCTCGTCGTGCGCCCCGAGGCGGACGGCGGACCCGAGCTACTCACCATTACGACCAAGGAGCTGCTCGCGCTCTAGCGCGCATCCTTGGTCGTCCACCAGCTTCAGTCCAGGAGATTCCGCAACCGTGGCTTCCACGAACGACCTCAAGAACGGCCTGGTGCTCAAGCTCGACGGAGGCCAGCTCTGGTCCGTCGTCGAGTTCCAGCACGTCAAGCCCGGCAAGGGCCCGGCCTTCGTGCGCACCAAGCTCAAGAACGTGCTGTCCGGCAAGGTCGTCGACAAGACGTTCAACGCCGGCGTGAAGGTCGAGACGGCCACCATTGACCGCCGCGACATGCAGTTCTCGTACATGGACGGCGAGTACTTCGTCTTCATGGACATGGACACGTACGACCAGCTCATGGTCGACCGCAAGGCTGTCGGCAACGCCGCCAACTTCCTGATCGAGGGCTTCACGGCCTCCGTCGCCCAGCACGAGGGCGAGGTGCTCTATGTCGAGCTGCCGGCCGCCGTCGAGCTGACCATCCAGCACACCGACCCGGGCGTCCAGGGCGACCGCTCCACCGGTGGCACCAAGCCCGCCACGCTGGAGACCGGCTACGAGATCGGCGTCCCGCTCTTCATCACCACGGGTGAGAAGATCAAGGTCGACACCCGCACGGGCGACTACCTCGGCCGGGTGAACAGCTAACCGTGGCTGCTC
This sequence comes from Streptomyces sp. NPDC058239, assembly GCF_042882185.1. Lineage (NCBI taxonomy): Bacteria > Bacillati > Actinomycetota > Actinomycetes > Kitasatosporales > Streptomycetaceae > Streptomyces > Streptomyces sp. NPDC058239. The sequence continues at coordinate 406,265 of NZ_JBHVWS010000003.1, forward strand.
GGAACACGGCCCGCAAGCGAGCCTTCCAGATCCTCTTCGAGGCCGACCAGCGCGGTGAGTCCGTGCAGACGGTCCTCGCGGACTGGGTGCGGCATTCGCGGTCCGACACCCGTCAGCCGCCGGTCACCGAGTACACGATGGAGCTGGTCGAGGGGTACGCGCAGTACGCGGACCGGATCGACGACCTCATCGTGACCTACGCCGTGGACTGGGAGATCGACCGCATGCCGGTCGTCGACCGGAACATCCTGCGGCTCGGTGCGTACGAGCTGATCTGGGTGGACGGGACCCCGGACGCAGTGGTGATCGACGAGGCGGTCCAGCTTGCCAAGGAGTTCTCCACCGATGACTCCCCGTCCTTCGTGAACGGGCTGCTGGCCCGGTTCAAGGACCTCAAGCCGAATCTCCGCCGGGAGCAGTAGCCTCCGGCGGCGTTCAGCCAACGAAGGGCCTGCGGTCTTTTGACCGTGGGCCCTTCGGCGTGTGCGCCCCCCGTTGCCGCGCAACCAGAACGCCGTGTTGCCGCGCAACGAAAACGCCGTGCTGACGGGGCACCCAAAAGGGGGCCCGCCAACACGGCGGCACGTTTCTGCTGGGGTCTCAGCCCTCGTCGTGGGCTACGGCGCGGCGGGCGTCCGCGTCCAGTACGCCCCAGCTGATCAGCTGTTCCGTGAGTACGGACGGCGACTGGTCGTAGATCACGGCCAGCGTGCGCAGGTCGTCCTGGCGGATCGAGAGCACCTTGCCGTTGTAGTCACCGCGCTGGCTCTGGATCGTGGCGGCGTAGCGCTGCAGCGGCCCGGCCTTCTCCGGCGGGACGTGGGCGAGGCGCTCCAGGTCCAGGACAAGCTTCGGCGGCGGCTCAGCGGCCCCGCCAGGCGTCGTACCGGGCAGGAGTTCCTGCACCGGGACCCCGTAGAAGTCCGCAAGCTCGGCAAGGCGCTGCACGGTCACGGCACGGTCGCCGCGCTCGTACGAACCGACCACGACGGCCTTCCAGCGGCCCTGGGACTTCTCCTCCACGCCATGGAGGGAGAGGCCCTGCTGGGTGCGGATGGCACGGAGCTTGGCCCCGAGCTGCTTTGCGTATTCGCTGGACATAAGGCTCCCCGGACGAAGTCTGGTAACTCACTGTGAGGTTACGCAGCGTTACTTGGATGCGTCAAGCCGAATGGTCCGGACCGGCACCTCCCGGGGGTGTGACCAGGGCGCTGTGCAAGCCCTGGTAACGTTGATGACGCAATTTCGACGTCCTTTAACGTCCGTCCAGTGAGGCGGAGAAGGAGGTCCGTTTCTTATGGACGCACAGCACGAAGCCACCGGCAATGCGGCACGCCCCGTTCTCGAGGCTCCCGACATCGCCCGAGTACTGACCCGAATCGCCCACGAGATCGTCGAACGCGCCAAGGGCGCCGACGACGTGGTGCTCCTCGGCATCCCGACGCGGGGCGTCTTCCTCGCCAGCCGGCTCGCCGAAAAACTCCAAGAGATCACCGGCCGGAAGATGCCGGTCGGCTCACTCGACATCACGATGTACCGCGACGACCTGCGGCTGCGCCCTGCGCGCGCCCTGGCCCGCACCGAGATCCCCGGCGAGGGCATCGAGGGCCGCCTGGTCGTCCTCGTCGACGATGTCCTCTTCTCGGGACGGACGATCCGCGCAGCGCTCGACGCGCTGGGCGACATCGGCCGGCCCCGCGCGGTGCAACTCGCGGTCCTCGTCGACCGCGGTCACCGCGAACTCCCGATCCGTGCCGACTACGTCGGCAAGAACCTCCCCACGTCGCTGCGGGAGACGGTCAAGGTCCAGCTCGCCGAGGAGGACGGCCGCGACGCCGTGCTGCTCGGTGTCCAGCAGGCCGCCCCGGTGGGCGAGCAGTAGCTGAACTTCACCCGTACGGAGTACCTCGAACCCGTACGGCAGCTTCCGCACGCCCGCATGCCTGAACCCTCCAGCCACCCGGAGAACACCCAGATGAAGCGTCACCTCATCTCGGCCGCCGACCTCACCCGCGACGACGCCGTCCTGATCCTCGACACCGCCGAGGAAATGGCACGGGTCGCGGACCGGCCGATCAAGAAGCTCCCCACCCTGCGCGGGCGGACCGTCGTCAACCTCTTCTTCGAGGACTCGACGCGTACCCGCATCTCCTTCGAGGCCGCCGCCAAGCGCCTCTCCGCCGATGTCATCAACTTCTCCGCGAAGGGCTCGTCCGTCTCCAAGGGCGAGTCGCTCAAGGACACCGCGCTGACCCTGGAGGCGATGGGCGCCGACGCCGTCGTCATCCGGCACGGTGCCTCCGGTGCCCCGTACCGCCTCGCCACCTCCGGCTGGATCGAAGGCGCCGTTGTCAACGCAGGTGACGGCACCCACGAGCACCCCACCCAGGCCCTCCTGGACGCCTTCACCCTGCGCCGCCGCCTCGTCGGGGCCGACACCGGTCTCGGCCGGGACCTCGACGGCCGTCGGATCACCATCGTCGGCGACATCCTGCACAGCCGGGTGGCCCGTTCCAACGTCCACCTGCTGACCACGCTCGGGGCCCACGTCACCCTGGTGGCCCCGCCGACTCTCGTCCCGGTCGGCGTCGAGCACTGGCCGTGCGACGTCAGCTACAGCCTCGACGAGGTGCTGCCGAAGTCCGACGCGGTGATGATGTTGCGTGTGCAGCGCGAACGGATGAACGCCGCATACTTCCCGACCGAGCGCGAGTACTCCCGCCGCTACGGCCTGGACGGCGACCGCATGGCGAAGATGCCCGAGGACGCCATCGTCATGCACCCCGGCCCGATGGTCCGCGGTATGGAGATCACCGCCGAGGTTGCCGACTCCGACCGGTGCACAGCCGTCGAGCAGGTCGCCAACGGCGTCTCGATCCGCATGGCCGTCCTGTACCTGCTGCTGGGCGGCTCCGAGCCCGCCGCCCCGGTTCACCCGTCGCCCGCCACCCCAGCCCGTTCCGAGGAGAACAAGTAACCATGAGCAAGATCCTTATCCGCGGCGCGAAGGTCCTCGGCGGCGAATCCCAGGACGTCCTGATCGACGGCGAAACCATCGCCGCAGTCGGTACCGGCATCGAGGCCGGCGACGCGACCGTCGTCGAGGCCGAGGGCCAGATCCTGCTGCCCGGCCTGGTCGACCTCCACACCCACCTGCGCGAGCCCGGCCGCGAGGACTCCGAGACCGTCCTCACCGGGACGAAGGCGGCGGCCGTCGGTGGCTTCACCGCCGTGCATGCCATGGCCAACACCTTCCCGGTCGCCGACACCGCCGGTGTCGTCGAGCAGGTCTGGCGGCTCGGCAAGGAGTCCGGCTACTGCGACGTGCAGCCGATCGGCGCCGTCACCGTCGGTCTGGAGGGCAAGAAGCTCGCCGAGCTCGGCGCCATGCACGATTCGGCCGCCGGAGTGAAAGTCTTCTCCGACGACGGCAAGTGCGTCGACGACGCGGTGATCATGCGCCGCGCGCTGGAGTACGTGAAGGCCTTCGACGGCGTCGTCGCCCAGCACGCCCAGGAGCCCCGCCTCACCGAGGGTGCCCAGATGAACGAGGGCATCGTCTCCGCGGAACTCGGTCTCGGCGGCTGGCCCGCCGTCGCCGAGGAGTCGATCATCGCCCGCGACGTACTGCTCGCCGCCCACGTCGGCTCCCGGGTGCACATCTGCCACCTGTCGACCGCCGGCTCCGTCGAGATCGTCCGCTGGGCCAAGTCCAAGGGCTGGAACGTCACCGCCGAGGTCACCCCGCACCACCTGCTCCTCACCGACGAGCTCGTACGGTCCTACAACCCGGTCTACAAGGTGAACCCGCCGCTGCGCACCGAGGCCGACGTCATGGCCCTGCGCGAGGCGCTCGCCGACGGCACCATCGACTGCGTCGCCACCGACCACGCCCCGCACCCGCACGAGGACAAGGACTGCGAGTGGGCCGCGGCCGCCATGGGCATGGTGGGCCTGGAGACCGCGCTCTCGGTCGTCCAGCAGACGATGGTCGACACCGGCCTCATCGACTGGGCGGGCGTCGCCGACCGGATGTCGTTCCGTCCGGCCGCCATCGGCCGTCTCGACGGACACGGCCGGCCCGTCTCGGCCGGTGAGCCCGCCAACCTCACGCTGGTCGATCCGGCATACCGTGGTGTGGTGGACCCCGCGGGCTTCGCCTCCCGCAGCCGCAACACTCCCTACGAGGGTCGCGAGCTGCCGGGCCGAGTCACCCACACCTTCCTGCGGGGCCGTGCCACGGTCGTCGACGGGAAGCTCGCGTGACATCACTCACCCCCCTTTACCTCCAGCTCGCCGCCGAGCAGAAGTCGGCCGAAGTGACCGACTGGTCCGCTCGCATCAGCTGGGTCATCGGACTGATCGTCCTCATCGCCTTCGTCTACTGGCTGATGCGCCAGGGATGGAAGTGGCGGGGGAGCCTCCAGTCCGATCTGCCGGAACTCAGCTCCACCCCGGAGGGGTTCGCGGACGGCGAGAAGCTGCTGACGCTGTCCGGCAGGTACCACGCCTCGACGACCGCCGGGCAGTGGCTCGACCGGATCGTCGCCCACGGCCTCGGCACCCGCAGCCGCGTCGAGCTCACCCTGACCGACCAGGGCCTCGACGTCGTACGACCCGGGGCAGCCGACTTCTTCGTCCCGGCCGCCGCACTGCGTGAGGCCCGGCTCGACAAGGGCATCGCGGGCAAGGTCCTCCCCGAGGGCGGCCTGCTGATCATCACCTGGGCGCACGGCGACAAGCTGATCGACTCCGGTTTCCGCTCCGACCGCTCGGCCGAGCACCCGGCCTGGGTCGAGGCCATCGAACAACTCACCAGCACTACGGAAGGCACCGCACGATGACGATCTCCACCCGGGGAGCCGCCAAAGCTCCCGCCGTACTCGTCCTGGAGGACGGCCGCGCCTTCCGCGGCCGCGCCTACGGGGCCGTGGGGGAGACCTTCGGCGAGGCGGTGTTCTCCACCGGCATGACCGGCTACCAGGAGACGCTGACCGACCCCTCGTACCACCGCCAGGTCGTCGTGATGACCGCCCCGCACGTCGGCAACACCGGTGTGAACGACGAGGACCCCGAGTCGCAGCGGATCTGGGTCGCCGGATACGTCGTCCGCGACCCCGCCCGGGTGCCCTCCAACTGGCGTTCGCAGCGCTCGCTCGACGAGGAGCTGGAGCGCCAGGGCGTCGTCGGCATCAGCGGCATCGACACCCGCGCCCTCACCCGCCACCTGCGCGAGCGCGGCGCCATGCGCGTCGGCATCTTCTCCGGTGACGCCGTCACCGACGAGGCCACACTGCTGGCCCGCGTCAAGGAAGCCCCCGAGATGGTGGGCGCCGACCTCTCCGCCGAGGTCGCGACCAAGGAGACGTATGTCGTCCCCGCGATCGGCACCAAGAAGTTCACCGTCGCCGCGATCGACCTCGGCATCAAGGGCATGACCCCGCACCGCATGGCCGAGCGCGGCATCGAGGTGCACGTCCTGCCCGCCACCGCCACCCTCGACGAGGTGTACGCGGTCCAGCCCGACGGAGTCTTCTTCTCCAACGGCCCCGGCGACCCGGCCACCGCCGACCACCCGGTCTCCGTCATGCAGGGCGTCCTGGAGCGGAAGACACCGCTCTTCGGCATCTGCTTCGGCAACCAGATCCTGGGCCGCGCCCTCGGCTTCGGCACCTACAAGCTGAAGTACGGCCACCGCGGCATCAACCAGCCGGTGCAGGACCGCACGACCGGCAAGGTCGAGGTCACCGCGCACAACCACGGCTTCGCCGTCGACGCCCCGCTGGACAAGGTGTCCGACACGGAGTTCGGCCGCGCCGAGGTCTCCCACGTCTGCCTGAACGACCAGGTCGTCGAGGGGCTGCAGCTCCTCGACCAGCCGGCCTTCAGCGTCCAGTACCACCCCGAAGCAGCCGCGGGCCCGCACGACGCCGCGTACCTCTTCGACCGTTTCGTATCCCTGATGGAGGGCCAGCGTGCCTAAGCGCTCCGATATCCAGTCCGTCCTGGTCATCGGCTCCGGCCCGATCGTCATCGGACAGGCCGCCGAGTTCGACTACTCCGGCACCCAGGCCTGCCGCGTCCTCAAGGCCGAGGGCCTGCGCGTCATCCTGGTCAACTCCAACCCGGCGACGATCATGACCGACCCGGAGATCGCCGACGCCACGTACGTCGAGCCGATCACCCCCGAGTTCGTCGAGAAGATCATCGCCAAGGAGCGCCCCGACGCGCTGCTCCCCACCCTGGGCGGCCAGACCGCGCTCAACACCGCGATCTCCATGCACGAGAACGGTGTCCTGGAGAAGTACGGCGTCGAGCTCATCGGCGCCAACGTCGAGGCCATCAACAAGGGCGAGGACCGCGACCTCTTCAAGGGCGTCGTCGAGGCCGTCAAGGCCAAGATCGGCTATGGCGAGTCCGCCCGCTCGGTCATCTGCCACTCGATGGAAGACGTCCTGGGGGGCGTCGAGACGCTCGGCGGCTACCCCGTCGTCGTCCGCCCCTCCTTCACCATGGGCGGAGCCGGCTCCGGCTTCGCCCACGACGAGGAGGAGCTGCGCCGGATCGCCGGTCAGGGCCTCACGCTCTCCCCGACCACCGAGGTGCTCCTGGAGGAGTCCATCCTCGGCTGGAAGGAGTACGAGCTGGAGCTGATGCGCGACAAGAACGACAACGTCGTGGTCGTCTGCTCCATCGAGAACTTCGACCCGATGGGCGTCCACACGGGTGACTCGATCACCGTCGCCCCGGCGATGACGCTCACCGACCGCGAGTACCAGCGGCTGCGCGACATCGGCATCGCGATCATCCGCGAGGTCGGCGTCGACACCGGCGGCTGCAACATCCAGTTCGCCATCGACCCGGTCGACGGCCGCGTCATCGTGATCGAGATGAACCCGCGCGTCTCCCGCTCGTCGGCGCTGGCGTCGAAGGCCACCGGCTTCCCGATCGCCAAGATCGCCGCCAAGCTGGCCGTCGGCTACACGCTCGACGAGATCCCCAACGACATCACCGAGAAGACCCCGGCCTCCTTCGAGCCGACCCTCGACTATGTCGTCGTCAAGGCCCCGCGGTTCGCCTTCGAGAAGTTCCCCTCCGCCGACTCCACCCTCACCACCACCATGAAGTCGGTGGGCGAGGCCATGGCGATCGGCCGCAACTTCACCGAGGCGCTGCAGAAGGCGCTGCGCTCCCTGGAGAAGAAGGGCTCGCAGTTCACCTTCATCGGCGAGACCGGCGACAAGGCCGAGCTGCTCGCCGAGGCGGTCCGGCCGACCGACGGCCGTATCAACACCGTCATGCAGGCGATCCGGGCCGGCGCCACCCAGGAAGAAGTTTTCGACGCCACGAAGATCGACCCCTGGTTCGTCGACCAGCTCTTCCTGATCAAGGAGATCGCCGACGAGCTGGCCGCCGCGGACGAGCTCGGCCCCGAGCTGCTGGCAGAGGCCAAGCGCCACGGCTTCTCCGATGCCCAGATCGCCGACATCCGCAGCCTGCGCGAGGACGTCGTGCGCGAGGTGCGGCACGCCCTGGGAATCCGTCCGGTCTACAAGACGGTCGACACCTGCGCCGCCGAGTTCGCCGCGAAGACGCCGTACTTCTACTCCAGTTACGACGAGGAGAGCGAGGTCGCGTCCCGCACCAAGCCGGCGGTGATCATCCTCGGCTCCGGCCCCAACCGCATCGGCCAGGGCATCGAGTTCGACTACTCCTGCGTCCACGCCTCCTTCGCCCTGAGCGACGCGGGCTACGAGACCGTGATGGTCAACTGCAACCCGGAGACCGTCTCCACCGACTACGACACCTCCGACCGCCTGTACTTCGAGCCGCTGACGCTCGAGGACGTGCTGGAGATCGTGCACGCCGAGTCCCTCGCGGGCCCGGTCGCCGGTGTCATCGTCCAGCTCGGCGGCCAGACCCCGCTGGGTCTGTCGCAGGCGCTCAAGGACAACGGCGTGCCGGTCGTCGGTACGTCCCCGGAGGCCATCCACGCCGCCGAGGACCGCGGGGCCTTCGGGCGCGTCCTGGCCGAAGCCGGACTCCCTGCCCCGAAGCACGGCACCGCCACCACGTTCGACGAGGCCAAGGCCATCGCCGACGAGATCGGCTACCCCGTCCTCGTACGCCCCAGTTACGTGCTCGGCGGCCGGGGCATGGAGATCGTGTACGACGAGACGCGGCTCTCCTCGTACATCGCCGAGTCCACCGAGATCAGCCCCACCCGGCCGGTCCTGGTCGACCGCTTCCTCGACGACGCCATCGAGATCGACGTCGACGCGCTCTACGACGGCACCGAGCTCTACCTCGGCGGCGTCATGGAGCACATCGAGGAGGCCGGTATCCACTCCGGCGACTCCGCCTGCGCGCTGCCCCCGATCACCCTCGGCGGCTACGACATCAAGCGGCTGCGCACCTCCACCGAGGGCATTGCCAAGGGCGTCGGCGTACGCGGACTGATCAACATCCAGTTTGCGCTCTCCGGCGACATCCTGTACGTCCTGGAGGCCAACCCGCGCGCCTCGCGCACCGTCCCCTTCACCTCGAAGGCGACCGCGGTGCCGCTCGCCAAGGCCGCCGCCCGCATCTCGCTGGGCGCGACCATCGCCGAGCTGCGCGAGGAGGGGCTGCTGCCGAGGAACGGCGACGGCGGCACCCTGCCGCTCGACGCGCCGATCTCCGTCAAGGAGGCCGTCATGCCGTGGTCGCGGTTCCGCGACATCCACGGCCGCGGTGTCGACACCGTCCTCGGCCCGGAGATGCGCTCCACCGGTGAGGTCATGGGCATCGACTCGGTCTTCGGCACGGCGTACGCCAAGTCTCAGGCCGGCGCGTACGGCCCGCTGCCCACCAAGGGCCGCGCGTTCATCTCCGTCGCCAACCGCGACAAGCGCTCGATGATCTTCCCGGCGCGCGAGCTCGTCGCCCACGGCTTCGAGCTGCTGGCCACCTCCGGCACCGCCGAGGTGCTCAAGCGCAACGGCATCCACGCCACGGTCGTGCGCAAGCAGTCCGAGGGCGTCGGACCGCAGGGCGAGAGGACCATCGTCCAGCTCATCCACGACGGCGAGGTCGACCTGATCGTCAACACGCCGTACGGAACGGGCGGCCGCCTCGACGGCTACGAGATCCGTACCGCGGCCGTCGCCCGGTCCGTGCCGTGCCTCACGACGGTCCAGGCACTCGCCGCCGCCGTCCAGGGCATCGACGCGCTCAACCACGGAGACGTCGGCGTACGTTCCCTCCAGGAACACGCGGAACATCTGACCGCGGCGCGCGACTAGCAGGCCCAGCAGGGGGACACCGGAAACGGTGTCCCCCTCTCTGTGAGGACACCGAGGACACCCGATGTACAAATTCTTCTTCCAGCTGGTCTTCAAGCGGATGGACCCGGAGCAGGCGCACCACCTGGCGTTCCGGTGGATCCGCCTCGCCGCCCGCATCCCCGTGCTGCGCACCTTCGTCGCCGCCGCGCTCGCCCCCCGCTACAAGGAGCTGCGCACCCAGGCCCTCGGCCTGCGCATGCACGGCCCCTTCGGCCTCGCCGCGGGCTTCGACAAGAACGCCGTCGCGATCGACGGCATGTCGATGCTCGGCTTCGACCACATCGAGATCGGTACGGTCACCGGCGAGCCGCAGCCCGGCAACCCCAAGAAGCGTCTCTTCCGCCTCGTGGCGGACCGCGCGCTGATCAACCGCATGGGCTTCAACAACGAGGGCTCCGCGGCCGTGGCCGAGCGCCTGGCCACCCGCAAGCCGGTCTTCCGGACCACGGTCGGCGTCAATATCGGCAAGACCAAGGTCGTGCCGGAGGCCGAAGCCGTCGGCGACTACGTGAAGTCCACCGAACGGCTTGCCCGCCACGCCGACTACCTCGTCGTGAACGTCTCCTCGCCCAACACCCCCGGCCTGCGCAACCTCCAGGCCACCGAGGCGCTCCGGCCCCTGCTCAGCGCCGTGCGTGAGGCAGCCGAACGGACCGTCACCGACCGGCGGGTCCCCCTGCTCGTAAAGATCGCTCCGGACCTCGCGGACGAGGACGTCGACGCGGTCGCCGATCTCGCGGTCGAGCTGGGTCTGGACGGCATCATCGCCACCAACACCACCATCGCCCGGGACGGCCTCGGCCTGAAGTCCTCGCCGTCCCTGGTCAAGGAGACCGGCGGGCTGTCCGGTGCGCCTCTCAAGGCACGCTCGCTGGAGGTCCTGAGCCGCCTGTACGCGCGGGTGGGCGACCGGATCACCCTGGTCGGTGTCGGGGGCATCGAGAACGCCGAGGACGCCTGGCAGCGCATTCTCGCCGGCGCCACGCTCGTCCAGGGCTACAGCGCCTTCATCTACGAGGGCCCGTTCTACGCCCGGGCGATCCACAAGGGCCTGGCCGCGCGCCTGGCCGCCTCCCCGTACGCCACCCTCGCCGAAGCCGTCGGCGCAGAAACCAGGAAGGCCACCGCATGATCCCGGAACCGTTCGGCGCACGCCTGCGCCGCGCCATGGACACCCGCGGACCGCTCTGCGTCGGCATCGACCCGCACGCCTCGCTCCTCACCGCCTGGGGCCTGAACGACGACGTCGCAGGTCTGGAGCACTTCACGCGTACGGTCGTCGAGGCACTGGCGGACCGGGTCGCCGTCCTGAAGCCGCAGTCCGCGTTCTTCGAGCGCTTCGGCTCGCGCGGCATCGCGGTCCTGGAGAAGGCCGTCGAGGAGGCGCGGGCGGCCGGTGCACTCGTCCTGATGGACGCCAAGCGCGGCGACATCGGCTCCACCATGGGTGCCTACGCGGCGACCTATCTGGACAAGGACTCGCCGCTGTTCTCGGACGCGGTCACCGTCTCGCCGTACCTCGGCTTCGGCTCGCTGCGCCCGGCGCTCGACGCGGCCGTCCTCTCCGGCGCGGGCGTCTTCGTGCTCGCCCTCACCTCCAACCCGGAGGGGGCGGAGGTTCAGCGCGCCACCGCCGCCGACGGCCGTTCGCTGGCGCAGCTGATGCTCGACCACATGGCCGCCGAGAACGAGGGGGCCACCCCGCTCGGCTCCGTCGGCGCGGTGGTCGGTGCCACGCTCGGGGACGCGGGCGTGAATCTCGCCATCAACGGCCCCCTGCTCGCTCCCGGGATCGGGGCCCAGGGTGCGACGCCCGCGGATCTGCCCGGTGTCTTCGGCGACGCGGTGGGCAATGTGGTGCCCAGTGTGAGCCGCGGCGTACTGAGCCAGGGACCGGACGTGGCAGGGCTGCGCGCAGCCGCCGAACGGCTCACGGACGAGGTCCGGGCGGCCGTCGCAGGTAGGTGAACATGCCACGTAACAGCGTGTTGACTGAATCCTGACCAAAAAACTCGGTTGTTATGCCTGAAATGTCCTGGTCGGCTGAGGCTGACCAGGACTTTTCGTTGGTTCTCGCTGACTCGAGCGGTCTTGGCCGCTAGTCTCCGTCGAGAGCCGACGTACACAAGTTGTCCGTCGCTCACCTGGTGTGGAGCGTCCAGCTTCCTCACCGGTCCGTATCCGACAGATCGACATCCGAGGTGACGTAGGCGTGGCTCTTCCGCCCCTTACCCCTGAACAGCGCGCAGCCGCGCTCGAAAAGGCCGCCGCGGCTCGCCGGGAGCGGGCCGAGGTCAAGAATCGACTCAAGCACTCCGGCGCCTCCCTCCACGAGGTCATCAAGCAGGGCCAGGAGAACGACGTCATCGGCAAGATGAAGGTCTCCGCCCTTCTCGAGTCCCTGCCCGGCGTGGGCAAGGTCCGCGCCAAGCAGATCATGGAACGGCTCGGGATCTCCGAGAGCCGCCGGGTCCGGGGTCTCGGCTCCAACCAGATTGCTTCCCTGGAGCGAGAGTTCGGCGGCTCTGCCGCCTGACGTTCTCAGGCACCCCTGAGAACGGGGATAATCGCTCCATGGTTGCAACATCCCGGGGGACGTCCCCCGTACCCCCGGACGTACGTCCGCGGCTGACCGTGCTCTCCGGCCCCTCCGGGGTCGGCAAGAGCACGGTCGTCGCTCATATGCGCAAGGTCCACCCCGAGGTCTGGCTCTCGGTGTCGGCGACGACCCGCAAGCCGCGCCCCGGCGAGCGCAACGGCGTCCACTACTTTTTCGTGGACAACGACGAGTTCGACAAGCTGATCGCCAATGGCGAGCTGCTGGAGTGGGCCGAGTTCGCAGGCAACCGGTACGGCACGCCGCGCCGTGCCGTGCTCGACCGTCTGGAGGCGGGCGAGCCGGTGCTGCTGGAGATCGATCTCCAGGGCGCCCGGCTGGTCCGGCAGTCGATGCCGGACGCCCAGCTCGTCTTCCTGGCCCCGCCGAGCTGGGAGGAGCTGGTGCGCCGGCTCACCGGCCGCGGGACCGAATCCGCCGAGGTGATCGAGCGCCGGCTCTCCGCCGCCAGGATCGAACTGGCTGCCGAGTCCGAGTTCGATACGACGCTGGTCAACACCTCCGTCGAGGACGTGGCACGTGAGCTGCTAGCCTTGATGCTGGAGGCTTCCGGCCACCGTGCCGACAGCGACTGACGCAGTCGACACGCGCGGCAGCACGGAACTCCGCACTATCAAAGATTTCTTTGATCTTTACCCCCTTCGGAAGGCAGAGAGTGTCCTCTTCCATCACCACGCCCGAGGGCATCATCAACCCGCCGATTGATGAGCTCCTTGAGGCCACCGACTCGAAGTACAGCCTCGTGATCTACGCCGCCAAGCGCGCGCGTCAGATCAACGCGTACTACTCGCAGCTCGGCGAGGGTCTCCTGGAGTACGTCGGTCCGCTCGTCGACACCCACGTGCACGAGAAGCCGCTCTCGATCGCGCTCCGCGAGATCAACGCGGGCCTGCTCACCTCCGAGGCCATCGAGGGCCCCGCGCAGTAAGCAGGGATTTGCACCTTCACCACAGGCCCGGCGGCCACGGCTGCCGGGCCTGTGGTGTGTCCGGGGCGACAGCATCGGACCGGGTGCGGTGAGGCAGCATGGGGGTGTTCGTATCCGAGTGCGGGGAGACGCAGTGGACAAGCCGAAGGTCGTTCTTGGGGTCAGCGGAGGCATCGCCGCGTACAAGGCGTGCGAGCTGCTGCGCCGGCTGACCGAGTCCGGTCATGACGTGAGGGTCGTCCCGACCGAGTCGGCGCTGCACTTCGTGGGGGCGGCCACCTGGTCGGCGCTCTCGGGCCACCCGGTGTCGACGGAGGTCTGGAACGACGTCCACGAGGTGCCGCACGTCAGGATCGGGCAGGGAGCCGACCTGGTCGTCGTCGCCCCGGCCACCGCCGACATGCTCGCCAAGGCCGCCCACGGTCTCGCCGACGACCTGCTCACCAACACACTCCTGACCGCCCGCTGTCCCGTCGTCCTCGCGCCCGCCATGCACACCGAGATGTGGGAGCACCCCGCCACCCAGGAGAACGTCGCCACGCTGCGCCGCCGCGGCGCCGTCGTCATCGAGCCCGCCGTCGGCCGGCTGACCGGCGTCGACACCGGCAAGGGCCGGCTGCCCGACCCCGGGGAGATCTTCGAGGTCTGTCGCCGGGTGCTGGCCCGCGGGCCCGTCGAAGCCGACCTGGCCGGCCGGCACGTCGTGATCAGCGCAGGCGGAACGCGAGAGCCGCTCGATCCGGTGCGCTACCTCGGCAACCGTTCCTCCGGCAAGCAGGGCTACGCGCTGGCCCGTACCGCGGTCGCCCGCGGCGCCCGGGTCACGCTCATCGAGGCCAATACCGGTCTGCCGGACCCGGCCGGCGCCGACGTCCTGCACGCAGGGACCGCCATACAACTGCGCGAAGCCGTGCTGAAAGCCGCCGCGGACGCCGATGTGGTCGTGATGGCGGCGGCGGTCGCCGACTTCCGCCCCGCCGAGTACGCGACCGGGAAGATCAAGAAGAAGGACGGCCAGGAGCCCGCGCCCATCAAGCTCGTCCGCAATCCCGACATCCTCGCCGAGGTCGCCGGTGAACGCGCCAGGCCGGATCAGATCGTCGTCGGCTTCGCCGCCGAGACCGACGATGTCCTCGCCAACGGCCGCGAGAAGCTCCGCCGCAAGGGCTGCGATCTCCTCGTCGTCAATGAGGTGGGGGAGCGCAGGACATTCGGCTCCGAGGAGAACGAAGCGGTGGTCCTCGCAGCCGACGGCGGTGAGACCCCGGTGCCGTTCGGTCCCAAGGAGGCGCTCGCCGACACGGTCTGGGATCTCGTGTCGTCGCGGCTCGGATGAAATTCTCGTTTCACGCCATCGCACAAGCCAAAACCCCTGAAATATGGGCGCAAATGGCTTTTTCGGAAGGCGATTTTTGTACAGTGACGGGCCGTGCTGCAGGTCACAGAACTCCCAAAGGGCGAGACACGTTGTCCGCTGAGCGGCATCGACGGATAAACTGACCCCCGGACCGTGCCGGGCGCAGCTCCCGGCCGTCCGCCAAATGATCAGCCAGCAGCCGCTGCAACCCCAGGGAGCGATGTGTCCCGCCGTCTCTTCACCTCGGAGTCTGTCACCGAGGGTCACCCCGACAAGATCGCTGACCAGATCAGCGACACCATCCTCGACGCGCTGCTCCGTGAGGACCCCCGGTCCCGCGTCGCCGTCGAGACCTTGATCACCACCGGTCTGGTGCATGTTGCGGGTGAGGTCACGACCAAGGCCTACGCCGACATTCCGACCCTCGTACGCAACAAGATCCTCGAGATCGGCTACGACTCCTCCAAGAAGGGCTTCGACGGCGCCTCCTGTGGCGTCTCGGTGTCCATCGGTGCGCAGTCGCCCGACATCGCGCAGGGCGTCGACACCGCGTACGAGAAGCGGGTCGAGGGTTCCGCCGCAGGTGAAGAAGGGGACGACCTCGACAAGCAGGGCGCCGGCGACCAGGGCCTGATGTTCGGGTACGCCTGCGACGAGACGCCCGAGCTCATGCCGCTCCCGATCTACCTCGCGCACCGGCTCTCGCGCCGGCTCTCCGAGGTCCGCAAGAACGGGACCATCCCGTACCTGCGCCCGGACGGCAAGACGCAGGTCACCATCGAGTACGACGGCGACAAGGCCGTCCGTCTCGACACGGTCGTCGTCTCCTCGCAGCACGCCAGCGACATCGACCTCGACTCGCTGCTCGCGCCCGACATTCGCGAGTTCGTCGTCGAGCACGTGCTCGCGCAGCTGATCGAGGACGGCATCAAGCTGGACACCGACGGCTACCGACTGCTGGTCAACCCGACCGGGCGCTTCGAGATCGGCGGCCCGATGGGCGACGCCGGCCTGACCGGTCGCAAGATCATCATCGACACCTACGGCGGCATGGCCCGCCACGGCGGTGGCGCCTTCTCGGGCAAGGACCCGTCGAAGGTCGACCGCTCGGCCGCGTACGCCATGCGCTGGGTCGCCAAGAACGTCGTCGCCGCGGGCCTTGCCGCCCGTTGCGAGGTGCAGGTCGCATACGCGATCGGCAAGGCCGAGCCCGTCGGTCTGTTCGTCGAGACGTTCGGCACTGCCGCGGTCGAGACCGAGAAGATCGAGCACGCCATCGGCGAGGTCTTCGACCTCCGCCCGGCCGCGATCATCCGCGACCTCGACCTGCTCCGCCCGATCTACGCCCAGACCGCGGCGTACGGCCACTTCGGCCGTGAGCTTCCCGACTTCACCTGGGAGCGCACGGACCGCGTGGACGCGCTGCGCACGGCGGCCGGGCTGTAAGCCTGCCGCCCGCAGTCTGTACGCCGGGGCCCGGACGCCGCACGCGGTGTCCGGGCCCCGGTGCGTGCGGCCGCCGGTCTGCTCTCGCCGGGGCCGGTGTCAGTGGTGTCTGGTAGGAATTTGGCTGTGAGCAGCGACAACGAGCGTTCCGAGGACCCCGCGAGCGGGGCCCCGGAGCAGCTTGCGCTCATTCGGGAGACGGTACGGAAGGCCAACGTGCCGCGGGCCAAGCCACGGACCTGGCGCGGCGCCGCGCTCGCCAAGGAGCTGCCCGTCGCCCGGGTGCTGGTCAACAAGGGCGTGCTCCATCTCGACCAGTACTTCGACTACGCCGTGCCCGAGGAGCTCGACGCCGACGCACAGCCCGGAGTGCGGGTGCGGGTGCGATTCGGGGCCGGGGGGCGCAATGTCCGCGGCGGGCGGCGCGAAGGGGGCGGCCTGATCGACGGGTTCCTCGTCGAGCGGCTCGCCGAATCGGACTACACGGGAGCCCTGGCCGCGCTCGCCTATGTCGTATCGCCCGAACCGGTGCTGGGACCGGAGCTGCTGGCCCTCTCGCGGGCCGTCGCCGACCGTTACGCGGGCAGCCTCGCCGATGTGCTGCAGCTCGCCGTGCCGCCCAGGAACGGACGGGCCGAGTCCAAGCCCTCGCCGGAGCCCCTGCCACCGCCGCCCGCGCCGTCGGCCGGGAGCTGGGAGCGGTACGCCCAGGGGCCCGCGTTCCTGCGGGCGCTGGCCGAGGGCGGTGCGCCCAGGGCCGTATGGACCGCCCTGCCCGGTCCGCACTGGCCGCAGGAGATCGCCAGGGCCATGGCCGCGACGCTCGCCTCCGGGCGCGGCGCGCTGGTCGTCGTGCCGGACGGCCGGACCGCGGGGCGGGTGGATGCCGCGCTCACCGAGCTGCTCGGCGAGGGCCGTCACGCGCTGCTGACCGCCGACTCCGGACCGGAGAAGCGGTACCGGGAGTGGCTCGCCGTTCGGCGCGGCTCGGTGCGGGCGGTCGTCGGGACGAGGGCCGCGATGTTCGCGCCCGTCGCCGATCTGGGCCTGGTCGCCGTCTGGGACGACGGGGACTCCAGCCACAGCGACGACAATGCCCCCTTCCCGCACGTCCGCGAGGTGCTCGAACTGCGGGCCGCGCACGGCCGGTGCGCATTCCTGCTCGGTGGCACGAACTGCACCGTGGAGGCCGCCCAGCTGGTGGAGAGCGGCTGGGCGCTGCCGCTGCGCGCGGACCGGGAGCAGCTGCGCATCGCGGCGCCCCTGGTGCGTACGGTCGGCGACGGGGAGCTGGCGCGGGACGGGGCCGCGAGGGCGGCCCGGCTGCCCAGCCTGGCCTGGCAGACAGTACGGGACGGGCTGCGCAGCGGCCCCGTCCTGGTCCAGGTGCCGCGCCGCGGATACGCACCGCGGCTGGCCTGCGAGCGCTGCCGTGAACCCGCCCGGTGCCGGCACTGTGCCGGACCGCTTCAGGCACCGGACCAGCGGGATCTCGACTGCGCCTGGTGCGGGCGGGCCGAGACCGCCTGGCACTGCGTCGCCTGTGGCTCCAATCGGCTGCGGGCCCAGATCGTCGGCGCCCGCCGCACCGCCGAGGAGCTCGGCCGGGCGTTCCCCGCCGTGCCGGTGCGCACGTCCGGGCGCGACCACATCCTCGACTCCGTGCCCGATGCGCCCGCGCTGGTGGTCAGCACCCCCGGCGCCGAGCCCGTTGCCGAGGGCGGCTACGCGGCCGCGCTGCTGCTCGACGGCTGGGCCATGGTCGGGCGCCCCGATCTGAGGGCCGGCGAGGAGGCACTGCGCCGCTGGACGGCCGCGGCCTCACTGGTGAGGGGGCAGCCGGAGGGCGGCACGGTGGTGATCGTCGCCGAGCCGACGCTGCGGCCCGTGCAGGCCCTGGTGCGCTGGGACCCGGTCGGACACGCCCGCCGTGAGCTGGCGGAGCGGGCCGAGCTCGGCTTCCCCCCGGTGTCCAGGATGGCCTCGGTGACCGGCTCGCGGGAGGCGCTCGCCGCGTTTCTCACGGCCGCCGAACTGCCGCCGGAGGCCGAGGTGCTCGGCCCGGTCCCGGTGCCGGGCGCCGAGCCGGGCAGGCCCCGCAGGCCCTGGGACGCACCGCCGGGGGAGTCCTGGGAGAGGGCGCTGCTCAGGGTGCCGCCAGGGAGCGGGGCGGCGCTTGCGGCCGCGCTGAAGGCGGCGCAGGCGGCGCGGATGTCCCGGGGAGGCGGTGCGCAGGTCCGGATCAGGGTGGATCCGCCGGACATCGGGTGACGGCTCGGTGGGTGGGGCCGGACGAGGAGATGCGGCTGCCCCGCCGTGCATCGGGCGCGGCGGGGCAGGGAGTGGGGTGGGGCGGTCAGCCGTTGCGTGGGCCGGGGAAGATGCCCGGGCGCACGTCCTCGCGCAGGGACGGGCGGTCCACCGACGGCTGCGGGGGCATGGAGCGTGCGGCGGGTACGGCGGGCAGCGCGGGCGCATCGGCGGAGCCGGGCGCGATGGGCAGGGGGCGCGGCACCGCGGTCTCCGCGGTGGCATCGGCCGTTCCCGGCTGCCGGGCGTTGCGGCGGGCGCCGTAGCGGCGGTGCACCGCCTGCTTGGTGACCCCGAGCGCGGAGCCCACCGCGTCCCAGGAGAAGCCCAGCGAGCGGTCGAAGTCCACTGCCGCGGTGACCAGGGTCTCGACACTGTCCCGCAGCTCCTGGGCCAGCCTGACGGTGGGGGCCGGGGCCCTGCCGTAGACGACGAAGCCCGTGGACGGGCCGGAGCGGCGCGGACGGTAGACGTTGCCCAGTTGGGCGGTGAGCGTGCGCAGCGCGTCCACCTGCCGCCGGACCCGCTCGATGTCCCGCACCAACAGATGCAGGCTGGCCCGCGCTTGGGCGTCGTGGGTTGCGTGGTCGGCCATGAAGAAGCCTCTCGAACCGGCATTGAAAGGGATCGGGCCGCACCGTGGCGGCTCGCTTCGGTCAATCTCTCTTGACCAACGCGTCAGCCGGGGATCTGGTCACGGTGCAGGGGCGCGTGTGCACATCCGAGGGGCGCGCAGTCATGCGTACGCCCCCCGGTCGCCCGGCCCATAGACTTGTGCGTTGCTCGTCACCGTACGTTTCGGCCCGAGAGGCAGTCAGCCACCCATGAAGCTCGTCTTCGCAGGCACCCCCGAGGTAGCCGTACCCGCCCTGGACGCCCTGATCGCCTCCGACCGGCACGAGGTGGCCGCCGTCGTCACCCGGCCCGACGCCCCCGCCGGGCGAGGCCGCCGCCTGGTCGCCAGCCCCGTCGCCGAGCGCGCCGAGGAGGCCGGGATCGAGGTGCTCAAGCCCGCCCGGCCGCGCGACGAGGACTTCCTGGCGCGGCTGCGGGAGATCGGCCCGGACTGCTGTCCGGTCGTCGCCTACGGAGCGCTGCTGCCCAAGACCACGCTCGACGTGCCCGCCCGCGGCTGGGTCAACCTGCACTTCTCGCTGCTGCCCGCCTGGCGCGGCGCGGCCCCCGTACAGCACGCGATCATGGCCGGGGACGAGGTGACCGGTGCATCGACCTTCCTGATCGAGGAGGGGCTCGACTCCGGCCCGGTCTACGGCGTCCTCACCGAAGAGGTACGGCCCACCGACACCAGCGGTGACCTGCTCACCCGGCTGGCGTTCGCGGGTGCGGGGCTGCTCGCCGCGACCATGGACGGCATCGAGGACGGCACACTGCACGCCGTGCCGCAGCCCGCCGAGGGCATCACCCTGGCACCGAAGATCACGGTCGAGGACGCCCAGGTGCAGTGGTCCGCCCCCGCCCTGCGGGTCGACCGGGTGGTGCGCGGCTGCACTCCCGCTCCCGGGGCGTGGACGCTGTTCCGCGGGGAGCGGCTGAAGGTGATCCAGGCGGTGCCCGTGCTGGACCGTGCCGATCTGGCGCCCGGCGAGCTGTCGGCGGCCAAGAACAATGTGTACGTGGGCACCGGTTCGCACGCCGTCGAGCTGCTCTGGGTCCAGCCGCAGGGCAAGAAGCCGATGCGGGCCGCGGACTGGGCCCGCGGGGTGAGGATCGTCCACGGCGAGCTGCTGGGGATCTAGGTCCTGCCGTCGAACTGCCGTCTGCCGTGCGACGCCTGGCACGCACGCTCGCAGCGTTGCCGAAAAGCCCTGGTGGCTCCGCTACGAGGACTCCTTGACGCCTCGCGATCGCACGCACCGGACGCCGCACGGCCGCCCTTCGGGCGACGACGGTTGACGACAGGAGCTGGCGGATTCCCGGGCCGGGGCGGCGACGTACGCTGGGAGGGTTCGCACTCTCACCATCAGCGGAGCACCTTTCACGTGAACGACCAGCAGCGTCGCCGTCCCGCCAAGCCGCATCGCCGCCCCAAGAAGGACCCCGTCCGGTTCCTCGCCTTCGAAGCGCTCAGGGCCGTCGACGAACGCGATGCGTACGCCAACCTCGTCCTTCCTCCGCTGCTGAAGAAGGCCCGCGCCAAGGGAGACTTCGACAACAGGGACGCGGCCCTGGCGACCGAACTGGTCTACGGGACGCTGCGCCGCCAGGGGACGTACGACGCGATCGTCGCGGCCTGCATCGACCGGCCGCTGCGCGAGGTCGACCCGCCGGTCCTCGATGTGCTCAACATGGGCGTGCACCAGCTGCTCGGCACCCGTATCCCCACCCACGCGGCGGTCTCCGCCAGCGTGGAGCTGGCCCGTGTGGTGCTCGGCGAAGGGCGGGCCAAGTTCGTCAACGCCGTGCTTCGGAAGGTCTCCGCGGACGACCTCGACGGCTGGGTGGCGCGCGTCGCCCCGTCGTACGACGAGGACGCCGAGGACCACCTCGCGGTCGTGCACTCGCATCCGCGCTGGGTCGTGTCCGCGCTCTGGGACGCACTGGGCGGCGGCCGTGCCGGGATCGAGGACCTCCTCGAAGCGGACAACGAACGGCCCGAGGTCACCCTGGTCGCCCGCCCCGGCCGCTCCACCACCGACGAACTGCTCACCGCCCTCGGTGACGAGAACGGCCTGCCCGGCCGCTGGTCGCCCTATGCCGTACGGATGGCGGAGGGCGGCGAGCCCGGCGCGCTGACCGCCGTGCAGGAGGGCCGGGCCGGGGTCCAGGACGAGGGCAGCCAACTGGTGGCCGCTGCCCTCGCCAACGCACCGCTGGAGGGCAGCGACACCCGGTGGCTCGACGGCTGCGCGGGGCCCGGCGGCAAGGCCGCCCTGCTCGGCGCACTCGCCGCCGGACGCGGTGCCGCCCTGCTCGCCGCCGAGAAGCAGCCGCACCGGGCCCGCCTCGTGGAGCGCGCGCTGGCCGGCAACCCCGGCCCGTACCAGGTGATCACCGCCGACGGAACCCGCCCGCCGTGGCAGCCCGGCACCTTCGACCGGATCCTGATGGACGTCCCGTGCTCGGGCCTCGGCGCGCTGCGTCGCCGCCCGGAGGCGCGCTGGCGGCGTCGCCCGGAGGACCTGGAGAGCTTCGCACCGCTGCAACGCGGTCTGCTGCGTGAGGCATTGAAGGCGGTGCGGGTCGGCGGCATCGTGGGTTACGCGACCTGCTCACCGCATCTCGCGGAGACCCGGGTCGTCGTCGAGGACGTGCTCAAGGGGCGCGGCGGCCAGCCGGTCGACGCGGAGTGGGTCGATGCCCGCCCGCTGATGCCGGGAGTGCCCGCGCTGGGCGACGGTCCCGACGTCCAGTTGTGGCCGCATCTGCACGGCACCGACGCGATGTACCTGGCACTGCTGCGCCGGACCGCCTGAGGCAGGCCGCGGCCGCGCGAGGCCGGCGGGGGCGGCCGGGGCCCGGCGGCATGTACGACCGGGCACGGGTACTGGCCGCCGCCGGGACCGGCCGCCCGCCGGATTCGGTGCCGGCCCGTCGGCAGAAGGCCCTCCGCCGCCCGTCGGCAGTACGCCCACCGCCTGAGGGCCCTGTACCGCCCCCGAAGGGCCCGACGCGGGCTGAAACGCCCGTATCGCACGGCCGGGAGGCCTGGATTCCGCGAACTGTAATGATCCCGTGAGGCTTTGGCCCGCACCAGGGCGGGGAAGTGGCGCGGAACATGGCAGGCTTGGCACATGGCTCAGATCAACCCCAGCATTCTGTCCGCCGACTTCGCCCGTCTCGCCGAGGAGGCGAAGGCAGTCGAAGGTGCCGACTGGCTCCATGTCGATGTGATGGACAACCACTTTGTGCCCAATCTGACCCTCGGCGTGCCGATCGTGGAATCGCTCAGCCGGGCCACGGACACTCCGCTGGACTGCCATCTGATGATCGAGGACCCGGACCGCTGGGCGCCGCAGTACGTCGAGGCGGGCGCCGGTTCCGTCACTTTCCACGTGGAGGCCGCGGCAGCCCCCGTACGGCTGGCGCGGGAGATCCGGGCCAAGGGTGCCCGCGCCTCCATGGCGCTCAAGCCCGCGACGCCCATCGAGCCGTACGAGGACCTGCTCCCCGAACTCGACATGCTGCTGATCATGACGGTGGAGCCGGGCTTCGGCGGCCAGGCCTTCCTGGACATCATGCTGCCGAAGATCCGCCGCACCCGTGAGCTGATCTCCAAGCACGGCCTCGAACTGTGGCTCCAGATCGACGGCGGCGTCTCCGATTCCACCATCGAGCGGTGCGCCGAGGCCGGTGCGGATGTTTTCGTCGCGGGTTCGGCGGTGTACGGGGCCGAGGACCCGGCCGAAGCGGTGCGCGCCCTGCGCGCCAAGGCGGAAGCGGCCACCGCCTCGGCGGCCTGGGCGTGCCGCCACTGAGGCCGGAACCAGCTTCGGCCCCCGATTGCAGGTCGGCCCGGCCAAGGGCAGATGAACGTGGTCCGACGGGACCGATCAAGGATCGCCGGATCTGACAGGATGAACGGCGTATCGAGAGTGTGAACAGCAGTGAGGAGATCGCGGTGTCTGCAATGTCGGCGGGACGGTCCGCCCTGCGGATGGGGCCCGCGGAGCTGGTGCAGGCGGCGGCCATGGCCCGCCGCTTCTACCTCGAAGGAAAGTCGAAGATCCAGATCGCCGAGGAGTTCGGAGTCAGCCGCTTCAAGGTGGCCCGGGTCCTGGAGACGGCTCTTGAGCGCGACCTCGTACGGATCGAGATCCGCGTCCCCGCCGAGCTGGACGCCGAGCGCTCCGACGCGCTCAGGGCCCGCTACGGGCTGCGTCACGCGGTCGTCGTCGAATCTCCCGCGGAGGAGCAGGACGACGCACCGGACCCGGAGAACCTGGGTGAGGTCGCGGCGGATCTCCTCGGAGAGCTGGTGAACGAGGGCGATGTGCTCGGCCTGGCCTGGGGCCGGTCCACCATCCACATGGCGGCGGCGCTCGACCGGCTGCCGCCGTGCACGGTCGTGCAGCTCACCGGGGTGTACGACGCGGGGACGGCCGAGCGCGGCTCGGTCGAGGCGGTCCGGCGGGCCGCCCAGGTGGCCGGCGGTGAGGCCCACCCGATCTACGCGCCGATGCTGCTGCCCGACCCGGCCACGGCCGCCGCGCTGCGCCACCAGACCGGTATCGCCCGAGCCTTCGAGTACTTCGACAAGGTGACGGTCGCCGCGGTGTCCATCGGCTCCTGGGAGCCGGGCATCTCCACCGTCCACGACATGCTCACGGACGAGGAGCGGGCGCACTACGCTTCGCTCGGCGTCGCCGCCGAGATGTCCGCGCACCTCTTCGACACGGAGGGGCGGCGGGTCGGCCGGGACCTGGGGGAGCGATGCATCACGGTCGAGGCCGACCGGCTGCGCCGGATCCCCGAGGTGGTGGCGATCGCGGGCGGCCAGCGGAAGGCTGCGGCGATCGGGGCGGTGCTGCGGTCCGGGCTCGTCACCAGCCTGGTGACGGATACGGCAGCGGCCGACTATCTGCTGACCGAGTCGGCGGCGCCGCGGCGGCCGGCGCTGGAGCGGGCGGATCCGGACGGGGTCTGAGCGCGTTCCGGGGGCGGGCAGCGGTGGCCGCGGTGATTGTTGCCGGGGCCCCGGTGGCCGCTGTGTCCTCAACCGCCGGACGGGCTTGATCCTGCCGCCCGGCGGTTGAGTGGGCCTTGACCGACGAGTCCGGTGGTTCAGTCCTGGGCCATGCCCAGGACCGTTGCCTCCAGGTACTCTTCCGGCTCCTCGTACTGGCTCACATCGGCCGGGTTGTAGCGGGGGGTCTGCCGGGACCAGTCCAGGTTGCCGCGCATCCAGCTCCGCATCCCGTCCAGGTACGGTGCGAGCATCCAGGACAGCTGCGGGTACGCGGCAAGCAGTTCGGCCTCGGCGGCGAGGAACCGCTCCGTCTCCGTGGCGATCTCCGCGCAGACGTGTTCGAGCGCCTGCTGCTTGCCGTAACCGCGGTGGTGCCGGACCAGATGGACGAGATTGTGGATCTCGCCGAGCACCTGCTCCTTCTCGTACGAGTACACGTCGTTGGCCCAGCACACGACATTGCACGACGCTTCCAGCGCGGCGATGAACCGGGAATCGTTGTGGATCGACTCGGGAGCCTCGATCCCGGCCACGATCTCTATCAGGTCCATGCAGACATGTATCGCGCCGGTGTGGCGACGCTTGGCGATGTACGTCTCCTCGGACGGCACCACCCCTGCGGCCCGGTTCCCGGCCTCCCAGGTGGTGGCCGTCGTGAGATACGTGGTGAGGTGCCAGCCGAACCGGGTGCGCCAGTGCGCGGCCGCGGTCGGCGTCGTCCGTTCCCACAGATCGACCAGGGCGACCACGGCGGCGGGAAGGTCCTCGTCCGGCAGGGTGCCCGTACCGGTGCCCTCGATCACGGACCGCATCACCGCGACCACGTCCCGCACCCGGTCGGGGCTGTGGCCGAGCCGGCCGTCGTCGAGCTGGTCGTCGACGAGAAACAGCCATACGAACCAGTCGGCGACGAGGTCGAGATTCTTGCTGTCGGCGGTCGGGTACACCATGCCGACGAACGCTCCGAAGTCCGCTTGCTCGAAGCGCTCCCTGGCTGAATCACGGTGTACCAGACCGGTGTTGCGGATCCAGCTGTCGAGGTGGACCCGGGTGTGCCCGACGTGCGGATTCGTCCGCTGGGGGAACGGGCAGTAGATGTCCGGCAGTTCGCTCTCCACGGGTGGGTCGTGATCCTCTCCGGTCGTACGTGTGACGGAAGTTGTGACCGTCAGCCTGTTCCTCCGGGGCGTAGTCGTGACCCACGGGACCTGCGGGTTTGAAGCTACCCGACCCCTTGTCACCAGGTCCAGGGAAGATGATCGCGAATGATTCGGATGCCGTACGGGTAGGGTCCGTGGGCAAGGCGGGTTCCACTTGCCCGGGACTCCCGCTCCGTTCCTTTGGAGGAACGTATGAACGCGGGGGCGATTTGCTGTGTCTTCCTGGAAGCGACCTGCTCCGTTTCGTATGAAAAAATGAGCGTTATGCGTTTTCTTGAGCCCGGCACTGGTCGCTACACAGACTCCCCCTCGGTCCCGTACGACCTCACCTACGACGATGTCTTCATGGTTCCGGGCCGTTCGGCGGTCGGTTCCCGCCAGGGTGTCGACCTCTCCTCGCCGGACGGCAGCGGCACCACCATCCCGCTCGTCGTCGCGAACATGACGGCTATCGCGGGCCGCCGGATGGCCGAAACTATCGCCCGCCGCGGCGGGCTCGTCGTCATCCCTCAGGACATCCCGATCGACGTCGTCACCGATGTCGTCTCCTGGGTGAAAACGCGCCACCTCGTGCTCGACACGCCGATCGTGCTGGCCCCGGGCCAGACGGTTGCCGACGCCCTGTCACTGCTGCCGAAACGCGCACACGGCGCGGGTGTCGTCGTCGACGAGGAGCAGCGGCCCCTCGGGGTCGTCACCGACCACGACCTGACCGGTGTCGACCGCTTCACCCAGCTCTCCGAGGTCATGTCCAGGGATCTGGTGCTGCTCGACGCGGACATCGACCCGCGCGACGCGTTCAACAAGCTCGACGGCGCCCACCGCAAGCTCGCCCCCGCGGTCGACGCGGACGGCCGGCTCGTCGGCATCCTCACCCGTAAGGCCGCACTGCGCGCCACTCTGTACACCCCCGCCACCGACGCGGCCGGCAAGCTGCGGATCGCCGCCGCCGTCGGGATCAACGGCGATGTGGCCGGCAAGGCCAAGCAGCTCCTCGACGCGGGCGTCGACACGCTCGTCGTCGATACCGCCCACGGCCACCAGGAGTCCATGATCAGCGCGGTCAGGGCCGTCCGGGCGCTCGACCCGCAGGTGCCGATCGTCGCGGGCAACATCGTCGCCGCCGAGGGTGTGCGCGACCTCATCGAGGCCGGCGCGGACATCATCAAGGTCGGTGTCGGCCCCGGCGCCATGTGCACCACCCGGATGATGACCGGTGTGGGCCGGCCGCAGTTCTCCGCCGTCCTGGAGTGTGCCGCCGAGGCGAAGAAGTACGGCAAGCACGTCTGGGCGGACGGCGGCGTCCGTCACCCGCGCGATGTCGCCATGGCGCTCGCCGCGGGCGCGTCCAACGTGATGATCGGCTCCTGGTTCGCCGGTACGTACGAGTCGCCGGGCGACCTCCAGCAGTCCGCCGACGGCCGCTTCTACAAGGAGTCCTTCGGCATGGCGTCCGCGCGCGCCGTGAAGAACCGTACGTCGGACGAGTCGGCGTACGACCGGGCCCGCAAGGCGCTCTTCGAGGAGGGCATCTCCACCTCGCGGATGTTCCTCGACCCGGCCCGGCCCGGCGTCGAGGACCTGATCGACTCGATCATCGCGGGCGTCCGCTCCTCCTGCACCTACGCCGGTGCGGCCTCCCTGGAGGAGTTCGCCGAGAAGGCGGTCGTCGGGGTGCAGAGCGCCGCCGGTTACGCCGAGGGCAAGCCGCTGCACGCCAGCTGGAGTTGATTCCGAAGTCCCGCAACACCGTTGCCCCTCACGGCCGTTCGTGCCGTGAGGGGCAACGGCGTCTTCGGGTGTCCTCGCGGGGCTCAGGGAGGTCCGATTTCGGCGCTCGAATACCGTGATGAACAGCTCCAACCGCATTGAGATGTAAGTAATATGAAGCGCAATCAGCTGCCCGCCTCTCTGCGGTAAGGGATCTCATGTCCTTCTTCACTGACCTGGCCCATCAGTACATCGACGGCGAGTGGAGGCCGGGCAAGGGGTCCTGGGACATCATCGACTTCAATCCGTACAACGGGGAGAAGCTCGCCTCGATCACGGTCGCCACGGCCGACGAAGTGGACCAGGCGTACCGGTCCGCCGAGGCCGCCCAGCGGGCGTGGGGCGACACCAATCCGTACGCCCGCCGGCTGGTGCTGGAGCGGGCGCTGCGCGTCGTCGAGGAGCGCGAGCCCGAGATCAGCGACGCGATCGTCGCGGAACTGGGCGGCACCCGGCTGAAGGCGGCCTTCGAGCTGCATCTCGCCAAGGAGTTCCTGCGGGAGTCGATCCAGCTCGCGCTGCGGCCCTCGGGGCAGATACTGCCCTCGCCGACCGAGGGCAAGGAGAACCGCGTCTACCGGGTGCCCGTCGGTGTCGTGGGTGTCATCAGCCCCTTCAACTTCCCGTTCCTGCTGTCGCTGAAGTCGGTCGCCCCCGCCCTGGCGCTCGGCAACGCCGTGGTGCTCAAGCCGCACCAGAACACCCCGGTGTGCGGCGGCACACTGGTGGCGAAGGTGTTCGAGGAGGCGGGGCTGCCGGCCGGGCTCCTGAACGTCGTGGTCACCGACATCGCGGAGATCGGTGACGCACTGCTGGAGCACCCCATTCCGCAGGTCATCTCCTTCACCGGTTCGGACAAGGTGGGGCGGCACGTCGCCACGGTCTGCGCGGCGAACCTCAAGCGCGCCGTGCTCGAACTCGGCGGCAACAGTGCGCTCATCGTCCTCGACGACGCCGATCTGGACTACGCCGTGGACGCGGCCGTCTTCAGCCGGTACGTGCACCAGGGCCAGGTCTGCATGGCCGCGAACCGGATCCTGGTCGACCGGGCGGTGGAGAAGGAATTCACCGAGAAGTTCGTCGCCAAGGTCGCTTCGCTGCGGGTGGGGGACCCGGCCGACCCGGAGACCCGGATCGGCCCGCTGATCAACTCCTCGCAGGCCGAGGCCATTTCATCGCTCGTCGACCAGACCGTCGAGGCCGGCGCGACGGCGCTGCTGCACGGCAGTGCCGACGGCAATCTGGTGAGCCCGTCCGTGCTGACCGGTCTGGCCGCGGATTCCCCCGTCCTGTCCCAGGAGATCTTCGGGCCGGTCGCGCTCCTCGTACCGTTCGACGGTGAGGACGAGGCGGTCCGGATCGCCAACGACACCCCGTACGGTCTGAGCGGCGCGGTGCACACCGGCAACATCGAGCGCGGCGTACGGATCGGGCAGCGCATCCACACCGGCATGATCCACATCAACGACGGCACGGTCCACGACGAGCCCATCGTCCCGTTCGGCGGCGAGAAGAGCTCCGGCCTCGGCCGGCTGAACGGCGAGTCGATGATCGAGGCCTTCACCACCCAGAAGTGGATCTCGGTGCAGCACGGCCGTTCGCAGTTCCCGTTCTGACCGGTCACCGGATGCGGTGAGCGCGCCCGGCGGGGCGGGGCCATGGTCTACTTCGGGGGCGGCACCCTGCCGCCCCCGACGCCGGCCATCGCAGAGAAGTGAACCACCCGAAGTGCGCCTGAACGACCTCGACGAACGCATCGTCCACGCCCTCGCCGAAGACGCCCGGCGCTCCTACGCGGACATCGGCGCGCTCATCGGTCTGTCCGCGCCCGCCGTGAAACGCCGTGTGGACCGGCTGCGCGCCGAGGGCGCGATCACCGGCTTCACGGTGCGGGTGGACCCGGCGGCGCTGGGGTGGGAGACCGAGGGATTCATCGAGATCTACTGCAGCCGCAATACGTCGCCGGAGGCGATCAAACAGGGGCTTGCGCGGTATCCGGAGATCGCGTCGGCCTCCACGGTGACGGGGGAGGCCGACGCGATCGTGCAGGTCTTCGCCGCGGACATGCGCCACTTCGAGCAGGTGCTCGAGCGGATTGCGGGCGAGCCGTATGTGGAGCGGACGAAGTCCGTGCTCGTGCTGTCGCCATTGCTGCGGCGGTACTCGTCGGGGTCGCCGGAGTAGGGCGCCGGGCTGCGTCCGGCGGCCGCCCCGTCCTCGATCGACGGACGGGCCGGCAGTTTCCGGGCGGGCCGGTGATGCCGGGCTGCGGGTCTTCGGCGAGGCGTCGGGCTGAGACCTGGGTCACCTGCTTGACCTGCAAAGACGTCGAGCGCAATGAATCGCCGCCACAGGCCGTCGGCGCGCAATGGATCGACGGTGCACGCGCAACGGTCGCGCCTTGTCCGGTTCGAGTGGCGGACCGTACCGTCAATACGTCCCCGCCCCGCCCGCACCGCCCGAGGTCAGCCATGCCGCCGTTGCGTACCGCCCTGCTCCAGAGCTCCGGACGACCCGGGCATGTGGACGAGAACATCAAGGCGCTCGACGGAGCCGCACGGCGGGCGGCGGACGCCGGGGTTCGGCTGCTCGTCTGTCCCGAGCTGTTCCTGACCGGGTACGCGATCGGGGCCGATGTGCCCCGGCTGGCCGAGCCGGCGGACGGGCCTTGTGCCCGGGCCGTCGCCGAGATCGCCGCACGGCACGGGCTCGCGGTCCTCTACGGCTACCCGGAGCGCGCGGGCGAGCAGATCTTCAACGCCGCGCAGCTCATCGGGCCGGACGGGTCGGCGCTCGCGAACTACCGCAAGACCCATCTCTTCGGCTGCTTCGAGCAGGAGTGGTTCACCCCGGGCGAGCAGCCCGTCGTCCAGGCCGAGCTGGACGGTGTACGCATCGGGATCATGATCTGCTACGACGTCGAGTTCCCGGAGAACGTCCGCTCGCACGCCCTCGCGGGCACCGATCTGCTGCTGGTGCCCACCGCGCAGATGCACCCCTTCCAGTTCGTCGCCGAGTCCGTCGTACCGGTCCGCGCATTCGAGAGCCAGATGTACGTGGCGTACGTCAACAGGACCGGTCCGGAAGGCGAGTTCGAGTTCGTCGGGCTGAGCTGCCTGGCCGGTCCCGACGGCACCGTCCGCACTCGCGCCGGACGCGGCGAGGAACTGGTCATCGGTGAGGTCGACCCCGAGTTCCTGAGCGCGTCGCGCGCCGCCAACCCGTATCTGAACGACCGCCGCCCCGGTCTGTACGGCTCCCTCGTCTGAGCCCGCCACCCCTCGTTCCACCTTTTTCGTGCAAGGAGTCCGTACCCCATGACGTCCACGGTGCCCAACGCCGTCCAGCACACCGACGCGGCTGAGCCGATCACCATGTTCGGGCCGGACTTCCCCTACGCGTACGACGACTTCCTGGCACACCCCGCGGGGATCGGGCAGATACCGGCGACCGGGCACGGCACCGAGGTCGCCGTCATCGGTGGCGGGCTCTCCGGCATCGTGGCCGCGTACGAGCTGATGAAGATGGGGCTCAAGCCCGTCGTCTACGAAGCCGACGAGATCGGCGGCCGGCTGCGCACTGTCGGATTCGACGGCTGCGATCCGGAACTCACCGCCGAGATGGGCGCGATGCGCTTCCCGCCGTCCTCCACCGCTCTTCAGCACTACATCGATCTGGTCGGCCTGGAGACGAAGCCGTTCCCCAACCCGCTCTCCCCGGCCACCCCGTCGACCGTCGTCGACCTCAAGGGCGAGTCGCACTACGCGCGGACCATCGCCGATCTGCCGCAGGTCTACCGCGATGTGATGGACGCCTGGAACCGGTGTCTGGACGAGGGCGCGGACTTCTCCGACATGAACCGCGCGATGCGCGAACGCGATGTGCCCCGCATCCGGGAGATCTGGGCGAAGCTCGTCCACAAGCTCGACAACCAGACCTTCTACGGATTCCTCTGCGACTCCGACGCCTTCAAGTCGTTCCGGCACCGTGAGATCTTCGGCCAGGTCGGCTTCGGCACCGGCGGCTGGGACACCGACTTCCCCAACTCCATCCTGGAGATCCTGCGCGTCGTCTACACCGAGGCGGACGACCACCACCGGGGCATCGTCGGCGGCAGCCAGCAGCTCCCGCTGCGGCTCTGGGACCGCGAACCGCAGAAGATCGTCCACTGGCCGCTCGGCACGTCACTGTCCTCGCTGCACGACGGCGAGCCGCGCCCCGCCGTGACCCGGCTGAACCGCACCGCCGGAAACCGGATCACCGTCACCGACGCCACCGGCGACATCCGTACCTACCCGGCCGCCATCTTCACCGGGCAGTCCTGGCTGCTGCTCTCGAAGATCGACTGCGACGACGCGCTCTTCCCGATCGACCACTGGACGGCGATGGAGCGCACCCACTACATGGAGTCGTCCAAGCTGTTCGTCCCGGTCGACCGGCCGTTCTGGCTGGACGAGGCCGTCGACGACAGTGGGGTGCCGACAGGGCGGGACACCATGTCGATGACGCTCACCGACCGGATGACCCGGGGTACCTACCTCCTCGACGACGGGCCCGACAAGCCGGCCGTCATCTGCCTCTCGTACACCTGGTGCGACGACAGTCTGAAATGGCTGCCGCTCTCCCCGAACGAGCGCATGGACGTCATGCTCAAGTCGCTCGGCGAGATCTACCGGGACGTCGACATCAGGAAGCACATCATCGGCAACCCGGTGACGGTCTCATGGGAGAACGAGCCCTACTTCATGGGTGCGTTCAAGGCCAATCTGCCGGGTCACTACCGCTACCAACGGCGGCTGTTCACCCACTTCATGCAGGACCGGCTGCCCGCCGACCGGCGGGGTCTGTTCCTCGCGGGCGACGACATCTCCTGGACGGCCGGATGGGCCGAGGGCGCCGTACAGACTGCACTCAACGCCGTGTGGGGTGTGATGACCCAGTTCGGCGGCGCGACCGATGCGACGAACCCCGGCCCCGGCGATGTCTTCGACGACATCGCCCCGGTCGAACTCCCGGAGGACTGAGACCGCCCCCCAATTGCCGGCCGGTCTGAGACCGGCCGGTCCGAGACCCGTTCGGAGCTACGCGGGCCGGCAGACGCTGCGCTGCCGGCCCAGGCCCGAGATCTCGACCTCCATCACATCGTCCGGACCCAGGTAGGGGAAGCGGCCGGACAGCGCCACACCCTGCGGAGTACCGGTGTTGATGATGTCGCCGGGCTCCAGCACCAGATACTGCGACAGATGGTGCACCAGATGCGCCACGCTGAAGATCATGTCCGCGGTGCTGGAGTCCTGCCTCGGCTCCCCGTTCACATAGCTGCGCAGCCGCAGCTGCTGCGGGTCACCGGCCTCGTCGGCCGTCACCAGTACCGGTCCCAGCGGGTTGAACGTGGCGCAGCTCTTGCCCTTGGACCACTGGCCGCCCGACTGCTCCAGCTGGAAGGCGCGCTCGGAGACGTCGTTGCTGACGGCGTAGCCCGCGATGTGTGCGGCGGCGTCGGCGGGAGAGTCCAGGTAGGAGGCCCGGCGGCCGATGACGACGGCCAGCTCCACCTCCCAGTCGGTCTTCTTCGAGCCGCGCGGGATCAGCACGTCGTCGTACGGGCCGACCACGGTGTTCGGCGACTTGTAGAAGAGGATCGGTTGCGCGGGCGGCTCGGCACCCGACTCCGCCGCGTGGGCCGCGTAGTTCTGGCCGATGCAGAGCAGTGCGGAGGGACGGGCCACCGGGGCTCCGATCCGCTGACCGGTGATGTCGATCTCCGGGAGCGCCGGCTCGGCGGGGATCAGGTGCGGATTGTCGGCGAGCGCGGCGAGGAACGCGCCGTCGATGTCGTGGGTGATGCCGGACAGGTCGTGGTGACGGCCCTCGGGGCAGATGGCAACGGGGCGCTCATGGCCCGGCTCGCCGATGCGCATCAGTCGCATGACGGTTGAACTCTCCTGACAGGTACGGGGGTTGGACAGGGATCAGGGCCTCTTCCGGTCCTGATCCGCCGCACAGCGCTAGTGCAGACGGGTGAGGGCGTCGGCGGTGACCGCGTGGACCGGGGGGCGTCCGGCGAGCAGCCGCAGCACCTCGTTGACGGCGCTCATTCCGAGCCGCTGCCGGCACTCGACGCTGCCTGCTGCCTGGTGCGGGGTGAGCAGCACATTCGGCAGGGAGCGGAAGGGGTGGCCGGCGGGCAGCGGCTCGGCGTCGAAGACATCGATTGCCGCGTCCAGCCGGCCCGATGCCAGCTCGGCGAGGAGTGCGTCCTCGTCGACCAGCCACGACCTGGCGGTGTTCACCAGGCCCGCCCCGTCCGGCATCAGCGCCAGCTGTTCGGCGCCGATCATCCTGTGGGTCTCCTCGGTGACCGGCGCGTGCACGGCCACGATCCTGCTGCGCGACAGCAGAGTCCGAAGCGGTACGGACTTCACGCCGAGCGCCTCGGCGTCCGCATCGGAGAGGTACGGGTCGGTGACGCTGACCCGCGCCCCCATCGCCCGCACCAGGCCGATGTAGGCACGTCCGGTGCGAGAGGCGCCGATCACGCCGATGTCGCTGCCATGGATCTCGTGGCGGGGCGGTGCCTCGCTCGCCGCCGCCCACTCCAGCCCGCCGCGCAGGGCGTGGTCGAAGCGCTGGATGCGGTGGAGCAGCGAGAGCGTGAACGCGAGAGCCACCTCGGCGACCGGGCGGGCCATCTCGTCGCCCGCCTGGGTGACCAGGATGCCCCGCCGGAACACCTCCTCGGTGACATAGGGCGCGACCGCCGAACCGGTGTGCGCCACCAGCTCCAGCCGGTCGGCCGATGCGAGGAGTCCGGCGTCCACCTTGGGCGCCCGCCACGAGGTGATCAGCGCGCGGGCGCCGGGCAGCGCCGCGGCCACCGCCGCCCGGTCGGAATGGTCGTCCAGGACCGTCAGCTCCGCCGCGCGCTCCAGCTCCCGCCACACCTCGGCGGTGAAGAACTGGGCCCGCAGGCCCGGTGGTACGGCGACTACCACCCGGGGGCGGCCGGCAGGATCAGGAGAGCCAGGCATCGAGGTGCTCCGAAACGAAGGCGTCATCGGTCAGCCAAGGGTAGGCCGCGGCCACCCGGCTGATCTCCTCCGTCTGCCCGGGGGAGAGCGTCTCGGCCGGGTCCAGGCACCTGATGTTCGCCAACAGACCCTGGCGGTGCAGCACTTCGTGCACCCCGGCGATGCAGCCGCGGAAGGCGCCGCGCACATCGAAGACCGCGCTGTTGGCATCGGTCAGCTCGGAGCGGCGCGCCAGACAGCGCACCATCGCCTCGTGGTCCCCGCCGCGCGCCTTGCGGACGTCGTCGAGGAGCGTCACCGCGGAGCTCGTCCACACGGCCCACTGGCCGAGGAGGCCGCCCGCGAACCAGCGCGGTGTGCCGCCCGCCGTCTCGTACGGGGTGAGCAGATCACCGATGATGTCGTCGTCGTTGCCCGTGTACAGAGCCACCTCGTCGGCGCGGTCCGCGGCGGCCACCGCCCGTACGACATCGGCGGTGCGGTACCGGTCGAACGGGGCGATCTTCACCGCGGCCGTGTTCGGCAGATCGGCGAAAGCGGACCAGAAGCCCGGCGACAAGTACCGGCCGCCGACGGCCTCCTGGAGATAGAAGCCGATCACCGGCAGCACCTCGCCGACTGCCCGCGCCCGCTCCAGCAGACCCTTCTCGTCCGCACCGGGCACGGCCGGGCTGAGCAGCACCGCGTCATAGCCGAGCTCGGCGGCGGTCTCGGCCTCGGCGACGGCCTGCGCCGTGTATCCGCAGGCACCGGCGACCTTGATGAACGGCCGGCCGGCCTCGGCGTCGATCGTCTCGGCGGCGAGCTCCAGAACCGGCCGGAACAGACCGACCTCCGGCTCGCGGATCTCGAACTGGGTGGTGTGTACGGCGACGGCGACTCCGCCCGCGCCCGAGGCGAGGTAGTAGCGGGTCAGCGCACGCTGCCGGCGCTCGTCGAAGGAGCCGTCGGCGTGCAGGGCGAGCGGATGGGCGGGGATCACGGCACCGTGGGCGAGCGCGTCCAGGGCGGGGGTGGACAGGAGGGAGGGAGTGGACATGGAGTGGATCAGAACCTTCCGTCACGGACCTGGAACTTGGTGGGCTTGCCGGACAGCGGCAGCCCGCGGCGCAGCCAGTCGGCCTGCCACTCGACCAGGGTGCGCAGAGCGACATCCGGGTACCCGAAGAGAGCATGGCAGCGACTTGCGTCGGAGAGCAGTGCGGTGGGCGCCTCCTCGCCCGCGAAGACCGGCTCCCGGTCGAACTCCTCGCCGAACCACTGGGCGATACGGCGCACCGACGCGGTCTCCGGACCGGTGAGGTTGAGTGTGAACGCCTCGCCGTCGGTGGCGTGCAGCAGGGAACGCAGAGCGACCTCATTGGCGTATCCCTGCCACACCACATTGGCATGACCGGTCGTCACATCGACGGGTTCACCGGCCTGTACGCGGTACGCGATGTCGGCAAGGACTCCGTAGCGCAGATCGACCGCGTAATTGAGACGGATGTTGGCGACCCTGGTGCCACGGGTCAGCGCCGCATGGCCGAAGATCCGCTCACGGCCGAGACACGACATGGCGTACTCGCCGACCGGGCCGACCGGGTCGGACTCGGTGCATCCGCCGGAGGAGACCGGTACCAGCGGATACACATTCCCGGTGGAGAACGCGGCGATCCGCGAACCCGACCAGCGGCGCGCCACCCGGTCCGGCATCGCGGCGTTCACGGCCCAGGCGTGCGAAGGCGCTCCGGCGGAGCCGAACTTGGCGCCGACCATGAAGACGACGTTCCCGGCGTCCGGCAGCTCGGCCGGATCGGCGGCCGGGTCCATCAGGTCGAAGGCGACGGTGGAGACCCCGGCGGCCTCCAGCTCGTCGGCGGCGGACTTGTCGGACCAGCGGGAGACCGCGTACACGGTCACATCCGTACGTCCCGCGGTGTCCAGCGCCCGGCGGGCCAGCCGGCACAGGCTGGGACCCATCTTGCCGCCGGCGCCGAGCACCAGCAGATCGCCTTCGAGGCGGCCGAGGTCGGCGATGAGCGCGGGGGAGGGGGTGGCGAGCCGCTCTTCGAGAGCGGCCTCATCGGTGAACATTCGTAGCTATCCCTTGATTCCGGACGCGGTGACGCCCTCGGTGAAGTAGCGCTGGCCCACCATGTACGCGGCGAAGATGGGCACGAACGCGATGACGGAGCCGGAGAGCACCACATTGAGCGGCACGTTCTGCTGCTGGAGCGAGGCGATGCCGACGGTCAGGGTGCGCATGTCGGTGGACTGGCCGATGACCAGCGGCCACAGGAAGTCGTTCCAGTGCCACAGGAAGACGAAGACGCCGAGCGTGGCGAGGATCGGCTTCAGCAGCGGCAGCACGATCCGGTAGAAGATCTGCCACTCGTTGCAGCCGTCGAGCCGGGCCGCCTCGAAGAGTTCGTCCGGCAGGCCCTGGATGAACTGGCGCATCAGGAAGACCGCCTGGGCGTTGGCCAGGGTCGGCACGATCAGTCCCCAGTACGTGTCCACGCCGCCCAGCTTCGCGATCATCGCGAATGTCGGGATCATCGTGACGTGGTACGGGACCATCACCATCGACAGGAACGACCAGAACATCGTCTCCCGGCCCGGGAAGCGTTTCTTGGCGAAGGCGTACCCCGCGAGTGAGGCGAGAAGCAGCACGCCGACGACCGAAACGACCGAGTAGATCAGGGTGTTGACCAGCCAGCGCGGCACGTCCTGGGCGTTCATGACGGTGTCGTACGCCTCGCCGGTCAGCGGCCACGGCAGCAGACTGCCGGGGAACTCGACCGCCGCGGACGGCTTCAGGGAGAGCACGACCATCGCGTAGAACGGGAAGATCGTCACGATCGCGGCCACCGTCAGCAGCGCGGCGCGTGCGATCCGGCCGGCCGGGGTGGGCCGCATTCCGTGCGGGACGGTGTCCTGCTCCGAGAGTTTGCGCAGCTTGCGTTCGGCGCGGCGAGCGGCCCGGTCGGGGGCCGCGGGAGCCTTGCCCGGGGGCGGGGTCTCGGTCTTGGCGGGTGCTGCGGTCATGGTCACTGGTCCTTCCCGATCACGAGCCGCTGGATCACGGCGACCACCACGGTCAGCACGAAGAGCGCGACACCGATGGCGGAGGCGTAACCCAGGTCGAAGTACTTGAAGCCCGCGTCGTAGAGCTGGAAGACGAGCGTGTAACTGGCGTTGGCGGGGCCGCCGCCGGTCATCGTGTAGACCGCGTCGAAGACCTGGAACGAGGCGGTCGTCTCGATCACCGCGAGGAAGAACAGGGCGGGCTTGAGCTGCGGCAGCACGATGTACCGGAACCGCTGCCAGGGGCCCGCACCGTCAGTGAGGGCCGCCTCCTCCAGCTCCCGCGGAATGTCCTGCATGCGGGCCAGCAGGATGAGCATCCCGTACCCGAAGCGGGACCAGACACCGACGATCGCGAGCGCGGGCAGCACCAGCACGTCGTCGGAGAGCCAGGAGCCCTCGGACATCCCGAACCAGCCCATCAGGGTGGACCACGGGCCGCCGGTCGAGAAGATCCAGACGAACACGGTGGCGGCCAGCACCAGTGAGGTGACGACCGGCAGGAAGAACACCGAACGGAAGAACTTGGCACCGCGGAACGCGCGGCGGGTGATCAGCGACAGGGACACCGACGCGATCAGCGTGCCCGGCACGGCGAGCACGGTGTAGAGGACCGTGACCCTCAGCGCCTGCCAGAACAGCGGGTCGTCCCACAGGCGGGTGAAGTTGTCCAGTCCGATGAAGCTGCCGCCGCCGGTCAGGGAGTAGTCGGTGAAGCTCATCAGCACACCGGCGACGCCCGGACCGAACCGGAAGGCGAGGAAGAGCAGGAAACACGGAAGGACGAAGAGCAGGCCGATCCGGGCCTCGCGGCGCGCCTGCGGCCCGCTGCGACGGCCCCGGCGGGTGGGTTCCGCGACGACTGCCACGGGGATCTCCTTGCGGTACGGGGGGAATTGCGGGGAGGGGGCGGGGGCGGGGGGCGGGTGGGGGCGGGCCCCCGCCCCGCGGGTGTTTAAGCGGCCCCGCAAACGCGGGGCGGGCGTCGTGGGGGGGGTGAGGTGCGCCCCCGCCACGTCGCGGGGTTTCCTGGGGGGGTGGGGGTGTTTGGGGGGGGTGGGGGGGGGGGGGGGGGTCCGGGTGCGGCCGGACCCCGGCCCCGCGGATGATTCAGCGGCCGAGCATCGCCTGCGCGGCCTTCTGGGCGGCGTTCAGCGCCTCCTGCGGGCTCTTCTTGCCCAGCAGCGCCGCCTGGATCTCCGGCGCGAGCACGCCCTGGACCTCACGGGCCTTGTCCTGGAGCGGGCCCACCGTCATGCTCGGCAGAGTGGCGCCGACCGCCGTCTGCAGTGCGTCGTCCGGGTACAGGTCGCCGCCGGACCTACGGGCCGGGAAGTAGCCCGCGGCCTTCTGCAGACCGGCCGCGTTCTTCGACTCGGCGACGAAGTTCAGCCAGTCGCCGGTGTTCTTCTTGTCGGCGCCCTTCAGCATCGACAGTGCGCCCACGGTGCCGTAACCGACCGACTCGACGTCCTTCAGCGGCGGCTGGACGACGATGTTCTCCTTGCCCCAGAACGGCTCCACGTCCGCCGGGGTGTTCTGCCAGGTGCAGGCGATCTTGCCCTTGGCGGTCGGGGTCTGCTCCAGCTTGGGCGTGGTCGTGACCAGGTCCTTGTCGGTGTAGCCGCCGTCGACGAGCTTCTTCAGATACGTCAGGGCCTTGACGCCGGCCGCGTCGTTGAAGGTGACGTTCTTGCCGTCCTCGGAGAAGACGTCGCCGCCGGCCTGCCACAGCAGCGGGTAGAAGGTCATGTTCAGCGTCTGCTGGGTGTCACCGCTGTAGCTGGTGGCGTAGTAGCCCTTCGCCTTCAGCTTCGGGGCCAGCGCCTCCAGGTCCGCCCAGTTCGTCGGGTAGTTCTTCTCGCCGATCGCGGCGAACACCCGCTTGTCGCAGATCAGCGGGTTGGCGCTGGTCAGGATCGGGGTGGCGAGCGCCTTGCCGTCGACCGTGACGGACTTCAGCGCGAAGTCGGTGTAGTCCGACTTGGCGTCGGCCGGCATGTAGTCGTCGGCCGGGACGATGCTCCTGGCGTACTTCGGCAGCTGGTCCGGGATCAGGTAGACCGCGTCCGGGCCCTTGCCGGAGGCGATCGCGGTGGCCAGCGCGGTGTCGCGGTTGGCCCACGGGAAGGTCTCCACCTTCACCTCGACGCCCGAGTGCTCCTTCTCGAACGCCTTGACCAGGCCGTCCCAGTACGCCTTGTTCTTGGCCTCGTCGAAGATGACCGGGTAGGTCCACATGGTGACGGTGTTGTCGTCGCTGCCGCTGCCGGAACAGCCGGCCAGCACACCGGCGGCGAGCGCGGTGGCCAGGACGGGGGCGGCGACGGCACGCACTCTGGAACGGCGGGTGAGGAGACGGGACATGAGGTGGTCCTCCGAGGACGTGAGGGTGGGGCGGGGGAGAGGGGGTGTCACTTGGCCGGCACCGTCTGGACGGTGCCGGTGTGCCGGGCGCGTTCGGCGGCGAACGCCGCGAGATGACTGCCGAGCGAGGTGGCGGGACCGGAGCGGACGGCCCCGGCGTCACCGGTGGCGACGGCGGTGACGAACGCCTCGACGAGCGCGGCGTCCCCGCCGCCGTGCCCGTCGGCCGCGTTCGAACCGGAGGCGCCGAGTTCATGGACGGTGCTCTCGCCGGTCCGGAAGTCCTGCACGGTGACCCGCTCGCCGTCGCCGATCAGCCAGCCGTGCGAGCCGAAGATCCGGGTCTGCCGATGCGTCTGCTCGGTGAACGCCACCATCTGGAAGGTCGCGGTCACCCCGTCCGTCAGCTGCATCGCCAGCACCTGGTGGTCGACCACGTCGTTGTCGCTGCGATACGCGCAGACGCCGTACGGCCCCTCGCGCAGCGCCTGCACGAGCCCGGCCTCGTCGGTCGCCTCGGTGACATGGGTGACCGGCCAGACCGCGCCCTTCTCACGCAGCGTCGGCATGTACAGCTTCAGCGCGCTGTACGGGCAGTCGGACTCGACGGCACAGTCGAGACAGCGGTCGGCGGACCCGGCCGGAGCATTCTCCGGCCGGAAGTGCTTCAGCCCGCCGAAACCGGTGACCTGCTCGATCCGGCCGCCCATGACATACGTGATCCAGTCCAGGTCGTGGCAGGACTTGGCGAGCAGCATCGGGGAGGAGTCCTTCTCGCTGCGCCACGGCCCGCGCACATAACTGTGGGCGTAGTGCCACCAGCCGACCGGCTCCAGATGGTCGAGGGAGACCAGCTGACCGAGCACGCCGGAGTCCACGACCTCCTTCACCAGGTCGGTGTAGGGGGTGTACCGCATGACATGGCACACCGCGAAGAGGACCCCGGCCCGCTCCACGCCCTCGACGATCCGCCGGGTCTCGTCCTCGGTCGGGGCGAGGGGCTTCTCGGCGAGGATCGCGTATCCGGCCTCGGCCAGGGCCAGCACCGGCTCCACATGGAAACGGTCCTGGGTGGCGACGATGACGGCGTCGGCGATGCGGTTCTCGGCCAGCGGCCGCCAGTCGTCGAATTCGACGGGTGCACCGGCGGCGGCCCGCGCCGCGGGGCGCGGATCGGCGACGGCGACGAGTTCGGCGCGCTCGGGGTGCGCCTTGATCCACTCGGCGTACGTCAGACCGCGGTTGCCGGCGCCGACGAGCGCGACCCGTACGGGCCGGCCGGTGATCGGGGTATGCGTGGACACGGGGAATCCCTGGTACTCGATGGGTGAGGGCCTTTCGTCTGGATCGAGCCCGGCATGATCCGAACGAAAGGGCCCAAGTGGTCAGAAGCGCAGCGTGGCCGCGGTGTGGGCGACGCGGTCGCCCTCGTCCGGCAGCGCGGTGCGCTCGGTGCCGTCCTCTACGCAGCCGGTGTGCAGCAGATGGCTGGAGTTGCCGCTGAACGCCGCCGGCCGCAGTTCGAGCCGGCCGCCGGTGAAGGTGGAGCCGGTGGCCCGGTAGCGGTTGGGGCCCTCGGCGACCAGCACATGGGCGGTGCCCTCGGGGGCGGTCGAGTCGAGGCCGGTGAGCTGCCAGTCGACGGTCCGTCCGGAGCCGGTACGGGCCAGCAGGGCGCCGTCCTTGTTGGTGCCGGTCAGGCGCGTTCCGTCGATGCGCAGCCGCTGGTTCTTCGTCGAGGTCAACTTGAGTCCGGTGTCGCGGAGTTCGCCGCCGAGGACGGTGATGTCGGCGTGCGCGAGCGAGACCGGGGCGGTGTCCTTGGAGCCGGTCAGGGCGCACTGGTCCAGGACGAGCGGCCCGGTGCCGTTGAAGACCGCGCCGTCGACGCCCTTCAGCGTGCTGCGCTGAAGTGTGAGCGGGACGGTGACACCGGCCTGGGTTATCTCCGCACCCGCCGCGAAGGCGAACGAGGAGTCGGCGATCACATTGGGGCGGGCGGACAGGTCCGAGGCCCGGGAGACGATCAGCGGGCCGGAGGCCGTACAGCCGCGCATCTGCACACCGTCGGCGTTGACCCAGAGCATTCCCGAGCCGGCCAGGGACTTCTTGCCGATGACCAGTACGTCTTCCAGCGTCAGATCGGTGATCTTCACGCGGGCCACGAACCAGGAGCAGGCGTGTCTGCGTACCGTGATCCGCTTGGCCCTGCCGCCCCACGCCGCACCGGAGTTGGCGAAGGTCATCAGACCGGAATTGCCGGTGTAGACGAGGTCGTGCTCGAACTGCCCGTGCGTCACGAACGGGCCTTCGTCGTCACCGTCGCCGTGGCAGTTGGTGACATAGCAGTAGGCGGAGGCCGTGAAGTCGTTGAGATGACGGGCGTTGGAGGTGTGACAGTCCTCGACGTGCCCGTACAGACAGTAGATCTGCTGGGTGAGGTAGCCGGCGCCGCCGTACGTGACGGACTTGGGGTTGGTCAGCGAGCACTGCTCGGTGCGGTAGTACGTGCACCAGCGGCGCATCACCACCGGCCAGAAGGTGCCGATGGCCTCGATTCCGGAGACGTCGCAGCGCACCGCGTACTCGTATGCGACCGGGTGCGAGCCGGTCATCTCGTCCTCGCCCCAGCCCTCGAAGACGAGGTTGCGGACGTGGGCGCGGTCGACGGGCTCGATCCGGGTCCAGGTGAGGGTGCGGCCGGCGGCCAGGTCCCAGCCGATCTGGTAGTTGACCCGGATGTGCGTCGGGTCGACGACATCGGTGACCTGGACGAGACGCTGGATCTCCTTCTCGTACTTCCCCGACAGGGCGTTGATCTCCACGGCCCACCACTGGCCGACTGAGAACTTCGCCGAGTCGCCGACCTCGAAGAGGTCCGAGAGATCCGGCATCGCCGCGCTCAGGGTGTGCTCGACGGTGGTGTCGGTGACGGTGCCGCGGAAGGAGAGGACGGCGCCGAAGGGGTTGTCGTGGGTGTTCTTCTCGATGCCTTCGGTGCGTATGCGGTGGCCGCCGAAGTCGAGTTCGATGTCGGAGCGGTTCCAGAGGTGGCGTTTGGTGAGGAGGAGGTCGGTGTGGGCCTCGATGCGGTGGACGCTGTTGTCGGCGATCATCGCGTCGAGGGCGGCGTCGGCGGGTTCTTCGGCGTCGAAGTGGCCGAAGGTGCGGAAGTCGAGGGTTCCGGTGTGGAGCTGGAGCCAGCGGCCGGTCTTTGTGGTGGTGGGTGCGATGACCGTTCCGCCGTTGTGCGCGGCGTCGGACTTCCGGTCCCAGCGCACGGCCATCGCGCCGCCGTCGCCGGGGGTGTGGTGGCCGGCGACCAGGACCTGGGTTCCGTCGTCGAGCGGCTTGGTGTTCAGCGCGCGCAGCTCGGCGACCGTGTCGACACGCAGCACGTCGCCTGCATGCGACGGTGCGGCCTGTGCCGGGCCGGAGGCCACGGCCGAACCGGCCACGACCAGACCGGCCAGCCCCGAAGCCCGCAACAGAGTACGACGGGACGAAGCGGAGGTGTGTTGGTGCGGAACGCTCATGCGGACTTCGCCTTCCGAGAAGTGCCGAAAATGAGGGAGCGTTCCTGCGGTGGACTGCCATGAGGCGGATGGCTGAAAAAGGGTCCGGCCGTCGGATGTTCACGACGCGGTGGGCAGGCGTCGGAAGCGGACCGGAAGGGGGTAAATCGGCGGTGACGAGTGAGCGTCACCGCGGTTGGCAGGGAACCTACGGCGGGTTACGCCGATTGGTCAAGACCCGAATCCGTCGGAATGCGATGTGTCGGTGTCGGATGTGTCGTCCTCCGCGTCGTCGACCCAGCCCAGCGAGACGCTGATCCGCCTTGCCGCGTCCCGTACCTGGCCGCCCAGTTCCTGGTAGCGCCAGGCCGGCAGACCGAGCTTGAGGCCGGTGATGGAGATGGCTCCGGCGCACACCGAACGGTCGTCGAAGACCGGCGCGCCGATGCAGATGATGCCCTCGGCGTCCTCCTCGTCGTCCAGGGCGTAGCCGACTCGGGCGATGTCGCGCAGATGCGACAGGAAGGTGGCCGGGTCGGTGATCGTGCGGGACGTACGACGGGGCAGCCCGAACCGCTCGACGACCGCGGCGGCCTCGCTCTGCGGCACGGCGGAGAGCAGCGCCTTGCCCAGGCCCGTGCAGTGCGGCAGCTCGCGCTGCCCCATCCGCAGATCGAGCCGGACGCGCTGGTCGAGCTCGACCTGGTCCACGACGACCGCATGGCCGTCCTCGGGCACGGCGAGCCTGGAGGCCATGCCGGTGGTCCGGGTGAGCTCGCGCAGAACGGGGTGGGCGACCCCGCGCAGGGACACCTGGGAGCGGGCCCGGTCGCCGAGCCGGGCCAGGCTCATGCCGAGCCGGTAGCGGCGGTTCATGCCCTCGCCGTCGTCCGAGACGAGGCCGTAGGCGCGCAGGGTCTGGAGCATGCCGAAGGCGGCGCTCTTGGAGATGGAGCAGGCCTGGCCGACCTCCGTGACGCTCAGGCCGTTCCCCTGCGCGGGGGCGGCGAGCGCTTCGAGGATGTCCGCTGCCCTGGCCACGCTCTTGACCCAGTACTTCGGTTCTTCTGGGGCAGCACTGTTCGTCATAGCAGAACAGCCTAGTGCCTCCAGGTGGGTCAGTTGCGCTTTCTCTGTGAAGAAGGCCTGGAAACAGGCCTTTCGGTGTCCGGAAAGGGGTTGACCGGCCCTGGCGCCGCACGTAATATCCAGGCACTGTTCTGCTCTACAGAACAGTGTTCGGAAAAAACGAAACGCACCACCCAAGCACCACGGATCACCCTCTTCCTGCGGCGACTGCCGGGCGGATGGCGCCAGGGACTCACAGGCCGGGCAGGGCCTGCGAAAACCGACGACTCTCGACGCAAGGAGCAAGCGATATGAGTTCAGGCCCGGTAGGCAACGAATCCGGAGCCCGACTCGCCGAGCGCGCCCGCCAGGTCGTACCCGGCGGAGTGAACAGCGGTCAGCGCAGCGTTCCCGGACTGACCGACCTGGTCGTCACCGGAACCGACGGCGCACGGTTCCGTACCGCCGACGGACGCGAGTACACCGACTTCCACTCGGCGTTCGGCCCGCCCCTGCTCGGTCACAACGACCCCGACGTGGCCCGTGCCACCGCCGAGGCCGGCGCCACCCTCGGCCATATGGGCGTCGGCGTCACCGAGGGCGAGGTCCTCCTCGCCGAACAGCTCACCGAGCTGATCCCGT
The DNA here is from genome assembly GCF_042882185.1 of Streptomyces sp. NPDC058239. Taxonomy (NCBI): domain Bacteria; kingdom Bacillati; phylum Actinomycetota; class Actinomycetes; order Kitasatosporales; family Streptomycetaceae; genus Streptomyces; species Streptomyces sp. NPDC058239. Next base: position 450,518 of record NZ_JBHVWS010000003.1, read on the forward strand.
CGATCGAGAAGGTGCTGCTCACCAGCACCGGCAGCGAGGCCACGTTCCACGCGCTGCGTGTCTCCCGCGCCGCCACCGGCCGCCGCCTGGTCGTCAAGTTCCAGGGCTGCTACCACGGCTGGCACGACGCGGTCAGCCTCAACGTCATCTCCGCCTCTTCGATGGTCGGCGGCCACGACCCGATCTCGACCGGCATCCTGCCCGAGGTCCTCGAAGCCACCCTCGTCCTGCCCTTCAACGACAGCGAGGCCGTCCGCCGCACCTTCGCCGAGCACGGCTCCGACATCGCCGCCGTCATCGTCGAACCCGTCCCGCACAACGTCGGCGCGCTCCTGCCGTACCAGGAGTTCCTCACCACGCTGCGCGAGGAGACCACCAGGGCCGGCAGCGTCCTGATCTTCGACGAGGTCATCACCGGCTTCCGCCACGACATCGGCGGCTGGCAGAAGATCTCCGGCATCACCCCCGACCTCACCACCCTCGGCAAGGCCATCGCCAACGGCGCCCCCGTCGGCGCGATCGGCGGCCGCGCCGACCTGATGGACCTCTTCTCCACCCGCCCCGGCGCCCCCGCCTTCTTCGCCGGTACGTACAACGGCCACCCGTCCGTCGTCGCCGCCGCCCTCGCCACCCTGCGCAAGCTGCGTGAGGAGCCGGTCCACGAGCACGTCTTCCGGCTCGGCGACCGTGTCCGCAGCGAACTGACCGGACTGTACGAGCGCCTCGGCGTCCCCGCCGTCGTCACCGGTTACGGCTCCGTCTTCGTCAGCTACTTCATGCCGGGCGAGACCCCCCGTACCTACGCGGACCTGCTGAACAACGACGCCTCGCTGTTTGTCGGCTACCGTCGCAAACTCCTCGACCACGGCCTGTTCGAACTGCCGCTCAACCTCAAGCGCAGCCACATCAGCTACGCCCACACCGACACCGACGTGGACCGTCTGATCGAGGGCACCGAGGCCGCGGTCAAGGCCGTTCTCGCCGACGGCGGCGCGCGCGACCTGGAGAACACCTCCACCATGGGCGGAGCGACCCGCTGATGCTCACTGTCAACCGCACCCGCCCCGCGGGCCCCGCCGGACGGATCACCCGGGTCGAGACCCTGATGCTCGGCACCTCCTGGCGCGACTTCGGCTATGTCCGGGTCCACACCGACGAGGGCCTGTCCGGCATCGGCGAGATCACCCACCCCTACCGGGTCAGCGAGGTCTGCGCCCTCACCGAGGCCCTCGCACAGCGCCATCTCATCGGCGCCGACCCCTTCGACATCGAGGAGCTGTGGCTCCGTGTCTACCAGGGCGACTTCCTGCGCGGCGGCGACATGGGCGGCATCGCCCTGTCCGGCCTCGACCAGGCGATGTACGACCTGATGGGCAAGGCGCTCGGCGTCCCCGCATACCGGCTGACCGGCGGCGCCTGCCGGGACGAGGTACGCGTGTACGCCAACGGCTGGTACACCGGCGAACGCGAGCCCGAGACCTTCGCCGCCAAGGCGAAGGAGACCGTGGCGAAGGGCTTCACCGCCCTCAAGTTCGACCCGTTCGGCCCCGGGCTGCACGAGCTGGAGCGCGCCGAACTGCGCCGCTCCATCGCTCTCGTGGCCGCCGTCCGCGAAGCCATCGGGCCGGACATCGACCTGTTCATCGAGGGCCACGCCCGGTTCGCCATGCCGACCGCCGCCCGCCTCGTGCGGGAACTGGAGCCCTTCGACATCGGCTGGTTCGAGGAGCCGATGCCGTGGACCCACATCGAGCGGTACGCGGAACTGCGCCGGCGCGCGGCGTTCCCGATCTCCGGCGGTGAGCACTTCCACAACCGCTACGAGTACAAGCAGCTCTTCGCCACGAACGCGGTCGACATCATCCAGCCCGACCTCTCGATGGCCGGCGGCTTCACCGAGGTCAGGAAACTCGCCGCGATTGCCGATACCCACGGCATGCTCGTGGCCCCGCACAACTCCAACTCGCCGCTGTGCACCACCGTCTCGGTGCACGCGACGCTCGGAATCCCCAACCTGAAGATCCTCGAAACCTTCGACGGACTCCTCGAGGACTACGTCTTCGACGCACTCAAGGGCACCCTCCCGATCATCGACGGCCACATCGGCCTGCCGACCGCCCCGGGAATCGGAGTCGAGCTCGTCGACGAAGTCTTCGAGGAACACCCGCCCAGCCACCGCTTCTGGAACATGTTCGCGGACGGCTGGGAGAAGCGGAACCGGACATGATCGTCGACGTCCACTCACATCTCTTCCGGCACAGCCACGACTTCACCGACCCGTTCAAGTCCGACTCCGCCCGCGCCCACGCGGGCGAGGTCGACCTCACGGTGAAGTGGGAGGAGTACGCGGCAACGGCACCCGAGGGCACCCGCACGATCGTCGTCGGGGGCAAGGCGCGCCGCAGCGGCCTCTGGGTCGACGACGACGCCGTCGCCTCGTACGCCGGACAGCACCCCGATCGGCTGATCGGCTACCTCTCCCTCGACCCCACCCAGCCCGGCTGGCAGGACGAACTCCGCTACGGGCACCAGGAACTGGGCCTGCGCGGCATCAAGCTGATGCCGATGTACGCGGGCTTCGACCCGGCCGCCGAGGAGTACGACGAGCTGTACGGCTACGCCGAACGGCACGGCCTTCCGCTCCTCGTCCACACCGGCACGACCTTTGTGTCGAACGCGCCGCTGGAGTGGGCAATGCCCCGTCACCTGGACGCGGTCGCCATCCGCCACCCCGAACTGCGGATGGTCCTCGCCCACCTCGGCCACCCCTTCGAGGGCGAGTGCATCGCGGTCATCCGCAAGCACCCGCATGTGTACGCGGACATCAGCGCCCTGCACTACCGGCCCTTCCAGCTCTGGCACAGCCTCCGGCTGGTCCAGGACTACGGGGTCTTCGACAAGCTGATGTTCGGCAGCGACTACCCGTTCACGACGGTCGACGACTCGGTGAAGGGGCTGCGGGAGATCGCCCGCATCCCCGGTATCCCCGGACTGCCGCCGCTGGATGCGGACGCGGTGGAGGAGATCATCCACCGGCCGTCGCTGGACCTGCTCGGCCTGACCGGCTGATCCGGCCGTTACCCCGAACCTGCCGGTACGGTGCCGGGGTCATCCCCCTGTCGCCCGGTACCGACCGGCAGCCGGGCCGCCGCGCCATCACCCATGTGTCCCAGCGCGGCGGCCCGGACCCCTCCGGCGATCAGTACCGGAGCCGACACACCCCTCTCCGTACCGCTCCGCCTGGAGGAACCCCGCCATGACCGCAGCCGTCCCGCCCCGCGGAACCGACCGCTTCGATCTGACCGGCCGCACCGCAGTCGTGACCGGGGCCGCCCGGGGCCTCGGCCGGTCCTTCGCCGTCGGCCTCGCGGAGGCCGGCGCTGATCTGGTCCTCGTCGACCTGCCCGGTGCCCAGGGCATCGCCGAGACCGCGGCGGCGATCGAGGCACTCGGCCGCCGGTGCCGGACCTATGGTCAGGACCTCGCGGACATCGACGCGCTGCCCGGCTTCGTCGACGCCGTACGCGCCGAGGCGGGCCTGCTGCACATCCTGGTCAACAACGCGGGCACCGCGGCGCTGGAGCGCTTCAACGAGATCACCCCGGCGAGCTGGTCGCACATCATGCGGGTCAACGTCGACGCCGTCTTCTTCCTTAGCCAGCGCATCGCCGAACACATGACGGCGGACTCGGTCGCGGGCCGCATCATCACCATCACCTCGAAGAACGCCCTGGTGGCGGAGGCCGGCCTGGCCCACTACAACGCCTCCAAGGCCGCCGCCCAACTGCTCACCGAGACCCTGGCGGTCGAGCTCGCCCCGCACGGCATCACCGCCAACACCCTCGCCCCCGGCATGGTCGAGACCCCCATCGACGGCGAATTCCCCTTCGACCGGGAGGCCTTCGAATCCGCGTACCGCGAGCGCATCCCGCTCGGCAGGTACGCGCAGCCCGACGAATGCGTGGGCGCGCTGCTGCTGCTCGCCTCGGACGCCGGGGCGTATCTCACCGGGGCGCGCATCGTCGTCGACGGGGGAGTGCTGGCGGACCAGATGCCCCGTATGCGCTTCATGCCGCCGTACCGCAACACGATCTGACCGCGACCGACCGGCAGTCGGTTCTCACCGAGCACGCATCGACTACGCGAGGAGCGCCTCCGCCATGTCCGTCAATGCATCGTCCCCCGCTCTGCCCTCTGCTTCGTCTCGTCGGAATCTTCTTCGGGCTTCGGGTCTGGCCGGTCTGGTCATGGCCGGTTCGGCCGTGGCCGGCGGTTCCGCCCAGGCCGCACCGTCGCACACGGGCGAGGTGCTCCGTGTCGACACGGTCGCAGCGCTGCGCGCGCTGAACACCAGACCCTTCGACGACGGCACCCAGGTCCTGATCGCCGGCTACCGCACCCCCGGCGACGGCGGCGCCATGGCCGTGCGCTGGGACAAGAAGTCCACCGCCGCGCACAACGGCGGCACCGTCATCGCCCCGCAGAACACGAAGACCGGCCGCTGGCTCCAGCTCCATACCGGAACCCTCGACTTCCGCACCTTCGGCCACTTCGACGCCGAAGAACCCGCCGACGCCGCCCTCGACGCGATGATCGCCGACAACAGCGTCCACCGCATCGAGGCCCACACCGACCTCCTCCTCACCAAACGCCACCTCTGGAACCGCTCCGACATCGAACTCGACTTCGGCGGCCACCGCATACGCACCGAAGGCATCGAGAAGAACACCCACGACAACCCCTTCGGCGCCGTCCTCTCCTTCCGCGGCACCGTCACCGACACCACCGTCGAGCACGCGCTCTCCGGCAAGGTCATCGAGCTCACCGACACCTTCCCGGTCCCCGACGCCAAGGCGTTCGAGGTCGGCCAGTGGTGGGCCGTGCAGGTCGATCCGGTCACGGGCGGCGGCGGTGACGAACGCGAACTGCAGAAGCTGGTCGAGATCACCGAGATCATCGACGCGGACCACATCCGGATCGGCTACCTCAACGGCTGGGAACTCGCCGCGGGCCGCAACCTCACCTGGACCCGCATCGAGCCGGTCCACAACACCCACATCCGCAATCTGGTCTTCGAGGGCGCCGGCCCCGACGAGTACACCGGCTCCCACCCCGTCAGCTTCGAGTACGCCGTCGGCTGCGACGTCTCCGGGATCCACGCCACCGGTACCTTCTGGCCGGTCATCATGCGCCGCTGGTGCACCCGCTTCCGCACCGAGGACTGCTCCCTGAAGAACCCGCCCACCGTCGAGTACGGCGGCGCGGGCTATCTCACCCAGCAGATCTACTGCCTGTACGGACGGGTCGCGGACTGCACGACCAGCAATGTCCGCCATCTCAACGACCTCACCGCCTCCGCCTACTGCACCGTCGTGAACTGCCACGGCGACGGCGACGACGCGGGCGGCAACCCCTTCACCACGCACGGGCAGTACGAGCACGATCTGCTCTTCGACGGCAACTCCGGCCTGATGGACATCGCCAACTCCGGGGCGCAGTGGGGGATTTCGGCGAAGCGGATCACGGTGCGCAGACATGTCTGCTCCTGGTTCACCGCCAACACCAAGATCACCGACCTGACCCTCGAAGACATCACGGTGATCGCCCGCCCCACCTTCGACCAGGCCGGCACCCTCACCGTCAACGCCGACGGCGCCCAGGTGCGCGGCTGTACCGCGAAGACCTTCGCGGTCGCCCAGCGCTCCGCCCGCTCCACCCGGCCCACCACCATCAGCGACTGCTCCTTCGAGCCCCCCGCCGGAGCCGTCCTCGTCCAGACCCCGGTCACCGCGCCCGTGCACTTCGTACGCTGCACGTTCAAGGGTGTCGACGGCGCGATCCTGCGCGGGGCGGGCCCCGTCCACTTCACCGACTGCACGGTCACCGGCGCCGAGAACGCGGCCCCGCTCTCGGTCGGTTCGGCGGATCTGCGGATCGACGGCGGCAGCTACGAGAACACCGGCATCGAACTCAGCGCCGTGCGCGACCAGCGGATCACCGTCACCGGCGGCGCCCGCCTCACCGGCAGCAACAAGGCCAAGGCCCTGCTCGGCCGGGCCGTCGGCGAGGGGCGGACCACCTGGGACATCAACGGTCTCAGCAGCTCCGCCTCCGGCCCGGACACCGCCCATGTCCGCATCGCCGACGGCACGAACCACTACGCGGCGACCGGCAGCCGCTTCACCGGCGGCACGCTCCACCTCGACCCGGACGCCCTGGATTCGGCTCTGCACACCGCGTGCGTGGAGGACGGTACGAAGCGCAGCGCGATGCCGGCCAACGGTGACAAGGCACGCACGGACGGGAACCTGACCCTGTGACCGCAACGATCCGCACCACCACCCCGGCCGACGACCCGGCGCTGGCCACGCTGTGGCGGCGCTGCTTCGAAGCCCCGCAGATCGCCGACCTGCACGCCCTCGATCCGGACCGCCACCGCCACACCTTCGTCGCGCAAAGCGCCGAGGGGGAGGAGATAGATGCGGTCGTCGTCTACGTACCGAGGCTGATCCGCGACGCGGACGGCACCCCGCAGCGGGTCGGCGGCATCGGCAGCGTCGCCACCCGCCCCGAGGCCCGCGGCCAGGGGCTGGTGCGCCGGCTGCTGGAGGCGGCGGAGCACACCATGACGGCCGAAGGGTGCGCCTGGTCGCTGCTGTTCACCGGGACGCCGGGCGTCTACCGGGGCTCGGGATGGCAGGAGTTCGGCAGTACGTACACCGAGGGGACACTCGCGCCCTCGCAGCCCGCCGGGGAGCTCCGGGTCCGCCCGGCCACCGTGCGGGACGCCGCCGAGGTGGCGGCCCTGCACCGCGCGTACAACGCGGACCGGCCGCTCAGCTCGGTGCGGGCCGCCGAGGACTGGGCGGTGCGGGTGCCCGCCTGGTACGGGCCGGTCGAGCGGTCGCTGGTGGCCCAGGACCCCGCGTCGGGGGCGCTCGCCGGCTGGCTGGTGGCCCAGCACCAGGGGGAGTACCTGGAGGTGCGGGAGTTCGCGGGCGCCCCCGAGAGCCTGGGCGGGCTGTTCGCCGCCGCCGGTGAACGGGGCCGGGCGGCCGGGCTGAGCCGGGCCCGGGTCCGGCTCCCCGACGGTCCCGGGATCCGGGCCGCGCTGCCGGTACTGCTGGCGGACACCTGGCGGGTGACCGAACGCGTGGGCATGGCACGCCCGCTGCACGCCACCGAGGAATCGGTGCGGGCCACGGTCACGGCACCCGGCGCGGTCCACTGGTACGGCGACTGCTTCTAGGAGGGGTGTACGGCGACTCCTCCCGGTAGGGGCCCGCCGTCAGCGGCAGGGAGTGAGCAGAAAGCGCCCCACCAGCCCCGCCCCCGCATCCAGCCGACGGCGGAACTCCTCGGCATGCGGAGGCACTTCACGCAGCCGCCAGAGCACCAGCGCCGTCGACCAGGCCGCCTCGCGGGCCCGTTCCGGACTCCACGAGCCGAACAGATGGGTGAGCGGGTCCGCCAGTTCCAGCAGATCGGGGCCGGGCATCAGATCCTCCCGGATCCGCTCCTCCAGCATCAGCAGGAGATCGCCCACCCGGTCGAACTCGTCGTCCAGATCCGGCGGGGCGCAGCCCAGCGTGCGGCAGGTGTCCACCACGGCGAGCGGCAGATCGTGGCCGATGTGCGCGTTGATGCCGGACAGGGCGAACTGCAGTGGCCGTACGCCCGGATGGTGCCGGTACTGGAAGAGCGGATGCCAGCAGTCGGGCGTCCGCTCTCCCGCCGCCTCGGCGTCGACCGCCGACAGGTAGCGCTCGGCGAACCGCACGTCCAGCGTGGCGGCCGGCCGGTCCGGGAACGCACCGCCGTCGATCTGCCGCCGGACGGTCTCGGTGACCGCCAGATAGATGCGGTTGAAGACCGCCACCCCGTCCTCGGCCCCGCCCACCGGCGGCCGGGCGGAGCTGAACACGCGCATCCGCTCGATCGCGGAGGCGATGCCGGGGACGGAGCTGTGCAACTGCTCGAACTGCGCCATGGGGGCAGCGCCCCAGCCCCGGGTCCGGGACGGCGCCGACGGGCCCGGGGTTCATCGGAATGGGGGAACGGCCGTGACGCACATACCCTGTCAGCCACCGCCGCCTCGGCTCCCCGGGCCTGCGCGACTACTTGGCCAGCTTGCCGTTGGGCCGCACGGTGAACCAAGTGCCGTTCACGCCCTGGCCGTTGGCGTCGCCGGGCTTCTCGTCGCCGGTGTACCAGTAGAGCGGCCAGCAGTCGATGCTGAGCTGCTTCGTGCCGTCGGAGCGGGTGTACGGGCTGAGCAGCTTCGGGTCGATGCCCTTGATGTTCTTCTTGTCGACGAGCCTGGCGGGCTTCCACTTCTCCAGGCAGGCGCCCCGGCAGTTGGACTTCATCGGCCAGGCGGTGTCCTTGGTGAAGCGGTAGAGCGTACGCCCCTTGCCGTCGCGGACGATCGTGCCGAGCTCCTTGTCGTCGACCGTGGACAGGGCGGGCAGGTCCTTCGGCTCGCTCGGGGCCTCCTGCGCCTGTGCCTTCGCCTTCGTGCCGTCGGGCGCGGCCGAGAACCAGGTGCCGCCGACGCCCTGCCCGCGGGTCTGCCGGGGCGCCGTGTCCTGCGCGTAGCGGTACAGCGGCCATCCCGCGAGCGTCAGCTGCCTCGTGCCGTCCGCGCGCTTCACCGAGCCGAGCAGCCCGGGATCCACGCCGCGGCCCGCCTTCGCACCGTCGGCGAGCACCGGCGGCCAGGCCGCGGCGCAGTCGCCCGCGCAGTTGGAAGCGGGCGGCTTCGCCGTGTCCTTGTCGAAGCGGTAAAGGGTGAAGCCCGCGCCGTCCGTCACGACCGGGCCCAACTGCCGGCTCTTCCAGACGCTGAGGCGGCCCGCCTGCGAGGGCTGCGCACCGTTGCCCGTCGCGGCGGCGCGCCCGGCGGAGCCGGTGGTGGTCGCCGCCGTGCCCTGGGAGCTTGTGCAGGCCGCCGTCAGCATGACCGCGGCGAGTGTGAATACGACCGGGACGTAGGTGAATTTACGCATGGATATCCCTCTTTCGGAAGTCTTGGAGAATTTGCTTTTCGCTGAAGTGCTGAAGTAATGGCCCGCCCCGGCAGCAGGGGAGGAGTCGGCCGACTGCCGGGGCGGAGTTTCTGGTCCCGGAATTCCTTCTGGCCGGTCACTGTCACTGTGAAAACGGCCGCTGTGGCGGGGAGGTTCAATTCCCGGGAAAATCTTTTACCGGGTCGCGAGCCGTCAGACCCGGCCCGTGCCCGCCCCCGCCAACGTCTGCGTGGGAACGACCACCTGCAGACCGAGTACGCCCAGGTCGACGCTGCCGTCGTTCTCCGCGTACCACCGCCAGTGCGCCCCCGGTACGTCGCCCACCGTCAGCACGATCCAGCCGCCGCCCTCGGGCGCGGTGAGGTCCGCGAGCGCGCGGGCCGCCTCGGCGGTCGGCGCGTCCTGGAGGACTACGAAGCCGGTGACCTCGCCCGTACGGGCGGCGCCACGCACCAGGCCGACGCCCAGTTCCTCGGCGGAGTTGAGGATCTCCTCGGGGGCCTTGCCCTTCACCTCCGACAGGGAACGGACCCGGACCAGACCGTTGAGGCCGGGCAGGGCGCTAGCGCCCGGATCCACCGACACCACCACCGTGCTCTGCCGCGGAAGTTCGAGCAGCCCGCGCACCAGCGCCGCCACGGTGTCCTGGGCGACGACGAGGTCACCGCTGACGCTCAGCGCGCCGTTGATGTGCCCGAGGTCCACCATGACCTGCGCGCCCCGCTCGCTCACCCCGATCCGGGCGAGGTGCGGCAGCGCGAGCGTCACGTCGGCCGCCGGATCGCCCTCGATGACGGAGGGCAGTCCGGTGCGCTCCCAGCGATTCGGTTCGACCGCGGTCCACGGCACGGGCGCCGTGTGCGCCCCCGACACCGACGCGAGCAGCTTCGTGGGTTCGGCCAGGACGCTGTAGACCCGTACCGGACGCTCCGCGTCCGCCGCGTCGGCGGGGATCAGTTCGCGCAGCGCCTGCCGCACCATCACCGGCGTACGGGTGTCCGCCGCGAGCCGCCGCGCGAGCGCGCCCCGCCGGCGCCGCCGCAGCGCGAGCGCCAGGCCGCGCGGCAGCCGCGGCCGCAGCACCCGGGCGGCCCGCGCGATCCCGGAGCCGGTGGCGCGCACGGCC